>NZ_JBIMKE010000012.1:0-184785 GCF_043673425.1 Streptomyces sp. M41 | reverse complement strand
GATCGACAGGGGGAGAAAGTCATGCCAACTCCGGAGGCCGGGCGCCCCATTGCGGGGCCACCAAGAAGGTAATGGGGGGGTGACGGCTGATGCCCGCCGTCCGGCGGCGGGCGTTCGGCAGCGGAGCGTATCCGCCGCCGCGACGACCCGGCCACCCGGTTTCCGGCTCCGCAGCGCCCCCTTGCCTGCCGCACCCCCTCGCCTGCCGCACCCGCCGGCCCCCGCGCCCGCCGTCGGCTCAGCCGCCCACCTTCACCGCCTTCCAAGCCGCCCCCACGGCCCCGTACTCCGCGCTCCCCGCCCCGTACAGATCCTTGGCCGCACTGAGCGTCGCCGCCCGCGCCCCCGCATAGTTCGTCGAGGACGTCATGTAGACCGTCAGTGCCCGGTACCAGATCTTCCCCAGCTTGGCCCGGCCGATCCCCTGCACGGACGACCCGTCACAGGTGGGCGAGTTGTAGACGACCCCGTTCAGGTTCTTCGCCCCGCTGCCTTCGGCCAGCAGATAGGCGAAATGGTTGCCTATGCCCGACGAGTAGTGGACGTCGAGATCCTTGGCCGTGGGACTCCAGCAGTCCACCGAGACGCCGTCCCTCGACGGCTTGTCCATGTACCGCAGGGCCTTGCGCGGGAAGCCCGACCGGACGACCTTCTCGCCGATCAGGTAGTCCCCCGGGTCGGCGGTGTTGCCCGCGTGGAACTCCACGAGCGTGCCGAAGACATCGGACGTCGCCTCGTTGAGGCCGCCGGACTCGCCCGAGTACGTCAGCGCCGCCGTCTTCGACGTCACGCCGTGCGTCATCTCGTGCCCGGCCACGTCCAGCGACACCAGCGGACCGAGCTGGGTGCCGTCACCGTCGCCGTACGTCATGCAGAAGCAACGGTCGTCCCAGAAGGCGTTGTTGTAGTCCTTGCCGTAGTGCACACGGTTGTACGACCCCTTGCCGTCGCCCGCGATGCCCTTGCGGCCGTGCACGTCCTCGTAGTAGTCCCACGTCACGTCCGTGCCGTACTGCGCGTCCACCGCGGCCGTGGCACGGTCGGCCGCCTTGCCGGTGCCCCAGTGGTTGTCGGTGTCCGTGAAGAGCGTCGCCGGGGCGCGTTCGAGGCAGATGGTGAGCAGACACAGGTCCGTCTCGTTCTCGGCGTCACCCGTGTAGGTGCCCCCGCGTGTCGCGTCCTTCAGCTGGTACGCCGCCCCCGACTTCGTCGTCCGCAGCGGGACCGTGCCGCCGTACAGCGACTTCCCGTCGCCCGCCGCCGATTCGAGGCTGTCCCACGCGTCGATCTGGGTGCCGGTGCGGGCGTCGGTCAGCACCGTGCGGGCGACCGGGTTGCCGAGGGAGTCCTGCGCGACGGCGTTCGTGCGCCAGGCCAGCTTCGGGGCGCCGTGCAGGGCGTCGACGACCAGCTCGGGCCTGGACGTGAGCCGCTTCAGCGTCTCGCCGACGTTCACGGCACGCAGCGCGCTCGCCGCGAGGTCGGCGGCCTTCGGTGCCGCCAGCTTCGGAGCCACGCTCGCCAGGGAGATCGTGTGCTTCGTGGCGCGGGAGGCGCCGCGATAGGTGCCGTCCTTCGCCAGGTGGACGACGAAGTCGCCGCCGAGCACGGGGAGTTGACGGTAGGTGCGGTCGTATCGCACATGCTGGGTGCCGTCGTCGTCCACGATCACGTCCCGCACGGCGGTGTCCTGCGCGGCCGTCAGGCCGAGGCTCTCCGCGCGGTCGTCGAGCACGGACGCCGCGTTCTCGAGCGCGGTGGCCCTGGTCGGCCGCTCCTCCGCGCCGGCGGTGGGGGAGAGCGTGGTGGTCAGCAGGGTGGCGGTCGCGGCGATGGCGAGGCCCGCCGTGGCGAGTCGGGAACCTCGGGCGTGCAGCCGTATTCGGCTCATCGGTCTCCTTGAACTGTGCGGCGCGGAGTTGCCCAAGATTCAAGGGGCCGTTCACATGCCCTGGCCAGGGTGAATACGTGCAGGTGTGTGAGAGGAGAGAATCCTTTCTGTGACCCTCTCTCCCCGACTCCCGTTCTTCGTCTACGGCACCCTTCGCCCAGGTGAGCCGAACCACGACCGCTTTCTGCGCGGGCGCACGCTCGCCGAGGAACCGGCACGACTCGTCGGGGCACACCTGTACGACGGCCCGGGCTACCCGTACGCCGTCGACGAACCGGGCGCCGCGGGCACCGTCCGGGGCGAACTCGTCACCGCCCGCCCCGAGGAGTACCCCGCGCTGCTCGCCGCCCTCGACCGGCTGGAGGAGTACGCCCCGGGCGACGCGCGCAACCTCTACGAGCGCATCGCCCGCGAGGTGATCCGCACCGCCGACGCAACGGCCGTACGGGCGTGGGTGTATGTCGCCGCCCCCTCCGTCGCCGCCCGGCTGCGCGCCCGCGGCACGCTTCTGGACGGCGGTGACTGGGCGACACGGGCCGGTTGAACCGCCCGCCGGCCACGAGCCGCCCGTCAGCCATGAGCCGCCCGCCGGCTACGCCTTCACCGCCTCCACACGCACCGCGCACGCCTTGAACTCCGGCATCCGAGACGTCGGGTCCAGCGCCGGGTTGGTCAGGGTGTTGGCGCGTCCCTCGCCCGGCCAGTGGAACGGCATGAAGACGGTGTCGGGGCGGATGCCGGTCGTGATGCGGGCGGGGGCGACCGCGCGGCCCCGGCGTGAGACCACGGCCACCGGGTCGCCCTCGGCCGCCCCGAGCCGCGCCGCCAGCCGTGGGTGCAGCTCCACGAACGGGCCCGGCGCGGCGGTGTTCAGCTCGTCGACGCGCCGGGTCTGGGCGCCGGACTGGTACTGCGCCACGACCCGGCCGGTCGTCAGGAGCACCGGGTACTCGTCGTCGGGTTCCTCGGCGATCGCCCGGTGCGAGACGGCGGCGAACCTCGCCCGTCCGTCCGGCGTGGCGAACCGGTCGAGGAAGAGACGGGGCGTGCCGGGGTGCACCGGGGCGATGGCCTCGCCGTCCTGTGCGGGGTCGTCGTCGGCCCGGGCGACCGCGTCCAGCGAGGCGTCCTCACCGTCGTCCCGCAGGCCCGGTCCACCGCCGTCGGGCGCGGGGCACGGCCAGAACACCCCGTTCTCCTCCGCCAGTCTGCGGTACGAGATCCCCGAGTAGTCCGCCGCTCCGCCCGCGCTGGCCCGCCGCAGCTCCTCGAAGACCTCCTCGGGATCGGTCGGGAACCCCTTCTCCAGATTCCGCTCGCCGCCCAGCCGGGCCGCGAGCTCGTGCATGACCTCCAGATCGCTGCGCACCCCGTCCGGCGGGGTGATCGCACGCCGCCGCAGCAGCACTCGGCCCTCCAGACTGGTCGTCGTGCCCGTCTCCTCCGCCCACTGGGTGACCGGCAGCACCACGTCCGCGAGCGCGGCCGTCTCCGACAGCACGACATCGCACACGGCGAGGAAGTCGAGGGACTTGATGCGCTCCTCGATGTGCGCGGCACGCGGTGCCGACACCACGGGATTGGAACCCATCAGCAGCAGCGACCTGATGTCCGTGCCGAGCGCGTCCAGCAACTCGTACGCACTGCGCCCCGGCCCCGGCAGGCTGTCCGGGTCCACGCCCCACACCTCGGCGACATGGCGTCGCGCCGACGGGTCGTCCAGCTTGCGGTAGCCGGGCAGCTGGTCGGCCTTCTGGCCGTGTTCGCGTCCGCCCTGTCCGTTGCCCTGCCCGGTGAGGCAGCCGTAGCCGGACAGCGGCCGGCCCGCCCGCCCGGTCGCCAGGCACAGGTTGATCCACGCGCCCACCGTGTCCGTGCCCTTGGACTGCTGCTCGGGTCCGCGCGCGGTCAGCACCATCGCGTGCTCCGGCTCGCAGAACAGCCGTACGGCCTCCCGGAGTTCGGGGACGGACACCCCCGTGATCCGCTCCACGTACTCCGGCCAGTGCGCCATCGCGGCGGCCCGCGCCTCCTCCCAGCCGGCCGTGCGCTCCTGGACGTACTCCTCGTCCACCCGCCCCTCCGCGACGACCAGGTGCAGCAGGCCGAGGGCCAGCGCGAGGTCGGTGCCGGGGCGGGGCGCGAGGTGCAGATCGGCGTGCTCGGCGGTCTTCGTGCGGCGCGGGTCGACGACGATCAGCGTGCCGCCGTTCTCGCGCAGCTCGGTGAAGTAGCGCAGGGAGGGCGGCATGGTCTCGGCCGGGTTGGAGCCCACGAGGATCACACAGCCCGTCCGCGGGATGTCCTCCAGCGGGAACGGCAGCCCCCGGTCCAGGCCGAACGCCTTCATCCCGGCCGCCGCCGCCGACGACATGCAAAAACGGCCGTTGTAGTCGATCTGCGAGGTGCCGAGCACGATCCTCGCGAACTTGCCGAGGCTGTACGCCTTCTCGTTGGTCAGACCGCCCCCGCCGAAGACCCCGCACGCGTCCGGGCCGTGTTCCGCACGGGTGCGGCGAAGGCCCTCGGCGACCCGGTCCAGCGCCTCGTCCCAGCCGGCCGGCACGAGCGCCCCGCCCGACCGCACCAGCGGGGAGGTCAGCCGGGCGCCCGCGGCCAGCACCGCCGGCGCCGTACGGCCCTTGCCGCACAGCGCCCCCTTGTTCACCGGGAAGTCCGGGCGCTCGACCACCGCGACACCCCCGTCCTGCAAGGGCGTGAGGTTCATCCCGCACTGCAGGGCGCAGTACGGGCAGTGCGTGGGCGTCGCGGAGTTCGGCATACCGTCCAGCGTGCTTCGGGCGTGTTACGCCCGCGGCGGCCCCCTGTTACGCGGCCGGGACGGTGACCTCCCCGCCGCCGGAGGGCCGCGGTGAGGCGTACCGGTACGGCGATCCCGGGGACGCCGGACCCGAAGACACCGGACCCGAGGACACGGACCCGAGGACACGGACCCGAGGAGGCCGGACCGGCAGCCCCGGGGTGCCGAGAAGGCTCCTTCTCGGGCTCCTTCACGGGCTCACCGCTTCGCGGCCAGCGCGTTCGTCACCCCGCTCTCCCGCGGCCCGAGGAAGCGGGGGTCCGGCTCGAAGAGGGCGTCCAGGGCCGCCTTGCCGGCCGCGAAGATCTCCCGGGTGCCGCCGTAGTACCAGGTCGCGTCGTGCTTGGCGTCGACGCCGACGCCGTACGACGCCACCCCCGCCTCCTGGCACAGCGCCACCGCCCGCCGGATGTGGAAGCCCTGGCTGATCAGCACCGCCTCGTCCACGCCGAAGATCTTCTTGGCCCGGACGCAGGAGTCCCAGGTGTCGAAACCGGCGTAGTCGCTGACGATGCGGGAGTCGGGCACGCCGTGCCTGGTCAGGTAGGCGCGCATGGCGTCGGGCTCGTCGTAGTCCTGGCGGCTGTTGTCGCCGGTGACGAGGACGACCTCGATACGGCCGGCGCGGTACAGATCGGCCGCCGCGTCCAGCCGGTGGGCGAGGTAGGGGGACGGCTCGCCGCCCCACAGCCCGGCGCCGAAGACCACGGCCACCTCGGTGCGCGGCACGTCGGCCTCGGTACGCAGCCGGTCCCCGGTCACGAGGTGCATCCAGGTGGCCGGAAGCAGTGCCAGCACGCACCCCAGCATCACGGCCTGCACCAGCCGGCGCTGCCCGGTGCGGGTGCGCGGCAGTCTCGGCCGGCGCGGCTTCGGTAGGCGCATCGGATGGTCCCTCCCCGTTCGGCTCACGGCCCGTCCTCGACAGTCAGGGACGTCCGGCCGCCCCGCGCGGTTCATCGCAGCCGACGTGACCAGGTTCACTCCATCTCGCGAAACCGCAGGTCACGCGCGCTCACACCGGTCGGGGGCGATGCGGTGAACCCGGTGTAAGAACCCGTCATTCCCGTGAAACGGAGCTGCAACGTCCCGCCCTCACCATCGATCCATGACGGCGTCGAACACTCCCCACCACGAGTCCACGACGGCCCACCTCGACAGTACGGCGCACCTCATGAACCGGATCAGCAGTCAGCTCATCAGCCGGCTCCGCCTCGTCTCGCCCGACGGCAGGCGGCGCCCCGCACCGCCCGCGCTCGTCGTCGTGGCCCACGGCAGCCGCGACCCGCGTGCCCTGAGCACCGTGCGCGCGCTTCTCGACCAGGTCCGCGCCCTGCGCCCGGGCCTGCCCGTCCACCTCGGTCACATCGAGCTGAACGAGCCCCTGCTCACCGACACCCTCGCCGACCTCGGCACCGGCGAGGCCGTCCTCGTCCCGCTCCTGCTCAGCCGCGGCTACCACGTCAAGCGGGACATCCCCGGGACGGCCGCCGCGTCCGGCGTCCGCGCCCGCGTCGCCCCCGCGCTCGGCCCGCACCCCCTGCTGGTGGAGGCACTGCACGCCCGCCTCGTCGAGGCCGGCTGGAGCACCCGTACGGACGAGCCCACCCGCCGCCGCACCGCTGTCGTCCTGGCCGCGGCCGGCTCCCGGGACCCCGAGTCGCAACTCGACACCTCCCACACGGCACGCCTCCTCGCCGACCGCCTGGGCGTCCCGGTCGTCCCGGCCTACGCGACGACGACGGCTCCGACCGTCCCCGACGCCGTCCGCGCCCTCTCCTCCCGAGGCCGCACCAGGGTGGCCATCGCCTCCTACTTCACGGCCCCGGGCCGTTTCGCGACGGAGTGCGCGGCGGCGGCCCCGTGGATCGCGTCGGCCCCCCTGGGCACCCACCCCGCGATGGCACGCCTGCTGCTGACCCGCTACGACCAGATGCTGAACACGCCGGTCACGACAGCACCGGAACTGGCGTCCGCCTAGGACGCCGGGGACGGCACCCACCCGGAAGGCCTGGCGCGACACAGCCCTCCGTCTGTCAGTGTCTGCCCTTACTGTCGGTGCATGTACTACGACGAGTCAGCAGTCGAACGCTGGGCCCCCGAACCCGACAAACGCCCAGGCCGCACGGCCTTCCAACGAGACCGCGCCCGCGTACTGCACTCCGCCGCCCTGCGCAGGCTCGCCGGCAAGACCCAGGTGGTCACCCCGGGAACCCACTCCCACGCCTGGGACCCGAGCCCCCGCACCCGCCTCACCCACTCCCTGGAGTGCGCACAGGTGGGGCGAGAGCTCGGCGCGGCCCTCGGCTGCGACCCCGACCTGGTGGAGGCCGCCTGCCTCTCCCACGACCTCGGCCACCCCCCGTTCGGCCACAACGGCGAAGTCGCGCTGAACGAGTTCGCCGAGGACTGCGGCGGCTTCGAGGGCAACGCCCAGTCGCTGCGCCTGCTCACCCGCATCGAACCCAAGCGGTTCACCCCCGAGGGCTCCGTCGGCCTCAACCTCACCCGAGCCACCCTCGACGCCGCCACCAAGTACCCCTGGCCCCGCGGCGCCCACCCGTCCGACCCCGAGTCCCCGAAGTTCGGTGTCTACGAGGACGACCGCCCCGTCTTCGACTGGCTCCGCAAGGACGCTCCCGGCACCCGCACCACCTTCGAGGCCCAGGTCATGGACTGGTCCGACGACGTGGCGTACTCCGTGCACGACGTCGAGGACGGCCTGCACGCCGGCCACATCGACCCCAACTGCCTGCACGCCGAGCCGGAACGCCAGGGCGTCTTCGCCGTCGCCGTCGGCCGGTATGTGCCGGAGGACACCGACCCGCACGAGCTGGCCGCCGCCCTCGACCGGCTCCAGGACCAGCAGTGGTGGCCGCACGGCTACGACGGCTCGGCCGTCGCCCAGGCCCGCCTCAAGGACGCCACCAGCCAGCTCATCGGCCGTTTCTGCCTGGCCGCGGAGAGCGCCACCCGCGCGGCGTACGGCGCCGGGCGGCTCACCCGCTACGACGCCGAACTCGTCGTACCGCACGAGACCCGGCTGGAGTGCGCGGTCCTCAAGGCCGTCGCCGACCGGTACGTCATGCAGCGCGCCGAGCAGGAGCGGCTCCGCGCCGACCAGCGGATCGTCATCGCCGAACTCGCCGAGGCGCTCACCGCCCGCGCGCCCGACGGGCTGGATCCGCAGTTCCGCACCCTGTTCGAGCGGGCCGGGGACGAGCGGGCCCGCAAGCGGGTGATCGTCGACCAGATCGCCTCCCTGACGGACGCCTCGGCCCGCTCGCTGCACGCGCGGTTCACCGGGCGCGGCTGAGGGGCCGGCAACTCCCGGCGGCGGCGGGATCCTTCACCCGCCTGCGACAGATGAGGCACCCGGGGCGAACGGGCACTCGAAAGTGACCCTGCGTGGCCTGATCGGGTCACCCCCTCTTCCCGCATCACGCTGCGTGCGGGACGCTCGCATGTGGCGACACCCTTACGAGGAGGCACCAAGTGGTCGACGCGGATCAGACATTCGTCATCGTCGGAGGCGGACTCGCCGGCGCGAAGGCGGCCGAGACGCTCCGAACGGAGGGCTTCACCGGGCGGGTGATACTGATCTGCGACGAGCGCGACCACCCGTACGAGCGGCCACCGCTGTCCAAGGGCTACCTCCTCGGCAAGGAGGAGCGCGACAGCGTCTTCGTGCACGAGCCCGCCTGGTACGCCCGCAACGACATCGAGCTGCACCTCGGCCAGACCGTCGACGCGATCGACCGTGAGGCGAAGACGGTGCGCTTCGGCGAGGACGGCACCCTCGCCCACTACGACAAGCTCCTGCTGGCCACCGGTGCCGAGCCGCGTCGCCTGGACATTCCGGGCACCGACCTGGCCGGCGTGCACCATCTGCGCCGGATCGCGCACGCGGAGCGCCTCAAGGGCGTCCTCGCCTCCCTCGGCCGGGACAACGGCCACATCGTGATCGCCGGCGCCGGCTGGATCGGCCTGGAGGTGGCGGCGGCGGCCCGGGAGTACGGCGCCGAGGTCACCGTCGTCGAACCGGAGGCCACCGCGCTGCACGGCGTGCTCGGCCCCGAGCTGGGCGCGCTCTTCGCCGAGCTGCACCGGGAGCACGGCGTGCGGTTCCACTTCGGCCGGCGGCTGACGGAGATCGTCGGCCAGGACGGCATGGTGCTGGCCGCGCGCACCGACGACGGCGAGGAGCACCCGGCGCACGACGTCCTCGCGGCGATCGGCGCCGCCCCGCGGATCGGTCTCGCGGAGGCGGCGGGTCTGGAGATCGCCGACCGCGCGCACGGGCGCGGCGTGGTGGTGGACGAACAGCTGCGCACCTCCGACCCCGACATCTACGCCGCCGGCGACGTGGCCTCCTTCCCGCACGCCCTGTTCGACACCCGGCTGCGCGTGGAGCACTGGGCCAACGCGCTGAACGGCGGACCGGCCGCGGCCCGGGCGATGCTCGGGCAGGACGTCACCTACGACCGGGTGCCCTACTTCTTCTCCGACCAGTACGACCTGGGCATGGAGTACTCCGGCTGGGCGCCCCCGGGGTCGTACGACGAGGTGGTGATCCGCGGGGACGCCGGCAAGCGGGAGTTCATCGCCTTCTGGGTGAAGGACGGCCGGGTGCTGGCCGGGATGAACGTGAACGTGTGGGACGTCACGGACCCCATTCAGCAGCTGATCCGCTCGAAGGCACAGGTGAACACGGAGACCCTGGCGGACCCACACATTCCGCTCGAAAGCCTCGCACCGTAGGTGTCAGTCCGCCCCCGTAGAATCACCACGTGGCAGGACGGATCAACGACGAGGACGTGAAGGCGGTACGGGACGCGGTCCCGATCGACGCCGTGGTGTCCGAGTACCTCCAGCTGCGCAACGCGGGCGGCGGGAACCTCAAGGGGCTGTGCCCCTTCCACGACGAGAAGTCGCCGTCCTTCCAGGTCAGCCCGAGCAAGGGGCTCTTCCACTGCTTCGGCTGCCAGGAGGGCGGCGACACCATCACGTTCGTGATGAAGGTCGACCACCTCTCCTTCTCCGAGGCGGTCGAGCGGCTCGCCGCCCAGGCCGGCATCACCCTGCGCTACGAGGAGGGCGGGTACAACCCGGCCCACCAGCGCGGCGAGCGGATCCGCCTGGTCGAGGCCCACAAGATCGCCGCCGACTGGTACATGGAACAGCTCGCCACCAGCCCGGAGGCCGACACCGGCCGTCAGTTCCTCGCCGAGCGCGGCTTCGACCAGGCAGCCGCACAGCACTTCTGCGTCGGCTACAGCCCCCAGGGCTGGGACCACCTCACCCGCTATCTGCGCGGCAAGGGCTTCACCGACAAGGAGCTGATCCTCTCCGGACTGTCCCAGGAGGGCCGCCGCGGCCCCATCGACCGCTTCCGGGGCCGTCTGATGTGGCCGATCCGCGACATCGGCGGCGACGTCGTCGGCTTCGGCGCCCGCAAACTGTACGAGGCCGACAACGGCCCCAAGTACCTCAACACCCCCGAGACGGCGATCTACAAGAAGTCCCACGTTTTGTACGGCATCGACCTCGCGAAGAAGGACATCGCGAAGGCGAGCCGCGCGGTGGTGGTCGAGGGCTACACGGACGTGATGGCCTGCCACCTGGCCGGCGTCACGACCGCCATCGCGACCTGCGGCACCGCCTTCGGCGGCGACCACATCAAGATCCTGCGCAGGCTGCTGATGGACAACGGCTCGGCCCGCGTGATCTTCACCTTCGACGGCGACGCGGCCGGCCAGAAGGCGGCCCTGCGCGCCTTCGAGGACGACCAGAAGTTCGCGGCGGAGACGTACATCGCGATCGCACCGGACGGTATGGACCCCTGCGAACTGCGCCTCGCCAAGGGCGACGACGCGGTCGCGGACCTGGTCGAGCCACGCACCCCGCTCTTCGAGTTCGCCCTGCGCCAGATCGTCGTCCGCTACGACCTGGACACCCCGGCGGGCCGCGCCGCCGCCCTGGACGAGGCCGCCCCGATCGTCGCCCGCATCAAGAACAGCGGCGCCCAGCACGAGGTCGCCGTCCAGCTCGCGGGCATGCTCGGCATCCTGGACACCCAGTTCGTGGTCAAGCGGGTGGCCCAGCTGGCGCGTTGGGCCCGGGACCGGGGCGGCAGGGGACCGGCACCGGCCGCCCGGGGCCCGCAGCAGCCGTACGACTCCGCCCCCGTCTCCCGCCCCTCCGGCCCGGCCCTGACGCTGCGCAACCCGGTCTACGCGACCGAACGCGAACTTCTCAAACTGGCCCTCCAGCGCCCCGAGTTGGTCTCCCCGGCCTTCGACGCGTACGGCGTCGACGAGTTCACCGCCGCGCCCTACGCCGCCGTACGCCAGGCGATCATGGACGCGGGCGGCGCGGAGTACGGCATCCAGGACCCGCCGGAGTATCTGGTCCGGGTCCGCGAGGCGGCCCCCGACGACCAGGTCCGCGCGATGGTCACGGAGCTGGCCGTCGAGGCGATCCTGCGCAGGACGGTCGACGAGAACTACGCCGGCGAACAACTCGTCACCGTCCGCCGCCGCGCCGTCGAGCGCCGCATCCGTGACATCCAGAGCCAGCTGACCCGCCTCGGCGCGGGCGGCGACCGCGCCCAACTGGCCGCCGTGCAGAACGAACTGTGGGTCCTCCAGCAGTACGACCAGGCACTACGCGAGCGCGGAGCCGGCGCCCTCTGAGCGACTGCCTCGGCAGGGTCACCACGCAGTCACGGACCGGACTCAAAAAGTCACCGCACGCCCCTCGTGGCGGCGATGTGTCGTACTCCACACTGGGTTGCGGTGCCTGAGTCCTCGGAGCGCGGCCGATCCGTCCCCCACGGGTCCCACACCCCCGCGGTTCCGCTCATCGCGTACGGGACGGACAGCGGCGAGGCCGCCGACTCCGCCCTCGAAGCAGCGCTGCCGTACGACTCGGCAGCGATCATCCTGGAGGTCGCCCCCGTGCAGACCCAGACCCTCATCCAGACCGACAGTACGGACGGCACGGACCGGGCCGCGGAGACCGACGTTCTCGTCGCGGTGCCTCCGCAGAGCCGTGTCGCGCACCACCCGGAGACGGGGACGGAGCCGCAGGCCCCGTCCGAGGCGCCCGAGCCGCCCGCCGAAGCGCTGGACGCCGAAGCCGCCGAACCCGTGGAAGCACCCCTGCCGGCCCGGGTCCGCGCCGACACCAGCGGCCCCTCCTCCGACCTGTTCCGCCAGTATCTGCGGGAGATCGGCCGCATCCCCCTGCTCACCGCGGCCGAGGAGGTCGAACTCGCCCGCCGTGTCGAGGCCGGCCTGTTCGCCGAGGAGAAACTGAAGCGCACCCCCGACCTGGAGAGCCGGCTCGCCCTCGACCTGGACCGCCTCGTCGTCATGGGCCGCATGGCCAAGCGCCGCCTCATCGAGGCCAACCTGCGGCTCGTGGTCTCCGTCGCCAAACGGTACGTCGGCCGCGGCCTGACCATGCTCGACCTGGTCCAGGAGGGCAACCTCGGCCTCATCCGCGCCGTGGAGAAGTTCGACTACGCCCGCGGCTACAAGTTCTCCACGTACGCCACCTGGTGGATCCGCCAGGCCATGTCCCGCGCCCTCGCCGACCAGGCCCGCACCATCCGGGTGCCGGTCCACGTGGTCGAGCTGATCAACCGGGTCGTCCGCGTCCAGCGCCGCATGCTCCAGGAACGCGGCTACGAACCCACGCCGGAAGAGGTGGCCGCCCACCTCGACCTCGCTCCCGAGCGGGTCAGCGAGGTCCTGCGGCTGGCGCAGGAACCGGTGTCCCTGCACGCCCCCGTGGGCGAGGAGGACGACGTCGCCCTCGGCGACCTCATCGAGGACGGCGACGCGACGAGTCCCGTCGAGTCGGCGGCGTTCCTGCTGCTCAAGGAGCATCTGGAAGCGGTGCTGTCGACTCTGGGCGAACGCGAACGCAAGGTCGTCCAACTCCGCTACGGCCTCGCGGACGGCCGCCCCCGCACGCTGGAGGAGATCGGCCGCATCTTCGGCGTGACGCGGGAACGCATCCGCCAGATCGAGTCGAAGACCCTCAACAAGCTCCGGGACCATGCGTTCGCGGATCAACTGCGGGGCTATCTGGACTGACGCCGTCCGCGGGCCGGTGGGGGTCGGTCGCGCAGCCGCGCCGCGCCCCTTCAGGGGCGCGGGGAACTGCGCGACCAGCCACGACGGACCCGCAGCCGGCCCGCGACACCACGTGGCACCCCCGGACGCGGACTCAGTCCACCTCCGCCACCGCCTGCGCGAACTGCGCCTTGTACAGCCGCGCGTACGCCCCGTCCGCCGCCAACAGCTCGCCGTGCGCGCCCTGTTCCACGATCGAGCCGTTCTCCATGACGAGGATGGTGTCCGCGTCCCGGATCGTCGACAGCCGGTGGGCGATGACGAACGACGTGCGCCCGTGCGCGAGCTTGGCCATCGCCTTCTGGATCAGCACCTCGGTGCGGGTGTCGACGGACGAGGTCGCCTCGTCCAGCACCAGGATCACGGGGTCGGACAGAAACGCCCGCGCGATCGTGATCAGCTGCTTCTCACCCGCGCTGACCCCCGACCCCTCGTCGTCGATCACCGTGTCGTACCCGTCGGGCAGCGTACGGATGAACCGGTCGGCGTGCGCGGCCCGCGCGGCCTCCTCGATCTCGCCCCGGGTGACCTCCCGGGACGCCCCGTACGCGATGTTCTCGGCGATCGTGCCGCCGAACAGCCAGGTGTCCTGGAGCACCATCCCGATCCCGGCCCGCAGTTCGTCCCGCGACATACGGGAGATGTCGACGCCGTCGAGCGTGATCCGCCCGGACGAGACCTCGTAGAACCGCATCAGCAGATTGACGAGGGTCGTCTTCCCCGCCCCCGTCGGCCCGACGATCGCCACCGTGTGCCCCGGTTCCACCGTCAGCGACAGCTGCTCGATCAGCGGCTTCTCGGGGTCGTACCGGAAGGACACCCCCTCCAGCGCCACCCGGCCCCGCAGCTCCTCCGGCCGCACCCCCGGCACCGGGTCGGCCTCCTGCTCCTCCGCGTCGAGGAGCTCGAAGATCCGCTCGGCCGAGGCGACACCCGACTGCACGAGGTTCGCCATCGACGCGACCTGCGTCAGCGGCATCGAGAACTGCCGCGAGTACTGGATGAACGCCTGCACGTCACCGATCGACAGCGAGCCGGACGCCACCCGCAGACCGCCGACCACCGCGACCAGCACGTAGTTGATGTTGGACACGAACAGCATCAGCGGCTGCATCACACCGCTGTTGAACTGCGCCCGGAAGCCCGCCTCGTACAGCGCCTCGTTCTGCTCGGCGAACTGCTTCGCCGACTCCTCCTGCCGCCCGAACACCTTCACCAGGGTGTGCCCGGTGTACATCTCCTCGACATGCGCGTTGAGCTTGCCGGTGGAGCGCCACTGCTGCACGAAGTGCGGCTGCGACCGCTTGCCCACGCGCGTGGCGACGTAGAACGACAGCGGCACCGTCACCAGCGCGACCAGCGCCAGCAGCCACGACACCCAGAACATCATCGCCAGCACCCCGATGATGGTGAGCACCGAGTTGATCAGCTGGCCCATCGACTGCTGGAGCGTCTGCCCGATGTTGTCGATGTCGTTCGTCGCCCGCGACAGCACCTCACCGCGCTGCCGCTTGTCGAAGTACGACAGCGGCAGCCGCGACAGCTTCGTCTGGACGTCCTCGCGCATCCGGAACATCGTCCGGTTCACGGCCCGGTTCACCAGCCGCGTCGCCACCGCCATCAGCAGACCGGCGACGAGGAACACCCCCAGCGCGAACAGCAGGACATGTCCGACGGCCGTGAAGTCGATGCCCTGGCCCGGGGTGAAGTCGGTGCTGCGGAGCATGTCGGCCACCTGGCCGTCGCCGCGCTCGCGCATGGCCGCGAGAACCTGCTCCTTGGACATCCCGGAGTCGAACTGCCGCCCGACGATGCCCGCGAAGACCAGGTCGGTGGCCTCGCCGAGGATCTTCGGCCCGGCGACCGACAGACCCACGCTGACGACCACGCAGAGCAGCAGCGCGTAGATGGTGAGCCGCTCGGGCCCGAACCGGGCGACCAGTCGCCGGCCCGACACCTTGAAGTCCAGCGAGCGCTGATCGGGACCGCCGCCGGCCATCATCCGTCCCATGGGCCCGGCCATCAGGCAGCCTCCGCTTCCGTCAGCTGGGAGAGCACGATCTCCCGGTACGTCTCGTTGTCCGCCATCAGCTCGTGATGCCGGCCGGTGCCGACCACCCGCCCCTCGTCGAGCACCACGATCCGGTCGGCGTCCCGGATCGTCGCCACGCGCTGCGCGACGATCACAACGGTCGCCTCGGCGGTCTCCCGTCCCAGAGCCGTCCGCAGAGCCGCGTCCGTGGCGTAGTCGAGAGCGGAGAAGGAGTCGTCGAACAGATAGATCTCCGGGCGCTGGACCAGGGTCCGCGCGATCGCCAGTCGCTGCCGCTGACCACCGGAGACATTCGTGCCGCCCTGCGCGACGGGCGCGTCCAGCCCGCCCTCCAGCCGCTCCACGAACTCCTTGGCCTGCGCCACCTCCAGCGCGTGCCACAGCTCCTCGTCCGTCGCGTCCGGATTGCCGTAGCGCAGGTTCGTCGCCACGGTCCCCGCGAACAGGTACGGCTTCTGCGGCACCAGCCCGACGGTCCGGGCCAGGACCTGCGGATCGATGCTCGCCACGTCCTCGCCGTCCACCAGCACCCGGCCGTCCGTCGCGTCGAACAGCCGGGGCACGAGCCCCAGCAGGGTCGACTTCCCGCTGCCCGTCGAGCCGATCACGGCCGTCGTCTCGCCCGGCAGCGCCACCAGGTCGACCGCCTTCAGCACCGGTTCCTCGGCACCCGGATAGCGGAAGCCCGCGCCCCGCATCTCCAGCTGACCGTGCCGGCGCAGCTCACGCACCGGCGCCACCGGCGGCACCACGCTGGAGGAGGTGTCCAGGACCTCCTGGATGCGCTCGGCGCACACCTCCGCGCGCGGCACCATCATGAACATGAAGGTGGCCATCATCACGGACATCACGATCTGCATCAGATAGGCGAGGAACGCCGTCAGATCGCCGATCTGCATCCCGCCGCTGTCGATGCGGTGGGCGCCGAACCACACCACCGCGATCGACGACAGGTTCACCACCGTCATGACGATCGGGAACATCAGCGCGAGCAGCCGGCCGGTGCCCATCGCCATGTCGGTGAGCTCGGTGTTGGCCTTCCGGAACCGCTGCTGCTCGTACTCGTCGCGCACGAACGCCCGGATCACCCGGTTGCCGGTGATCTGCTCGCGCAGCACCCGGTTCACCGTGTCCAGCCGCTTCTGCATGGTCCTGAACAGCGGGCGCAGCCGCCGCACGATCAAGGTCACGCTGATGCCGAGCACGGGCACCACGGCGACCAGCACAGCGGACAGCGGCACATCGAGGCCGAGGGCCAGCACGATGCCGCCCACGCACATGATCGGCGCCGAGACCATCAGGGTGAACGTCATCAGGGCCAGCATCTGGACCTGCTGCACGTCATTGGTCGTACGGGTGATCAGCGAGGGCGCGCCGAAATGCCCGACCTCACGCGCCGAAAACGACTGCACCCGGTCGAAGACGGCCGCCCGTACGTCCCGGCCGAGTGCCGCGGCCGTGCGGGCGCCGTAGTAGACGGCACCGATGTTGCACACGACCTGCGCCAGTGAGATGCCGACCATCAGGGCGCCGTAGGACAGGATGTAGCCGGTGTCGCCGTTGACGACGCCCTTGTCGATGATGTCCGCGTTCAGCGTGGGCAGGTACAGGGTGGCGCAGGTCTGGAGGAACTGGAGCAGCACCAGCCAGGCGATGGGTTGTCGGTAGGGCCTGAGGTGGGTCCGCAGAAGTCGTATGAGCACGCTGCTTCTCTCGGAGTGGGCGGGATCGGCGACGGGGCGTTTGGTTGCCCCTGGCCCCTATCGTCGAACACTCCACCCGTGTTACCTCAACCGATTAAGCCGTCGGCGCGGCTTCATACGGCCTTCCGGGTCCCCTTCCTACCTGTCTCTTACCTTTCGCTGCCCAGGAAGCCCCCTCGCCGCTACGACCGGAACGCCCCGGGGTGTGTCTGCTCCCGCACCGAGACGAACTGCTGCCGGACCGCCTGACCCACCGCCAGCTCCTCACCCGGGTCCAGCACCTGCGCGGCGGCGCCCTGCCAGACCGGCGGGGTACGCGGGTCGAGTGTGCCCTGCGACACACCGAGCGCCCATGCCGCCTGCCGCGCGGCCCCGATCGCCGCGTAGTCCGCGGGCTGCGGTACGACGACCTGCGCCCCGAACAGCGCGGGGGCCGCGGCCTGCACCGCGGGCAGTTCGGCAGCCGCCCCGAGCAGGAAGATCCGCCGCACCTCCACACCCCGGCCGCGCAGCACGTCCAGCGCGTCCGCGAGCCCGCACAGCATGCCCTCGAACGCGGCCCGCGCCAGATGCTCCGGCTTCATCGACTCCCGCCTGAGCCCCGCCAGCGAGCCCGCGGTGTGCGGCAGATTCGGCGTCCGCTCCCCCTCCAGATAGGGCAGCAGCACCAGGCCGTGGGAACCCGGCGTCGACTTCATCGCCAGGTCGGACAGGCTCTGGAGATCGGACACACCGAGAAGTTCGGCGGTGCCGCGCAGGGTGCGTACGGCGTTGAGGGTGGTGACGACCGGGAGGTGCATGCCGGTCGCGTCGGCCAGGGAGGTGATCATCCCGCTGCTGTCGACGAGGGCCTCGGGGTGGACGGCCATCACCGACCCGGAGGCACCGAGTGACACCACGGCGTCGCCCAGCCCGATGCCGAGCCCGAAGGCGGCGGCCATGGTCTCGCCGGTCCCCGCGGAGATCAGCAGCCCTTCCGGGGTCGTACCGGCCGCCTCCGCAGGACCGATCACCTCGGGCAGCATGGCCTGATGGCCGAGCGCCAGCTCCACGAGATCGGAACGGTAGGTACCGGTGGCCGCGGACCAGTAGCCCGTGCCCGAGGCCCCGCCCCGGTCCGTGGTCCTGCGCACCGGACGGCCCAGGAGCTGCCACACCAGCCAGTCGTGCGCCTGCATGAGGACGGCCGCGCGCAGGGCGTTCTCCGGCTCGGTCTTCGCCAGCCAGCGCAGCTTGGTCACCGGCCGCGCGGCCTGCGGCACACACCCCACGGCCTGCGCCCACGCCTCACGGCCGCCCAGCGCGTCGATCAGATCGGCCGCCGCGACCTGCGCCCGCTTGTCGCCGCCGACCAGCGCCGGGCGCACGGTGTTGCCCTGCGAGTCGAGCGGGACCACCGCGTTCTGCTGCGCCGACACGCCGATGGCCTGCACACCTTCGAGGAGCCCGCCGCCGGCCGCCTCCCCGAGGGAGAGCAGCCAGGCCTGCGGGTCGACGTCGGAGGGACGGGTGCCGCCGCCTTCCGGCGACTCCACCGGATGCGGGGCGTACCCCTGCCTCAGCACGGCTCCTGTGTCCGTGTCGCATACGACGATGCGCGTGAAATCGGGCGAACTGTCCAGCCCGGCGACTATCCCCATGGCCCAAATTGTGCCGTAGCGCTGCGCTTGCTTGGGCCGCGGGCGCCGTCGGGGTGCGGGGCCGCTCCCGGGCGCGGGTCCGTCGTGGCTGTTCGCGCAGTTCCCCGCGCCCCTCGGCGCATGGCGGTCACCGGCGTCCAGAAGTGCCGCTAAGTGTTGCTGGTGCCCCAGTCGTCTTCCGCGCCTCCGTTGTGGGCGCTGCGTTCGCGCAGGGAGCGGACCCGGTCGGCCACGGAGGCGGGGACTCGGTCGGAGACCTTGTCGCTGACCGTGTGGTAGGCCTTGCCCGCGAAGTGGCGGCCCTGCTGGGCGGCCGATTCGGCGGTGTTGCGGACGGCGGGGTTCTGGGAGATCTCCCGGGCCGTCTTCTTCAGCTGCTCGTAGCGCTCGCGTCCGGCCCGTGTGCCGAGCACGTACCCGACGGCGAGTCCGACGACGAACGTGAGCCGGTAGCGCATGGCGGCCACCCTTCCCTTTTGTCTAGGTCCCTGGTGCGGCGTCGGCGCCGAGGGGAACCGATTGGCGGAGCACCCCCCTGCTTGCGCTAATGTATGTGTCGCAGCGAGCGCACGCCCCCTGGCGAATACCCAGGTAGGTGCGTTCGATGCACACGAGACCTTCCTCGGTAGCTCAATTGGCAGAGCAGCCGGCTGTTAACCGGCAGGTTACTGGTTCGAGTCCAGTCCGGGGAGCTCGGTCCTCCGTAGCTCAATTGGCAGAGCAGCCGGCTGTTAACCGGCAGGTTACTGGTTCGAGTCCAGTCGGGGGAGCATGCTGAACGAGGACCCCGTCGGGGTCCTTTTTCATGTTCGGCCCGTCCGCCGGGAACCGTGCAGGTCGGGGCGGAGTCCTTCAGGGCATGCGAAGTCGACCATACGAAGCAGGAGATCGTATGAGCGGCTATGCTGCGGCAGACGGCGCGCACACTTGTACGCGACACGCCGCTATGGGGCGGTAGCTCAGCCGGTTAGAGCAGCGGACTCATAATCCGTCGGCCGTGGGTTCGAGTCCCACCCGCCCCACCAAGCGCCATCTGTGCAGAAACGATGCGACCTGCGGAAGCGCGTCAGCCCCTCGAAGGCGGAGGGGCTTTTCCCGTCTCAGGAGATCGTCAGCTCAGCCGACGCTCAGCCGAAGTGCAGACGATCATGACGTGGGGCGGCCCCCGACCGGTTGCTGTGTCCCGGTCGAGGGCGCCGGAGTGCCGCCCGCCCCCTTGCGCTCACGGGTGCGAGGACGGGCGGGGTGATCAGACAGACCACCAGCTACCCGATTCGTCCTCACCGTGGGGCAGCGGGCACGGATCCAGCCCGGCCGTCAAAGGGATCATCTGCTGGTCACGGGAGACGGGGCAGTACCTCCCTCGAACGTGGTCGATCCTCCGCTCCTCCTCGGCGAGCTGCCGAGGCGGGGTCTTCGGTGCGGTGCGCGCCGTCAGCGGCGGGGGCGGCCCGCGCTCGAGCACGCGGCATGGCTACGCCCGGACACCTGGGCGCCACCGGACGGGCTGACTTGCTCATAGGGCTGCGTCGGCCGGCCGTCATCGAGAGGCTGGTCGCAGGCAAGGCACATACGCGCTCCGGTGAGGGCGGCGCGGTGATCGCACAGGGCCGGCACGGATCGGGCCGGCCGTTTCACGCGCTCTGTCTCACCGTGCAGGCCCGCGGCTTCCGGTTCGTCGAGGCGTCGGCGAGCCTCGCCGACACCGGCAATGGCGAGCCGGCCGGGCACGTCGCTCACGGGCAGGCTCGCGGCGAGCTGCTGGATCTCGGAAGCCAGGTGTTCCAGGAACGTGCTGAGGTCTGTGGACCACAGCTTGAGGCTTTCGTGGCGCGGCAGCGCGCGCTGGTCGAGGAACCAGGGGCTGCGGCTCGCATGCTCGCCGTGCCGGGCGCGAGGCAGTCCGTCTGTCCCTGGGTGGCGTTCACCGGACGGCACCGACTTGCTGCGCGCGCAGTCGGCAGCCCGGCGGGCCCTGCGCGAACGCCCACCGATGATGTGGGATGACTCCGGGCTTTCGCCGCAGGCTCGGCGGGAGCTGGAGGGCATCCGGTACGCGATCCGCCTCGCCGAGGCGTGCAAGGGGACACCCATGGGTGACCAGGACCTGGCGGACGTAGCCCACTTCCTGCGGGAGGCAGCCACGTTGAAGGCGGCCCGCCGAACGGGCTGGTGGACGGCGGGCGTTCGTGACCCCGAGAGCGTCGCCGAGCACGCATGGCGCACGTCCGTCATCGCCTCGGTCATCGCCACCCTGTAGGGCGCCCACGCCGCGAGGGCCGCGCACCTGGCGGTGTGGCAAGACTCGCAGGAGACGCGCACGGGCGACGTGAACCACCTGGGGAAGAAGTACGCGGCCCCGGGTGATCCCGTGGCGGTGACGGCGGACCGGACGGCCGGCATGCCCGAGGTCCCGCGGACGGCGGTCCGTGCCCGTGGTCGCCGAGTGCGAGGCACACGAGATCCCAGAGGCCATCTGCGCCCGGGACGCGGACAAGCTGGAGTTCAGGTTGCAGGGCCTGGAGTACAAGGGCCGGGGGTACGAGGCGGCGCAGTGGTGGGTGGACAACAGCCGGGCCCGGATTGTCACCAAGTCCGGCCGGCAGCTCGCGGATCAGCTTCTGGCGCAGGCCCCGCTCGACTGGCTGCGCGCAGCAATGGGCGAGCGCGAACAACCCTTGGACACACGAAAGGAGGCCGCGCCCTCCCGGAGGCGGACTCACCTTCTCCACCGCACCCGCTTTCCTCACCCCTCGTACTCATAAACAGGGCTGTTGCAGAGGACTCATCGGTGGGAGCCGGCGTGCTCGCCCATGCCGGGCGGAATGCGGACACATTCGTCGGGGCCAAAGGGCGCGTCCCCGCATGCGGCGGACACGACCGCAGGGACCGGCCGTCATGACGGCCGGTCCCTGGAAAGTGGGTGGGTCAGATCACCATCGATACCAGCGGCCTCGGCCACCGCCCGCGCTGGTGGAGCGCATGACGAAGCCGAGGAGCCACAGCACCAGGACGGCAAGGGCCACCCACCACAGGATCTTGACGGCGAAGCCGGCGCCGAAAAGGATTACCGCGAGAAGCAGAACGAGAAGCAAGGGAACCATAGTCAACGACCTCCTGCACCTCCGATTGCCCCTTGATTCGACACTCATTCCTGCCTGGTGCGTTGTTTGTCGAGGAGGAATCGGGGCATCGTGAATTCCTTCTCAATTCAGCAAGGGGTCGCGTCCGAGGACCGGTTCGGCGTCGCATCACGTTGCCGGAGTGCGTCATGAACCAGGCGGTAGTGGGTACACAAAATGTGCGATAGCGACAACATCGATGAAATGAGAAGGAACGACCCACGGGGAGAGTTCTATGGTCACCCCGCTCGACAATCGGACATCGGACGACCGAGACCCAGCGGCGGTGCTGCGCTACCGCACCGCCTGGCATACGGACACATCGCCCGCCGCGGCCCGCGCAGCCGTACGCGCGCTGTTGGCCAGGGCCGGCTACGACCCCGACCACCAGAGTGTCCAGGACGCACAACTCATCGTCAGTGAACTGGTCACCAACGCGCTGCGCCACGCACCCGGCCCGGGTCGACTGGAGCTGGAGGTGACACCCGAGGTCGCCTTGCTGCGCATCACCGTGGGCGACACTTCCCCACGCCTGCCGGAACTGCGGACGCACGACGCCCGTCGCGTCGGCGGGCACGGCCTGCGTCTGATCACCGGGCTGTGCGGCCGGCTGCACACCGTTGCCTTGGACACTGGCAAGCAAGTCGCCGCTCACCTTCACCTGCGCGAGCCGACCGTTTAGCGTGCCTGGCCCTTGCCGGTTCGGCCGCCGGTCGACCGGCGGCGAACACGGCGAGCTGACCGCCTGATGACCCGCATCCTCCTGCGTGGCGTCAGAGGAAGCGGCGAATGGGCCGCACGGCTGCTTCGCGGGCCCGTTGGAGAACAGGGCGCCGCTTCCACTGCCCGGCCCGCATCCGTTCACTGGCGGCGATGTCCGTGTCGAAATGAGCATCGAGGGTCGCGCAGAAATCGGCGTCCAGGACGGCGAGCATGACTTCCTCGTCGTGGTCGAGGGAGCGCCGGTTGAAGTTGGTCGACCCGATGAGGGCCGCCGTGCGGTCCGCGGTGATGACCTTGGCGTGCATCATGGTCGGCTGGTACTGGTAGATCTTGATTCCGCAGGCGAGCAGGTCCTCGTAGAAGTGCTGTCCTGCCAGTTGGCAGACCCGCTTGTCGGTGTGCGGTCCGGGCAGCAGGATTTCGACCTCCACCCCGCGGCGGGCGGTGGCGCACAGCAGTTCGATGAAGTAGGCGTCTGGAGAGAAGTAGGCGGTGGCCAGCCGGAGTCGCTCCTCGGCCGACTCGATGATCACTCGGATCAGGGTCTGCATGTCCTGCCAGCCGAAGCTCGCCGAACCGCGTACCACCTGCACGACTGCGTTTCCTTGCGGGCGGTGGCTGGTGAACCGGTCGCGGTTGTCGAAGAGTTCGTCGTGGCATTCCGCCCAATTCTGCGCGAACGCAGCCGCGATGCCGTCCACGGCAGGCCCGCGTACCTCGATGTGGGTGTCCCGCCATTCCTGCGGATTGCGGGCGTCGCCGCACCACTCCTCGGCGATGCCGACACCGCCGGTGAATGCCACCTGTTCGTCCACGACCAGCACCTTGCGGTGGCAGCGGTGATTCTGCTTGAGCGGCGACAGGTACAGCGGTTTGCGGAACCAGGCCACCTGCACGCCCGCCCGGCGCATCTGAGTCAGCAGGTCCTTTTCGATGAGCCGGCTGCCGAAGCCGTCCAGCAGCAGCCGTACCCGAAGCCCGGCTCGGGCCCGCTGCGCCAGTGCGTGCGCGAAGTCGCGAGCGATGGCGCCCTTCCAGTACACGAACGTCATCATGTCCACCGTGTGCTCGGCGGAGTTGATGGCGTCGAGCATCGCCGGGAAGATCTCGTCACCATTGCGTAGGGCTGTCAGCGCGTTGCCCTCGGTGGCCGCGATGCCGATGAGGCGTTCCAGTCGACGCCGGATGCGCAACCCTCGCTCATCAGGGGTTTCGCAGCCGTTCATGCGATCCGTGGGCTCCGATGTGTCCTGAGCGCTGGTCATCCTGGCCTCTCAGTCGTCGCCGGCTCGTTGTCGCTCATTCGGCGTGCTCCGGATCGTCCGTCCGCGTCGGCTGACCGCGGGCGTTCTGGTGCTGTAGTGCTGAAGTGCTGTGGGCGGCAGGGCCGCGTGGGCGGCTGGTCACGCTGGAGGTCAAACGCCGGCGAGCATGCCTTCGCGCAGGCGGGCCAGTAGTCGCGAGACCAGGCGCGAGACGTGCATCTGCGAGCATCCGAGGCGCTCGCCGATCTCCTTCTGCGTGAGCTCTTCCACGAAACGCAAGTGAAGGATCTGACGGTCGCGTTCGTCGAGCTCGGCGATCATCGGTGCCAGGGCATGGAAGTCCTCGACGAGTTCGAGGGCGATGTCGTCGGCACCGATGAAGTCCGCCAGAACCGCCTCGCCGTCCTCGCCGGAGTTGATGGCTGCGTCCAGGGAGGCGGAGTTGTAGCCGTTGGACGCCAGACGCGCCTCGCGGACCTCCTCTTCCGGCAGGCACATCAGTTCGGACAGTTCCCTGGTCGTCGGCGTGCGGCCCAGCCTGCTGCCGAGTTCCTCGGTGGCCCGGGCCAGCTGGACGCGTGCCTCCTGCAGACGCCGGGGCACGTGCACGGCCCAGGAGGTGTCGCGGAAGAACCGCTTCATCTCGCCGACTATGTAGGGCACAGCGAACGAGGTGAACTCGACCTCACGGGTCAGCTCGAACCGGTCGATGGCCTTGATCAGACCGATCATGCCGACCTGGACGATGTCCTCCATCTCTCCAGGACCGCGGCTGCGGAACCGGCCGGCCGCGTAGCGGACGAGGGACATGTTCATCTCGATCAGCGTGTTGCGTGTGTCCTGGTACTCAGGTGTTCCCTCCTCCAGTACCGCGAGTCGGTCGAAGAACAGCTTCGACAACTCCCGCGCGTCCTTGGGCGCCACCCTCGACGGGTCCTTGATCTCCGGCAGTCCGGTGGTGTGCTCGGCGACTGCGTGCACGGTTGTCGTCATGGCCTGTCCTCCCAGTCGGCCGACCTCTGCGATCGTCGGCCCGGGCCGACAAAGGGGCGTCTACCCCGTCCTTCGCCGCGCACGCTCCAGGCGCCGGTCAGAACGGCATGCGGCCACGGGCCCGTCGACCAGCCGAACCGCTGCGACCGACTGCCTTGGAACCGCTGCGGAAAGGCTTGCTGAACACACGCCCCAGGAAGCCGGGGGCCTTCCCACCGGCCCGTGCTCCGACGCCGAGTGAGCGCTGAGTGCCGCGTTGCGGATGGTGAGAAAGGCGCGGTACCAGGAAAGCGAGAAGCGCGAGCACGACGCACAGCGCGACGATTCCGACGATCAGCATCAGGCGACTCCTGAACGTGAGATGAGATGTGTCTGTCGTTCGCCCTCAGGGCGCGGGCCGGCGCGATGCCAGGCGGCGAAGGCGCCGATGCCACTGACGAGCGGATGTCCATGCCGGGTACCCGGGTACCTCAAGGGAGGAACTACCGAACTCGACGTGCCTCACGCCTGTCGTCGCGCGCGGAGCGTCGGCGCAGCCAGACAGGCAATCCGTACCAGCACATGGCGAACCACAGCATGACCCCGCCGACCAGCAGTTCGGCGAGCAGACTCGGCACCACGACGTGGAGGAGAAGCAGAAGCGTGCCGCCGATCGTCAGTGCGAGAAGCACCATTCCGAACACCATCAGCCTGCCCGCAACCACGACGATGTGGTCCTTCATGCGCTGCCCCGACAGCAGCCGGTGTATGGACACCGGTGCGATCAGCGCCCCGGTGGCGGAGGCCCCGAGTATCACGGTGATCACATAGACCACGTGATCGAAGGTTTCCAGCTTGTGGAAGTGCGAAGTGAACGCCACGCTCAGGAGAAAACCGAAGAGAATCTGCACACCGGTCTGCGCGACCCTCGTCTCTTGCAGGATCTCGTTCCACTTGCGATTCAGCCGGTCCCGTTCCGGTTCCTGCGGTTCGGGGGCTCTGTGGTCTCCCGTGTCGCGACACGAGGGGCAGCCGGGCTGTGGCTCGTTGGACACCGACTGGTCGGTCATGCTCATGGGATCCTCCTTCTCGGGGAGTATCCGGATGCCCGCCATCGGCGATTTCACGTCCCTTCAGTCAGGGCAGGGGAGTGAGTGACAGGCGGGTGGCTCGGGCCGCCTCGTCGAGGGCTTGGTCGCAGGTGGTGCGGTCGGGGGCCGTGCAGACGACGTAGGCGTATCGGCTGAGGTATCCGCCCGGGGGGAGGCGCAGTTCGGTTCCGGGGGTGGCGATCGGCTCGGCCGCGAGGAGGCCGTCGATGCTGCCGGGCTCGGGGACCGAGACCTCCTGGACGCGGCAGTCGTGCGGGGGGTACGTGAAGCGGATGCCGGTGGTGCGGTGTTCGGTGCGGGTGAGGTCGGGGCGCTTGCCGAGGGCCAGTTCGGCGGCCACGCGGCCGGGGCGGATGCCGGTGGCGAGTTCGCCGAGCCAGGGGATGAGGTCGCCGCCGAGGCGGGCGTTGACCTCGACGACGACGGGGCCGCGTTCGGTGAAGAGGACCTCGGTGTGGGTGGTGCCGGTGGAGACGTGCAGCGCCTCGTGGGCCGTCCTGAGGACGTGCAGGAGTTCCGGGTCGGACAGCAGCTCGTCGGCGGCGTCGACCACATGGCCGGTCTCTTCGAAGTAGGGGGCGAACCCGGTCTGCTTGCGGGCGACGAACACCGGCTCGTACACACCGTCGGCGCAGATGCCGTCGACGCTGATCTCCGGGCCGGTCATGAACTCCTCGAGCAGCACCCCGCCCTCGTAGTCCGGGGAGCCGCCGTGCCCGGCCAGCTCGGCCATGGTGAAGGCGTCGTCGAACGCGTCCGGGTCGTCGACGCGCACGACACCGATGCTGGCGCCCATGCCGCGCGGCTTGAGCACCATGGGGAAGCCGATCTCCGTGGCCGCCCCGCGAGCCTCCTCCAGGGTGTACGCGAGCGCGAATCGGGGCTGGGGGAGCCCGGCCAGGGTGAGGGCGGAGCGGGTGCGGTGCTTGTTGCGGCAGCGGTCGGCGCCGTCCACGGTGAGGCCCGGCAGGCCCAGTTTCTCGGCGATCAGCGCGGCGGTCGTCACCAGTGTCTCGTCGTAGGTGAACACGCCCGCGACGCCGTGTGACGCGGCGATCTCCTGGGCCGTGGCGAGGATCCGCTCGCGGTCCGGGACGAGCCGGGCCGCGTCGAGCAGGGGCACCACGCTCCAGCCGGCGGCGTGGGGGCGCTGCCAGGTCGGCTCGGCCGCGTCGATCAGCCACAGCGGGTGCCGCTCGGCGGCCGACGCGAGCAGGTACTCGCGGTAGCGCTGGAGGCCGCTGCCGATCACGAGCAGGGCGTCGGTCTGTGCGGTCATGGTGCCGGCTCCTCAGCCTCGATGGTGGAGGGCGGGACCGGAGGCCCGGGCCCGCCCTCCACCATCGCCGCTCGCCCGCGCCACGACGGGGTGCACACGGGGCCAGAAATCCGCCAGGCGGGAACCTGCCAGGTGTGTAAATCGGATGAACGGGGTGTGAATCGCAGGAACGCCCATCTATGGGGGCCAATGCATGCTCCGCGTCCCGGGATTTCGGTCATGTGTGGCTCATGAGCGCCTCATGGACGGCTGCGGAATAGTCCGTTCATCACGGTATTTCAGTTTATGGGCGATTTGTTAGGCCGTCGTATTCCTGCCAGGCGGTTTGACGGTCATCAGGGAACCCCGCACTCCGCCCGGCGGGCTGCCAAGGTTGCCGAGGCATCCCGGGCGAATCCGCCGGTTGAGGCCCAGCACTCCCCATTCGAACTCGACTTTCGAGGAGTACGCATGTCCCGTACCCGTGCAGCCGTGGTCGCCGCTCTGTCGCTCACGACCCTGGTCGTGGCCCTCACCGGATCCGTGGACCGCACCGACGGCGACTCCGGCTGGGGCACGGTCCGGGCGGGCGACTCCGGCTGGGGCCGCTCGGCCGAGCAGGCCGAGACCACCACCTTCACCGCACCGGGCGTCTGAAGCCGTTCACCCCGCTCCGGCACACCGCCTGGAGTAATGCCACTGCACCGAGGGGAAGTTCATGTCCAACCACGACGTCGAAGTCCTGGCCATCGGAGCGGGGCCGGCCAACCTGGCCCTCGCCGTGGCACTCGAGGAGCTCGCGCCCGCGCACCTGGCGGACGGCACGCTCCTGCTCGAACGAGGTGACAGCATCGCCTGGCAGCGCGGCATGCTGCTCCCCTGGTCGCTGAGCCAGGTCTCCTTCCTCAAGGACCTTGTGACCCTGCGCAATCCGCGGAGCAGGTACTCCTTCGTCAACTACCTGCATGAGACAGGGCGCCTGGAGGACTTCATCAACCTCGGCACGTTCACCCCGTACCGCAGCGAGATATCCGACTACCAGCGCTGGGTCGCCGAGTCCCTGGAGCACGTCAAGGTGCGCTACGGATCCCGCGTCACCTCGCTTCGCCCGCGCCGCGACCCAGGAGGCGTGGTCGACGGCTGGGTGGCCCGCATGGCCGACGGCTCCAGCGTCACGGGCCGTCAGCTCGTGGTCGGAGCCGGCCGCGACGCCAACATCCCCGCGGTCTTCCGGGGGCTCGGCGCCGAACGGCTCATCCACAGCACCGAGTACATGGACCGGATCAGCGGGCTGCCACGCACCCCGGGACGCCGGGTGGTGGTGATCGGCGGGGCCCAGAGCGCCGCCGAGATGTTCCACTCCGTGCAGCAGGACCTGCCCGGCTGCGAACCGACCCTGATCATGCGCTCGATCGGGCTCAACCACTACGAGACCAGCAAGTTCACCAACGAGCTCTTCTACGCCGGTTTCGTCGACGAGTTCTTCCACGCCGAGCCGGAGGCACGCGCCCGCGTCCTCGCCGAGATGCACCGCACCAACTACGCGGGGCTGACCCCGACCATGCTGGAGCAGCTGTACCGGCAGGTCTACCTGGACCGGATGCGTGGCCGGGACCGGCCGTCGATCCGCACGATGACCCAGGTCACCGCCGCCCGTGACACCGGCGACGAGGTCGTCCTGACCCTGGTCAACCGGCTGACCGGCGCCGAGGAGGAGATCTCCTGCGACGTCGTCCTGCTGGGCACCGGCTTCCGCTCCGAGCAGCCGGCCGTCATCCGCAGCCTCGCCGACGCGCTGGGCCTGGAGCACGTCGAGGTCGGCCGCGACTACCGCCTGGACATCGGCGAGCCGTCCACCGCCACCGTCCACCTCCAGGGCGTCAACGAGGCCACGCACGGCATCGCCGACTCCCTGCTCAGCATCCTCGCCCAGCGCAGCGAGGAGATCGCCCGGAGCCTGATCCGGCACGCCGCCCCGGCCGCGGACCGCATCACGCCCATGTCCCCCGGCAGGGACCGCAAGCCGGTGGTGGCCGGCAGCCGCTGATCCTCCCCGTCACCCCCGCCGTCGGACGGGCCGTCACCAACGCCCACCGCAGGAGGGCGCCCCCGGCCCCTGCCGCCCGACTCCTGCCTCCAGGCCCCTCTCCCACGAAGGAACTCCCCTTGGACATCCGCCAGTTCGACCGCGCCGGACTCAACGCCGAGAACAGCTGGTCGCAGCGACTGCTGCCGTGGCCCACGCTCAACGCGCCCTTCGAGGGGGCCCAGAGCGTCATCCGGGCCGGTTCCTCCTCCCCCCGTCACGCCCACCACGAGTACGAGATCTTCGTCGCGGTCAAGGGCGAGGCCTGGATCGAGTCGCGCGGGGAGCGGCTGCCGTTCGTCGCCGGCGACATCGTGCACTTCCCGCCCGGCCATGAGCACCAGGTCATCAACGACACCGACACCGACTTCGAGATGTTCAGCATCTGGTGGGACACCGACATGAGCCGGGCCTTCCGGGCCCGGCACGAGAGCGAGGCATGATCATGACCTCCGTCGACGGCCTCGGTGAGCGCCGCGTCATCGTCATCGACACTCCGCCCACCCCCAACGGCAGCCTGCACATCGGCCATCTCGCGGGCCCGTTCATCGGCGCGGACGTCCACGCCCGCTATCTGCGGGCCATCGGCCGCGGCGTCCTGTACTCCTCGGGCACGGACGAGAGCCAGACGTACGTCCTGGCCAGCGCCCGCAAGCAGGGCGTCGCCCCGCAGGAACTGGCCACCCGCTCCTGGCACGGCATCCGCGACACCCTGGCGACGATGGGCATGTCCGTCGACGGCTTCGCCCCGTACGACGACGGGTACCGCGCCACGGTGCTCCGGTTCCTCGGGGAGCTGTACGACGCCGGCAAGTTCAGGCTGCGCACGGTGAACCTGCCCTACTCGCAGAAGACCGGCGAGTTCCTCGTCGAGGGACTGGTCTGCGGCGACTGCCCGGTCTGTCTGTCGGAGAGCCGCGGCGGCCTGTGCGAGACCTGCGGGCACCCCAACAACTTCGACGAGCTGATCGGCGCCCGCTCCACGATCGACCCCACCGACGTCCTCACCACCCGCGAGGCCGAGATCCTCGTCCTGCCGATGGAGGAGTACCGGGACCGGCTGACCACCTACTACGCCGAGAAGCTGCCCTATCTCCGGCCGCACATGGCCCAGCTGATCCGCGAGCTGCTGGACCGTCCGCTGCCCGACTTCGCCATCACCTACCCGATCGGCTGGGGCATCCCGGCGCCGTTCGCCGAGACGCCCGGCCAGGTCATCAACGCCTGGGCCGAAGGCATCCCGGCCGTCATGTACACCACGGACCACGCGGCCCGTCGGCTCGGCGAGGAGACCGCGTCCTCCGACGAGCTGTGGCAGACGCGGCGTGACCATGAGCTGGTCTACTTCATCGGCTTCGACAACATCTGGTTCTGGGGCCTGACCCATCTGGCGCTGATCATGGCGCACGAGGGCCGGTACATCGTCCCGGACGCCATGGTGGTCAACGAGTTCTACGAGCTGGAGAACGAGAAGTTCTCCACCAGCCGTGGCCACGTCCTGTACGCCGAGGAACTTCTGGAGGAGGTCCCCCGGGACCTCGTGCGGTTCTACCTCGCCCTCGCCAACCCGGAGAACCAGCGCACCAACTTCAGCCGCGCCGCCCTGGACAAGGTGGCCGACGAGCGCCTGGTCCGGCCCTGGCAGCGGCTGCGCTCCCGGCTCGCGGAGGCGACCGAGCGGGCCGGCTCCGACGCGCTGCCCGTCTCCGACCGGGCCCGCAAGCACGCCGCGATCATGCTGGAGAGGTTCTCCGGCTGCTACGAGCTGGAGGGCTACAGCCTCACCCGCGCCGCCGACCTGATCTGCGTACAGCTGGAGCGGCTGACCCGGTGGGCCGAGCAAATCGACTCGGCCGAAGGCGAGTTGGACCGTTCGGCGCTGGGTGACCTGTTCGTGGAGGTGCGGGCGCTCATCGCGTGCGCCTCGCCGATCCTGATCGACCTGGCCGAGGCGGCGACGCTGGCCGGCGGGTTCGACGGGTCCCTCGGCTTCGAGGCGTTCGCGATCGCCGAGGTCAAGCCGTTCGCGCTGCCCTCGCTCGACCCGAGCGCGGAACAGATCGGCTGACATCGTGCGGATCATCGTCGTGGGCGGCGGGGTGATCGGCCTCCTCACCGCGCTGGAGTGCTCCTTGGCCGGCGCCGACGTCAGCGTCGTGGACCGGGGCGGGATCCCCAACCCCGAGGCCACCTCCTTCGACCGGCACCGGGTGCTGCGCGCCCTGCACCCGGGCCCGGCCGAGGCCGCCGCCGCCATCGAGGCCCACCACCGGTGGGCGGAGGTGGAGTCCCGGCTCGGCACCCCCGTCTACCACCGGGTGGGCGCGCTGACCGTGCTGGGCCCGGGCGAGCCCGAGACCTCGGCGGCCACCTTCGCCGAACTGCCCGGCGCGCGCAGACTCACCGAACGCGAGGCCGCCGAGCGGTACCCGCAACTGCGCCTGCCCCGCGGCAGCCGGGCGGTCCTCGAACGCGACGGCGGTGTGCTGCTCGCCGACCGGATCCTCGCCGGCACCGCCGCGGTGCTGGCCGGCCGGCCGGGCGTACGGCTGCTGCCGCGGCACCGGGTGACCGGCGTGGAGGCGCCGTTCGGGCTGGTACGCCTCGCGGACGGCACGGTCCTGCGCGGTGACGCCGTGGTCGTGGCCGCCGGCCTGTGGTCGCGCGAGCTGCTCGGCCCCGACCTCACCGACGGCCTGACCCTGTACCGGCAGACCCAGCTGATGTGCACGGTGCCGGCCGCCTCACGCGAGGTGTGGCGGCGCACCCCGGCGATACCGTCGCTCGGTACCGCCGAGGGCGCCTGGCTGGTGCCGCCGGTGGCCGGCGCCCCGCTGAAGCTGAGCGCGGCCGTCGCCTGCCGCCCGGTCGAGCGCACCGGGGACCGGGTCGCACCCCGCGAGGTGCGGACCCGGCTCGTGCTGCACTTCACCGCGCTGCTCCAGGGTTTCCGCGCCGAGTGGATCGAGCGGGCCGAGGACAGCTACTACCTCGCCGACCGGGACACCCACGGCCCGGTCCTCGGGCAGCTGGGCGACCACAACGCCTGGATCTACGCCGCCTGTGGCGGCTCCTCGTTCAAGTTCGCGCCGCTGATCGCCCGTTCGCTGGCGCACCGGGCGCTGGGCACCGGCCCACGGGTGCCCACCGGTCTGCGCGCGGTCGACCACCCCGTGCGGATGCCCGGCGAACTGGCCCTCTCGCCCCACCACTCGACCACAGGAGTCGCACCATGACCACCGCACTGTCTGCCGAGCCCGGCCGGCCGGGAGGGCCGCCCAAGGCCGGCCGCGCCGAGTGGCTGATCCTCCCGGCGAACTTCGTCACCTATCTGGGCAACGGCATCCAGCTGATGGGCGCCTCCCTGCTGGTGCTCGAGGAGCAGGGGACCGCGCTGTCGGTGGGCTGGCTGTTCATCGCGGTGGCGATTCCGCAGGTGCTGCTGTCGATGATCTTCGGACGGCTCGTCGACCGGTTCGACCGGCGGGTGATGTGCCTGGTCTGCGACGTGGCGAGCGCCGTGGTCGCGCTGGGCCTGCCTATCGCGCTCGCGCTGGGCGCGTCCGCCCAGATCACGGCGTACGTGGTGACCTTCGCCCTGTCGATGATCGCGGCCGGGTTCAACCCCGCGAGCAACGCGCTGGTGCGCGAGCGGGTGCGCTATCAGCGGCTCGGCCCGTTCAACGCCAACTTCTCGATGTCCACGCAGGCCGGCTCGCTGCTGTCGGCGGCCGTCGGCGGCTTCCTGATCCAGATCTTCGGCCTGATGCCGATGTTCTACTTCAACGCCGTCACCTTCGCCTTCTCCGCGGTGTGCTGGATGCTGCTCGGCCGCAAGCCCGAGGCGAGCGCCGACGACGCCGTCGAGGACTCGGCCCAGATGGCGGCGACCGGCGGCCCGGTCAAGCGCCTGGGGCTGCTCCTGGCGGTCGGCAGCGTCAACATCACCGTCAGCAATGTGCTGCTCGTCGTCCTCGTCATCCAGGTGTTCAAGGAGAAGCCCGGCATCTTCGGCCTGGTCGACGCCCTCGCCGGCGTCGGCATGCTGATCGGCGCGGCCGTCTACAAACGGATCTCCCACCGGGTCTCCGACCTGACGCTGGCGGCGTTCGGCTTCTTCGGCAACGCGGCACTGATCGCCGTGGAGCCCTTCCACATCGCCGGGTTGATGGTGGCGATCCCGTTCGCCGCGTTCTCCTTCGGCTTCGCGGCGATCTCCTCACGGACCCTGCTGATGCGGGCCATCGAGGACAGCCGCTCGGGCCGGGTCTTCGGCACCGTCAACGCGGCGGGCCTCGCGGCCGGGCTGGTCGCCACGGTCTCCCTGTCCTACCTCGCCGACCACCACTCGGTGGCCGCCGCGTTCTGGGCGCTGTCCGTGCTGATCGGTGTGGTCCCGCTGGTCGCGATCGCCACCATGCGGCCCTTCTACGCCCGGCGCGAGCTCCGCCAGCAGGGGGCCGAGCACAAGGCCGCGGCCGGACCGGACACGCCGGACATCCCGACCACCCCGTTCCCCGCCACCCCCGGCACGCCCGACCCGGCGGACCCGGCCGTGGCGCCGCAGCCCACCAACTGACCGTAGGAAGGAGCACGGACCATGAAGCTGCTCGCCGTCGAAGCGCTCCAGAACGCGCACTACTACCTCTCGCGTTACCAGCAGGTGGAGGAGTTCGGGGCCGACCTTTACGTACTCAACGGCCTGGGGGAGGAGGACTACTGGGCGGAGGGCCGCTACCGGGTGGCCGGCTCCCAGCAGATCGACGCCATCGTCGCCGCCGCCCGCGCCTGGCACGAGCAGGAGCGCTTCGAGGGCGTACTGACCTTCTCCGAGGCGGGAGTGGTCACCGTGGCCGCGGTCGCCGAGGCGCTGGGGCTGCCCGGGATCGGCGTGGAGGCCGCCCGCACCAGCCGCAACAAGTACCTGATGCGCCAGGCCCACGAGAAGGGTGGCGCGCCCATCCCGCGCTTCCGCTTCGTGCCCGAGCTGTCCGATGCCCTCGCCGCCGCCGAGGAGTTCGGCTACCCGGTGATCCTCAAGCCCACCCTGGGCGCCGCCAGCAACTTCGTCTTCCGGATCGAGAACCCGGACGACATGGCACAGCGCTTCCCGCAGGCGCTGGCCGGCATCGAGGACATGTCCTGGTACCGGATGGAGGCGCAGGGCATCGACCTCGGCCCGCAGGGCCTGCTCGTGGAGTCCTTCCTGGACGGCCGGGAGTTCCTGTGCGAGGCGGTCGCCTGGGACGGCGAGGTGTATCTCGGCTCGATCGTGGACCGGGTCACCGTCGAGGGCGACACCTTCGACGACGACGTGCACGCGGCGCCGACCTCGCTCGCCCCCGACCAGGTCGAGGCCCTGCACCAGGCCGTGCGGGCCGGTGTCCGCGCCCAGGGCGTCACCCACGGCACCCTGCACGCCGAGGTCCGCTTCCACGAGGGAGCCCCGCACATCCTGGAGATCGCGATCCGGCCCGGCGGCGGCGGCCTCGACCACATCGCCCGGCTCACCGCCGGCCACTGCCCGATCCGGACCCTGATGGACACCTCCCGCGGGGCGCGCCCGAAGCTCGGTCCGTACACCCCGACCGGGGTGCACATCGCCGGCATGGCGCTGCTGTGCGACGCCGGACGGATCGAGGAGGTCGTCGTCCCCGGCGAACTCACCACGTCCGACAAGGTGTTCTTCTTCAAGATCACGGCCCGGCCCGGGGACGTCATCCGCCGTCCGCCGGAGGGCAACTCCATCCTCGGCTTCCTCGGCGTGACCGGCACCTCCTTCGAGGACGCGATGAGTACGGCGACCGACCTCGCCCGCTCCATCGACGTACGGCTCACCCGCTGAACCACCCGCACCGGCCGACCCGCATCCCACACCCCAGGGAGACAACCGCGATGCCGTACACCGAACCGATCCTGCCGCCGCACAGCGTCCACGAGACGGCGGCCGGCGCCCGCACCGCGACCCGGCGCGGGCTGCTGATGTGCCGGCCCAGCCACTTCGACGTGCACTACTCGATCAACCCGTGGATGCACCCCGACAAGCCCGTCGACACCGAACTCGCGCTCGCCCAGTGGGAGAACCTGCGCGCCCTGTACGAGGAGCTGGGGCACACCGTCGAGGTGATCGAGCCGCTGGCCGGGCTGCCCGACATGGTGTTCGCCGCCAACGGCGCCACCGTCGTCGACGGCAAGGTGCTCGGCGCCCGCTTCCGGCACGCCGAGCGCACCGCCGAGGGGCCCGCCTACCTCGACTGGTTCCGCGGCCGGGGCTTCACGGAGCTGCTGTGGCCCGAGTACATCAACGAGGGTGAGGGCGACTATCTGCTCGCCGGACGCAGGCTGCTGGCCGGCACGGGCTTTCGCACCGACCCCCGCTCGCACGCCGAGGCACAGGAGTTCTTCGGCGTCCCGGTCACCGGACTGACCCTGGTCGACCCGGAGTTCTACCACCTGGACACCGCGCTCGCGGTGCTGTCCGACACCGAAGTCATGTACTACCCGGCCGCGTTCACGCCGGGCAGCCGGGCCGTGCTGCGCGAGTTGTACCCCGACGCGATCCTCGCGACCGACGCGGACGCCGCGGTGTTCGGCCTCAACGCCTTCAGCGACGGCCGCAACGTGCTGCTGCCGCAGGCCGCCACCCATCTCATCGACGAGCTGCGCGATCGGGGCTTCGCACCGCGCGGCGTGGACCTGTCCGAACTTCTCAAGGCGGGCGGCAGCGTCAAGTGCTGCACGTTGGAGCTGCGCGACGCCGCCTGAGCCACCCGACCAGCCACCGGAGCGCAAAGTGATCAACTACGACGGCAAACGGTTCAGGAAGGTGACGGCCGGCCCCGACGCCCCCGTCGCCCACTACCGCCAGGAGGGCGACCTCGTCTGGGGCTCCTCCGCGGGCGCGGACGTCCGCCGCGGCTCCCTGACCGGGCTGGCGGCCCCCGACGGCACCCTCACCTTCGCCTACACGATGGTGCTGGCGGACGGCCGGACCGTCTCCGGACGCTGCGAGAGCGTCCCCGAGGTCCTGCCCGACGGCCGGATCCGGCTGCACGAGACCTGGGAGCGCTACGGCCCCGACGCCGACCGCGGCACCTCCGCCATCGAAGAGCTCCCCCGCGACGCAACCTCCACCGACCGAGGACAGTCATGACCCGGACTCCCCGCAAGGGCGGCACCATCAGCTGGGCCTGCACCCCCGGCTTCCCGCCCGCCTGCATCTTCCCGCTGCTGCCCCCGGGCCGTTTCGGCGCCCGCAGCCTCTACGAGTTCCAGATGCTGATGTACCGGCCGCTGTACTGGTACGGCACCAAGGGCGACGCCCGGGTCGACTACGAGCTCAGCATGGCCGAGCCGCCCGAGTGGAGCGAGGACGGCCGCACCGCCACCCTCACCGTCAAGCCGTACGAGTGGTCCAACGGCGAGACGGTGAACGCGGACGGCGTGATGCTCTGGATGCATCTGCTGGAGGCGAAGAAGGAGGAGTACGGCGGCTATGTGCCGGGCTTCTTCCCGGACAACCTGACCTCCTACGAGAAGGTCGCCGAGGACAAGGTCCGCTTCACCTTCGACAAGCCCTACGCACGCAACTGGGTCCTGATGAACCAGTTCAGCCTGATCACGCCGCTGCCGAAGGCATGGGACCGCACCGCCGACGGGCCCGCCGACGCCACCCACGACAAGGAGCAGGCGCACGCCGTCTACGACTATCTGATGGCGGCCAACGGCGATGTGTACGCCGAGGACAACAGCGCGCGCACCGGCTGGGCGGACAGCCCGGTCTGGTCGGTCGTCAACGGCCCCTTCAAACTCGCCGAGTACTCCATGGACGGCCTGGTCAGGATGGTGCCCAACCCGGCCTACTCCGGCCCGAACAAGCCGTACGCCGACGAGTTCCGCCTGGTGCCCACCGACACCGACGAGCAGCAGTACGGCTGGCTGGAGCGGGGCCCGCACGGACCGGACGCCATCCACATCGGCTTCCTGCCCTTCGACCGGATCACTGAGCCGGCCCCCGACCCGACGACCGGCGGCCCCAACCCGCTGGCCGAGCACTACCGGATCGTGCCGCAGATCCTGTACGCCATCCACTACTTCCCGTTCAACTTCTCCAACCCGACGATCGCCGGGAAGCTCTTCCGCCAGCTGTACTTCCGGCAGGCCCTGCAGACCTGCCTCGACCAGGACGGCTCCTTCCAGGAGATCTACCAGGGCTACGGCTATCCCACGTACGGCCCGGTCCCGGCCCTGCCCGCCACCGAACTGCTGTCGCCGGCCCAGAAGTCCAACCCGTTCCTCTTCGACGTGGACAAGGCCCGCCGGATGCTCGGCGACAACGGCTGGGACACCTCCGTCACCCCGGCCGTCTGCGTCGCCCCGGGCACCGGCCCCGGTCAGGCCGGCGAGGGCATCCCCGAGGGCACCCGGCTCACCGTGACCCTGCGCTACGCCTCCGGCCACGAGAAGACCCTGACCCGGCTGCTGCGCAAGTTCCGCGACGACGCCGCGAAGGCCGGCATCGAACTGGTCCTGGAGGAGGTCCACCCCTCCGTCCTGGTCGGCCAGGACACCACGGGCACCACCACCTGGGAGCTGTCCTGCTGGAACGGCGGCTGGGTGTACGGGCCGAACTTCCTCCCCACCGGCGAACTGCTCTACCGCACCGGCGCCGGCTGCAACTTCGGCAGCTACTCGGACCCGGTCGCCGACGCGCTCATCGAGAAGACGGTCACCAGCGACGACCTCGCCGACCTGTACGCCTACCAGGACTACCTGGCCGAGCAGGTGCCGGTGATCTGGATGCCGAACTTCCCGCTGCGGGTGTTCGAAGTCGCCAACGACCTGCACGGCGTCGAGCCGGTCAACCCGCTCGGCTTCATCAACCCCGAGAACTGGTACTTCACCGAAGAGACGGGCCCCGCCCGTGACGATTGAACTCGCCGCCGGGCTGCCGACGCTCGGCCCGACGGGTCATCTGCTGCTCGCCCTGCCGCTGATGATGGTCTGCTGCCTGCTGGCGGGACGGCTCGCGCAGCGCATCGGCCAGCCGCCGGTCATCGGCGAGATCCTCACCGGCATCGCCCTCGGCCCCTCGCTGCTCGGCGCCCTGTGGCCCGAGGGCCAGAGCCGGCTGTTCCCCGAGGGCATGCTGCCGGTGATCGACGCGATCGCCCAGCTCGGCCTGGTCCTGTTCATGTTCCTGGTCGGCTACGAGCTCAACCTCGGCCAGGTCCGGGACCGGGGCCGCGCCGCGGTCCTGGTCAGCAACGTCAGCATCGCCGTACCGCTGCTCGGCGGAGTGCTGCTCGCCCTCGCCATGTACGACCGGTTCGCCGGGAAGGACGTCGGCTTTCTGACGTTCGCCCTGTTCATCGCGGTGTCCATGAGCATCACCGCCTTCCCGGTACTGGCCCGGATCCTGATCGACCGCAAGATCGAGCACACCCCGGTCGGGGCGCTCGCGCTGACCTGCGCGGCCGTCGACGACATCACCGCCTGGTGCCTGCTCGCGCTGGTGACCGCGCTGGCCAAGGGCGGCTCGCCGGCCTCCGTGCTGCTGACCGTCGCGCTGTCCCTGGCGTTCATCTGCGCCCTGTGGTTCGGACTGCGGCCGGTGCTCGCCCGTCTCGTCGAACGCCGGCCGACCGCTCGAAACGCCCTGCCGGTGGTCCTGTCCGGCGTCCTGCTCGCCGCCTTCACCACCGACTGGATCGGCATCCACGCCATCTTCGGCGCCTTCCTGTTCGGCGCGGTCGTACCACGGGGGAACGCCGTCGTGGCGAGCGCCGTAGAGCGGATACGCCCGCTCACCGTGGTCCTGCTGCTCCCGCTGTTCTTCGTCTGCTCCGGGCTGCACACCGAGTTCTCGCTGCTCGGCGCCGACCCCGCGCTGTGGGCCTGGTGCGCGCTGATCACCGCGGTCGCCGTCCTCGCCAAGTGGGCCGGCAGCACCGGCGCGGCCCGGCTGACCGGCTTCGGCCGACGGGACTCGATCGCGCTCGGCGCCCTCATGAACTGCCGCGGCCTCACCGAGCTGGTGGTGCTCGGCGTCGGCCTCGAACTGGGGGTCATCAGCCCCACCGTCTTCACGATGCTCGTGGTGATGACGCTCGTCACCACCATGATCACCGCTCCCGCTCTGACTCTGATCGACCGTGTGTCGGCCCGCCGGACGCACGCCGCTCCACGAAGAGAAATGGTGATGAAGTGACCGTGATATCCGGCATACCCACGCGACCGAACCCGGCGGTCTTCACCCTGACCCCGGACGACACGGCCCGGATCGACGCGGCGGCCCGCGCGCTGTGCGGCACGCTGCCCGAGGTCGACGACCCGCGCTGGGTGGCCGCCGCCCGCTCCGCTTGGGAGGAACTGCCGGCGCCGCTGCGCCGCACCGCCCGCGAGTTCCGCCGCCACTCCGGCGCCTCCGGCGCGCTCCTGGTGCGCGGCCTGCCCGTGGACGCCGCGACCCTGCCGCCCACGCCGAACGTGAAGGGCTCCGTCCAGCGCGGGGTCAGCGTCCCGGCCGCGGTGCTGCTGATGACCGCCTGCGGGCTGGGTGACCCGGCCGCCTTCCGGGCCGAGAAGTCCGGCGCCCTCGTCCAGGACGTGGTGCCGGTGCCGGGCCAGGAGACCTTCCAGGGCAACGCCGGTTCGGTCGCGCTGATGATGCACAACGAGAACGCCTTCCACGAGCACCGGCCCGACCATGTGATGCTGCTGTGCCTGCGCGCCGACCACGAGAGCGAGGCCGGGCTGCGCACCGCCGGTATCCGCGAGGCGCTGCCGCTGCTGCCCCCGGCCGTCGTCGAGGCCCTGTCGAGCCCCGAGTTCTCCACCCAGCCGCCGCCCTCCTTCGGGGCCGGGGACGAGGCGACACCGGCCCATCCGGTGCTCTTCGGTGATCCGCAGGACCCCGACATCCGGGTCGACTTCGCCGCCACCACCGGGCTGAGCCCGCGCGCCGAGGACGCGCTGCGCACCCTGGAGAAGGCGCTCGACGACGTGTCGTACACGCACCGGCTGGCCGCGGGCGATCTGGCGATCGTCGACAACCGGGTGACCCTGCACGGCCGTACCGCGTTCACCCCTCGCTACGACGGCAACGACCGCTGGCTGCAGCGCACCTTCGTCATGACCGACCTGCGCCGCTCACGCGGATTCCGCCCCCAGGACGGCTACATACTGACCCGGTGATCACCGACGCCGTCCCGTCCCGAGGAGAGCTCATGCCCGAACTGCCCATGAAACACGCCGTGTTGACCGGCGCGGCGTCGATCGGTGCCGAGCTGACCGGTGCCGTGCTCACCGGCGCCGTGCAGAGGTTCGCGCAGTACACGCGGGTCGACGAGATCTGGGACGAATACCTCACCGCCACCGCCGGCCGGCCCGACCTCGCCGAGCCCGCGCACCGCAAGGCGCTGCACCGCTGGCTCAACCTGGCCGGCTGCCGCATCCGCTACCCCAGGCCCGGTGAGCCGGACCCGTTCGACGAAGGTCTGGCAGCCTGGTGGCGGAGCCGGGCCGGGAGCCTCACCGACCGCACCCTGGCCGAGCTCACCGACGACGACGTCGACGCGCTCGGCGACTGCTTCACCGCACTGGCCGCGACCCCGGCGGCCCTGTCACCCGCCGGACGCATCCGCACCCTCGGCCCGACGGCCGCCGCCAAGGCGCTGCACGCACTGCGCCCGCACACGCTGATGCCGTGGGACGAGGCCATCGCGGCCCATCTGCACGGCGCCCGCGACGGTGCCGCGTACGCGGCGCACCAGCGGCTCGGCCGCGGCTGGGCGGCCCGGCTGCTCACCGAGGCCGGGCTCGCCGCGGACCTCGAAGGCGCGCTCGCCTACGCCGACGAGCTCGGCCGTCCGGCGCGCCCGCTGCCCAAGATGCTCGACGACTACTGCTATCTGGCCATCACCGTCGGCGCCGACCTGAAGTCGCCCTAGGCCCTGTCGTAGGCCGAGTGCCGAACCCCATTTCGCGAAGGGTATTCACGTGGCTCGCAACGCGCTCACCGAGCAGTTCCTCAAGGCCGTGCCCGGGCCGGTACCGGTGGAACCGCAGTCGGAACTGCTGCGCATCTTCTACCGGGGAAACCTCCTGCCCCGCCCGCTCTTCCTCGAAGCGGACGAGCGGCGCCGGCTGCTCGCCGACCTGGAGGTGCTGCGCGGTGCGCTGCTCAGCCTGCCCGACCGGCTGTTCGGCGGCGACCTCGCGGCGTTCGCCCGCGCCCTCGGCATGAACGACGACCAGGTGCGCTGCGCGCTGCGGGCGCGGGGCACCAGCGTGACCCGGCTGAGCCGTTCCGACCTGTACGCCGACGCGGGCGGGTTCCGGCTGCTGGAGTACAACATGGGCAGTGCTCTCGGCGGTTCGGACATCGTCCACGTCAACCGCGGTCTGCTGAACGACGCGCGGATGAAGGAGTTCGCCGCGGAGTACCAGCTCGACCACGTCGACACCATGCGGGCCCACCTGGACACCATCCGCCTGGAGTGCGGCATCGAGCCCGGCGCGCGCCCCGTCGTCGCCGTCACCGACTGGCCCGAGAGCTACGAGTCCCTCGCGCCGTACATGCGAGCGGTCGCCGAGCACTGGAGCACGCTCGGCATCGAGGCGTACGCCTGCCACATCGGCGAGCTCCAGGCCCGCGACGGCGGGCTGTGGCTCGGCGATCGCCGGGTGGACGTCGTCAACCGGCTGTTCATGCTGGAGGACGTGGCGTCGGCGCCGGACGCGGTGGCGCTGATGGACCCGGTGCTGGACGCCGCCGAGCGCGGCGAGGTGCGCATCTTCACGCCGATGGACGCCGAACTGTTCGGCTGCAAGGCGGCGTTGGCGATGCTCTCCGACGAGGCCAACCGGCATGTCTTCGACGCGCGGGAGCTGGCCACGCTGGACCGGATCCTGCCCTGGACCAGGACCGTGCGCGAGGGCGAGGTGACCCTGGAGGACGGCAGCCGGGCCGACCTCCTCGCCCACGCCGTTCAGCACCAGCAGGAACTGGTGCTGAAGGCGACCCTGGGGCACGGCGGCAAGGCGGTGCTGCCCGGCTGGCAGGAGGGGCTGACCGCCGAGGAGTGGACCGCGCGGGTGCGGGACGCGGTCGACGGCCCGTACGTCCTCCAGCGGCGCATCCATCCGGTGCCGGAGCACTGCGCAGGCGAGGACGGCACCCTCGTGCCGTGGACGGCCGTGTGGGGGGTGTTCACCACCGCCACCGTCAGCGGCGGCGTCATCGTCCGGGCGACGCGCGGGGATCACGGCGTGGGCGTCATCAACCTCAGCACGGGGGCGTCCATAGGCACCGTCTTCCACGCGCGCATCCCGGACGCGTGAGGGGGACGACGGTGACCGAGGACACCTACACCCGGCTGATCACCCTCCTGGACGACGCCGGCACCCGCTACCGCGCCGGCAGCGTCAGCGGCTCGATCACGCCGTTCTGCTTCGACCCCGGACTCGAACTCCTAGTCGACCCGGAGCTGCTGAGCCACGAGGGGATCTTCTTCAACGCGGCCCGGCTGGACCGGTCGGTGGCCCTGGGCACCGGGGACTATGTGAGACTCGCCGGTCCCCGCATCGAGCCGGTGGCCGACGCCCCCGTGGTGACGGTGGCCTGAGGGGGCGTCACGGGGCCCGCCTCGGGCTCCTGGCCGTCCAGGAGGCCGTCCCGGCCGATCAGATAGCCCGCGTGCAGCCGGCTGCGGGCGCCCAACTGCTCCATGATCTCGGCTATATGGCGCTGGCAGCTGCGCAGGCCCATGCCCAGCCGGCGCGCTATGGCACGGTCGTCCAGGCCGGACACCAGCAGCCGTGCGATGTCCTGCTTGACCTCCGCCGAAAGGGCGTGCACCTGCTCCTTGTGGTACTCGGCGGTGAACGGGGTGGCCGCCGGCCAGGCCCGCTCGAAGGAGGCGACCGCGAAATCCACGACGCTGCGGTCATGGACGAGGACCCCGCCCTGCGGACGGCCGTGCAGGGAGATCACCGCGGCCTGCCGGTCGAAGACGATCATGCGCGGGAACCCGTCGCTGAGGGTGCGCACCTCGGCACCGAGCCGGGCGACCCGCTCGACGTAGGCGACGGCGGGCTGGTTGTAGCGCGCCGTGTGCTGGTAGAGCGTGCGGACCTTGACCCCCCGGCGCAGCATGGCCTCGTCCCGGGCGATCGCCTCCTCCAGCACGGGGGTGGGGCGCCCGCCGCCGGGCTGTGAGGTGAGCATCTCGCTGGTGCAGGCGGCACCGAGCTCGCTGAGCACACTGCGCACGGACCGCAGGTTCGGCAGCAGCTCGATGGCGCTGGTCTGGAGCCACTTGGCCCGCGCGGCGGCGTACAGCGGTCGCAGCCGTTCCATCTCGGCGCGGGCCTCGGCGATCTCGCTCAACTGCTCGCTGACCGCCTGCTCCCGGGGGAACAGCGTCTGCGCGGCGGCACTGTCGGGGCTGACGGCGGTGAGCACACCGGTGTCGTCGTCGGCCGGACACAGCAGGCCCAGCGCCTGGAGGTCGGCGAGTGCCTTCTCGACGACCTCGGGTGCGCGGCCCAGCTGACCGGGCAGCGCCGAGGGCAGCACGCCGGGGCCGGTCAGTGCCAGCTCGTAGATGGCCCTGCCGTCGGGGCTGAGCCTCGGCAGGCCTGACGCTCGCACTGCGATCGACATCCTTTCCGCTGATGTGAAGAAAGGTGAATGTGAAGAAAGGGTGGGCGCCCCTTTTCTACGTGGCTCACTGCCCGGACACAAGACGTTTCGAACGGTGACCACGGCGTGTCGGCTTTCGCCCGGGTCACCGGGCGATCATCGCGCCGCCGGGTCCTCGCACACGATCTCGTCGCGCGGGTCGTAGTGGGTGCGGAACGGCTCGCGCTTGACCTCTTCGCCGTCGGTGTAGAAGACCCGCTCCACGGTGACGTCGAAGCCCTCCAGCGGAGTCTGCGGCACGCACTTCTCGTCGGTGCTGACCTTCTTCTCCGGCTGCTCGATGTTGGTGCGCGGCCCGGTGACCGACCTGATCTCGTCGTACTTGCGGGTGCCGAGGAAGGTGATGGTCACCGAGGTGTCCGTGGACTCGGCCTTGATGTAGACGGCGTGGCCGGAGTCGTTGCGGAACCGCAGGTCCAGGCTGCCCCAGGCGACGGTCGCCTCGCGGCCCTCCGGGTAGCGCTCGATGTAGAAGGAGTGCGCGCCGTGCTCCAGGGGCCTCAGCCCGGCGAAGAACATGGCGTTGTACATGGTCGTGGCCACCGAGGAGACACCACCGCCGGGCGCCTTCCGGTACTGGTCGTCGAGGATCATGATGCCCTCCACGAAACCGTTCTCCTCGGTGCGCTCACCGACGGTCCGGTTGAAGCTCCAGTCGGCGCCCGGCATCACGACGGAGCCGTTGATCAGTTCCGCCGCGCGGCCGATGTTCTTGGTGCGGTACGCCGCCGGGTCGAAGTTGACGGTGAAGGACGACATCTTCTCCGTCAGGCCCAGCCGTTCGGCGTTCTGGGCGGTGACCTGGGGCTCGGTCACCCGGGAGGGGACGCCGCCGGAGCGGTCGGTGCCCGACTTGGTCAGCAGCGGCATGACCGCCTTGCCCAGTGCCTTGTCGGTGATCTTTACGCCGGACCTGGAGTCGTCGGCCGCCACGACCCGGTCGCCGTCGAGATTCAGCGTGGCGTTGCGCGGCTCGGCGGGCAGGCCGGACAGGGCGCGGGTCACCTCGGGATCGGTTCGCAGGCCCTTGGCGTCCAGCTTCGGGGTCAGTTTGCCGGAGGCGTCCGGCCGCATCGTCAGATGCTCGCCGAGGACGTCCGGATCGATGGTGAAGCGCCGGTCGGCGACGGTCAGCCTGACCGGCCACGACATGGCCGGCTCGGCGAACTCGCGCACCGCCCTGCGCACCTCACGCTGCGTGACCTTTGGCTGGGTCTCGCGGGCGGGCAGGGCTGTGACGGAGGCGGCCTCGCCGCGCAGGAAGGCGGCGCGCAGCGGCTCGACGGCGGCGTCCTTGTCCAGGGCGTGCCCGGCGCGCGGGGCGACCTGCCGGACGTGGCCGTCCTCGAAGGTGACGGCGCCGTCGCGGACCTCGCGGTCCAGCGACTTCGCCAGCGACCCGAGGCCCGAGCGGGCCTTGGCCTCGTCCACGTGGACGGCCGGCTCGACGGTGCCGCCCGAGTGGAACAGCCCGCCGATCACGGTGAACGGGTCGGCGTCGTCGGTGCGGGCCGCGCGGTCCACCGTCTTCTCGTAGTCGAAGGTGAGGCCGACCTGGCGTGGATCGACCGTGCCCTTGCGGTCACCGACCGTCACGGTCAGCTCCCGCGAGGAGGCCGGTTCCAGCTGCTCCTGGAGCTTGTGGACGGCCTCGGCGCGGCTCAGCCCGCCGATGTCCACGCCCCGGACCGTCGTGCCCCCCTCTATGTCACCGCCCGCGGCCACCAGCCCGGTGGCATACAGGCCACCGACGCCGAGGGCCAGGGCGCCCCCGGCGAGGGCGAGGGGTGGAAGGGAAGCTATGCGGGGAGCCGAGGCTCTTCGCTGGACGGACGGGATGCGCAGGCGCATGAATCTCCCGGGCGGATCGACTGGCGGTCTGTTCCGATGACACAACGCTGTGCGTGAGGCAAACACATCCAGTCAGCCATATTCGGACGAAAACGCCTATGTCGCACACCACGTTATGTTTCGGATCACGCCGACTCCGGATCACGCCCGGCCCGGATCACGCGGCTCCGGATCCGCGGCTCCGGATCACGCCGAAGCCGGCGCGGTCAGCCCTCCGCCTTCACGGCGAGGACCGGACAGTCCGCGCCCAGCAGGATGTGCTGGGCCGCCGAGCCCATGATCAGCTTGCCGACCGCGCTGCGCCGCCGCAGCCCGATCACCACCAGGGACGCCCCCACCCGCTCCGCGAGATCGATGATCTCCTCGGCCGCGTCCCGGGCGCCGAGGACCTGGCGCACGTCGAAGTCGATGCCCAGCGCCGCCAGGTCCTCGCGGACCCGGGTCAGATCGGGTTCCTGGGCGAAGCGGGAGTCGACCAGGGCATCGCCCCGGGTGGTGTTCACCACCAGGAGTTTCTCGCCGCGCCGGCGCGCCTCGCCGATCGCCGCGCGCAGTGCCGCCTCCCCCTCGGGGGAGGGGACGTAGCCGACCAGCACAGTCATCTCGTTCTCCGGGTGTCTCAGGCGGCGCTTCGCGCGCGCAGCGGACGTACGACGAACCGGCCGATCAGCGGCCACACCAGCACCAGGGCGATCACCGTGTAGACCGTGTACGACACCGGGCCGCCCAGCAACCCCGACTGCTCGCCGCCGGACAACTGGAGCGAGCGCCGGCCCTGGAGTTCCGCGCGCGGGCCCAGGATGACGCCGACGATCAGCGGCAGCACCGGCAGCCCGAAGCGCCGCATGGCGAAGCCCAGCAGGCCCAGGGTGAGCAGGATGAACAGGTCGAGCGGCTGGGCGTTCACGGCGTAGGCGCCCATCGAGGCGAAGAAGAGGATGCCCGCGTAGAGGTAGGGGCGCGGAATCCGCAGCAGCTTCGCCCAGGCCGGGGCGAGCGGCAGGTTCAGCAGCAACAGCAGCAGGTTGCCGATGAAGAGGCTGGCGATCAGGATCCAGACCAGGCTCGCCTCCCGCTCGAACAGCAGCGGGCCGGGCTGGATGCCGTACGACTGGAAGGCCGCCAGCATCACCGCCGCCGTGGCGTTGGTCGGCAGGCCGATCGCCAGCATCGGGACCAGGGTGCCCGCGGCCGACGCGTTGTTCGCGGCCTCAGGACCCGCCACGCCCTCGATGGCGCCCTTGCCGAACTCCTCGGGGTGCCTGGTCAGCCGCTTCTCGGTGGCGTACGACAGGAACGTCGGGATCTCGGCGCCGCCGGCCGGCAGCGCGCCGAACGGGAAGCCGTACGCCGTGCCGCGCAGCCAGGGCTTCCAGGACCGCCGCCAGTCCTGCCGTCCCATCCAGGGGCGGCCCACCGGGATCACCTCGGCCGGTGTGCGGCGCAGATGCGCGGCCACCCACAGCGCCTCGCCGACCGCGAAGATGCCGACCGCCACCACGACGACGTCGATGCCGTCCGCCAACTGCGGTACGCCGAGAGTCAGTCGCTGCTGGCCCGACACCGTGTCGATGCCGACCAGGCCGATCGTCAGGCCCAGCAGCAGCGAGACGAAGCCCCGGATGCGCGAGGAGCCCAGCACCGACGTCACGGCTATGAACGCCAGCAGCATCAGCGCGAAGTAGTCGGGGGCGCCGAGGCTGACCGCGAAGTCGACGACGAACGGGGTGATCAGGACCAGCAGCAGGGTGCCGATGGTGCCCGCCACGAAGGAGCCGATCGCCGCCGTGGCCAGCGCCTGCGCCGCCCGGCCCGCCTTCGCCATCTTGTTGCCCTCGATGGCGGTGACCACGGACGAGGACTCGCCGGGGGTGTTGAGGAGGATCGATGTCGTCGAGCCGCCGTACATGCCGCCGTAGAAGATGCCGGCGAACATGATGAACGCCTGCACCGGCTCCATCCCGTACGTCACCGGCAGCAGCAGGGCCACCGTCATCGCCGGGCCGATGCCCGGCAGGACGCCCACCGCGGTGCCGATGACCACGCCGACCAGGGCGAGCAACAGGTTCATCGGGGCCATGACGTCCGCGAAGCCCTGCATGAGGTTGTTCAGGTTGTCCATCAGGGCCTCACAGGATTCCTTGCAGGACGCCGGCGGGGAGGTTCACGCCGAGGCCGATCGCGAACGCGTAGAACGTGGTCAAAGAGAGCGTCGCGGCGATCAGCAGGTTGCGCACGTAGTGGCGGTTGCCGAGCGCGAACGCCGTGCCCCAGAAGAGCAGGGCGCCGCTGATCACCCAGCCGAGCCGCTCGATGAGCAGCGCGTTCGCGACGAACACCGCGACCAGCAGCACCACGGTGCGCCAGTCGCTGCCGGCCGACAGGTCGACGTCCTCGCCGGCCTCCGGCTCACCGCGACCGCCCCGGGCCACGTCCACGGCGTACAGCACCGAGAACAGGACGAGCAGGCCGCCCAGGATCAGTGGCACCGCACGCGGCCCCACCGGGTCGGTGCCGCTGGTGAGATGCGGGATGCCGAGGGCGTCCACGATCACGGCGGTGCCCAGCAGGGCGAGGAACACGCACACGCCGTACTGCGCGCGGTCCCCGCCCTCCCGGGGCGGAGGGGAGTCCTCCACGGCCGGTTCTGTCACCGGGGCGCTCATGCCAGCCCGAGCTCGGCCAGGATGTCGGCGACCGCCTTGTCCTGCTCGGTGAGATAGCTGCCGAACTCGTCGCCGGTGACGAAGGAGTCGACCCAGCCGTTCTTGTCCAGCTGCGCCTTCCACTCGTCCGAGTCATGCATCTCGGTCAGTGCCTCGACCCACGTCTTCTTCTCCTCGGCGGTGATGCCGGGCGGGGCGACGACGCCGCGCCAGTTGGTGAAGACCAGGTCGATGCCGGAGTCCTTGAGGGTGGGGGCGTCCTCGAGCGCGGCGATCGGCTTCTCGCTCGTCACCGCGAGGACCCGCACCTGACCCGCCTCGATCTGGTCGAGGAACTCACCGAAACCGCTGGCCCCGAAGGCGATCTTGCCGCCGAGGATGGCGGGCAGCAGCTCGCCGCCGCCGTCGTAGGAGACGAAGTTGACGTCCTTCGGCTTGATGCCGACGGCCTTCGCCAGCTGCATCGGCAGCAGATGGTCGGGCCCGCCCGGCGAGGAACCGCCGCCCACGGCGAGCTTCTTGGGGTTCTCCTTCCAGGCCGCCACGAGATCGTCCATCGTCTTGTACGGGGAGTTCTTCGGCACGACGATCGCGCCGGCCTCCTCGATCAGCTTGGCGATCGGCGTGGTGTCGGTCAGCGTCGCCTTGGACTTCGAGGTGTACGAGGCACCGACGACGCCCAGGCCCATCTGCATGGCCAGCTTGCCGTTGCCCTTCTCGTTCACCAGCCGCTGAAGGCCCACCGTGCCGCTCGCGCCGGGCAGGTTGAACACCTGGACCCCGGAGGCGACGTCGGTGTCCTGCATGACCTGGGAGACGGTGCGGGCGGTGAGGTCGTACCCGCTGCCCGGGGTGTTGGGCACCATCAGACGCAGGCCGGTCACCGGCTCGCCGTTCCCGCCCCCGCCCTCCTCCTTGTCCGCGGTGGCACCACACGCGCTGACCGCGATCATCGACACGGCGGCAAGAGCTCCGACAAGTGCGGCTCGTCGAGTTCTCATGGCTCATCTCTTTCGCTCGGCCCGTTCCGGCGCCATGATTGTGCGGTTCCTGAGACACCCCGTCTCGGTTCTGTGACCATTGAAGGTTGAGTTCATAGTGGTCATAACGTCACGGTCGCAACGGCGTCAGACACTCGCGGGCGAGCTGCTGGTATGGCAGCTCGCCATCGTCGTGATCGTGCTGGTCGCCGTCGCGGCGGTCTCGCTCGCCCAGTCGAAAGCGACCTTCGACCGGGTCGAGGGACGCCGGGTGACCGCGCTCGCCGAGGAGCTGGCCGGCAACCCGCTCATCCGCATCCAGCTCGTGCGGCCCGCCCCCGCGGAGATGCTCGCGCCCCTGCTCCAGTCCACCCGGACCAGGTCCGGCGTCAGCTCCGCGACGGTCGCCGACGCCGCGGGCAGGATCGTCGCCTCCACCGACCCGACCCTCCTCGGCACCCGGCTGCCGGTCCCCGCCGGTGACGCCGCCGGGGGCCGCGGCTGGTCCGGCGAGGTACCGGTGAACGGCGTCACCGAGCTGGCGGCGCAGGCGCCGGTGCTGGGGGCCTCCGGCGACGCGGTCGGGGAACACCTGGGCACCGTGATGATCGGCCGGGCCTCGCCCTCCCTCTGGCAGCGGCTGGTCGGCGCCTCCTCCTATCTGCTCGTCTACCTCGGCGTCGCCAGCGTCCTCGGCGTGGCCGGCTCCTGGCTGCTGGCCCGGCGGATCAAACGCCAGACCTTCGGCATGGAGCCGCGCGAGATCGCCGGGCTCGCCGAACACCGCGAGGCGATGCTGTTCGGGATCGCCGAGGGCGTCGTCGCCCTAGACCCGCACCAGCGGCTCACCCTGGTCAACGCCGTCGGCCGCAAACTGCTCGACCTGCCCGAGACCTGCGTCGGGATGAGCCTGACCGACCTGGGGATCGAGGGGCGGCTGTACGACGTCCTGGCCGGGACCGCGCCCGAGGGGCAGCCCGGCGATCCCGGCGCGCGGCGCGACGAGGTCGTGGTGCGCCGCGGCCGGGTCCTGGTGATGAACCGGATGGACGTCACCAAGGACGGCCGCCGCCTCGGCTCCGTGACGACCCTGCGCGACCGCACCGAACTCGCCCAACTGGAACGCGAGTTGGGCTCCTTCCGCAGCACCGCCGAGCTGCTGCGCGCGCAGGCCCACGAGTTCTCCAACCAGCTGCACACCATCTCCGGGCTCATCCAGATCGGCGAGACGGACGAGGTCGTACGGTACGTCCGCGCCCTGCGCAAGCACCGCGAGTCACTCGATCTGCACCTCACCAGCCGGGTCCGCGACCGGGCCGTCGCCGCCCTGCTCATGGCCAAGTCCGCGCTCGCCGCGGAACGCAAGGTGCGGTTGCGGATCTCCGAGCGCACCGCCCTGGAACGGCTGGAGCCGACCGACTCGGCGGACGTGGCGACCGTGCTGGGCAACCTCGTGGACAACGCGGTGGACGCCGCCGTGGCCGGCGACGAGGACCATGAGGCGTGGGTCGAGGTCGAACTGCGCCAGGACGCCTCGAGCGTGGAGATCGTCGTACGCGACTCGGGGCCCGGGGTGGCGCCCGAGCTGGCGCAGGAGGTGTTCTCGCACGGGTTCACCACCAAGGCCGCGCAGGGCGGCGACCGGGGGATCGGCCTGGCGCTCACCAGGCTGGTGTGCAAACGCCGGGGCGGTGAGGTGTCGGTGGCCAACACACAGGAGGGCGCCATGTTCACGGCCCGCATGTCCGTCGGCCGCCCGGCCGACCGAGCGACGGAGGCAGTGCGATGATCGACGTGCTGATCGTGGAGGACGACTTCATGGTGGCGCGCATCCACCGCGGATTCGTCGACGGCGTCGACGGGTTCCGGGTGATCGGCACCGCGAACTGCGGCGAGCAGGCGCTCACCGCCGTCGCCGAGCTGGAGCCCGACCTGGTGCTGCTCGACCTCTACCTTCCCGACATGTTCGGACTGGAGATCATCCCCCGGCTGCGCACCGCAGGACACGACTGCGATGTCATGGTGATCAGCGCGGCTCGCGAGTCGGACGCGGTCCGGGGCGCCGTACGGCAGGGCGTGGTCGACTATCTGCTCAAGCCGTTCGACGCCGACGACCTCAGGGCTCGGCTGGAGCAGTACGCGGCCCGGCGCAGCAACCTCTACGCGGCGGTCGTCAGCGGGCAGTCCGACGTGGACCGGGCGCTGGCGCGGGGCTCCGCACCGGCCGCCACGACGACGGCCCTGCCCAAGGGCATGAGCGTGGAGACCGCCGAGCTGATCGAACGGGAGCTGCGCACGGCCGACGGCAGCCTGTCCGCCGCCGAGTGCGCGGCCCGGCTCGGGGTGTCACGGGTCAGCGCCCGCCGCTACCTGGAGCACTTCACCGGCACCGGGCGCGCCGAGGTGTCCCTGCGGTACGGGCAGGCGGGACGGCCGGAGCGGCGCTACAGCTGGGTGGACGTCTAGGGCCCTTCTGATGAATCTCCGCGGCGTCGCGACGCCGCGGAGATTCATCAGAAGGGCCCTAGGGCCGCCTGTCCTTCGGACCATGCCTACGGGATCTCCCACGCCCGGCTGCTGACCTGTTCCGCCGGGCCCGCCAGCTCCACGATGTCGTCGGACGCGACGTCGTGCAGCCTGATGGCCAGGTCCTCCAGGGCGCGGCTGGCGGCGAGTTCGTCCCCGATCTCGGGGATCGGCCGGTCGACCGGATTGCGATGGGCCACGCCCCGGCCGGTGACGGTCGAGGTGTCGGGAGTGGTCAGCACGGCCTCGGCGCGGGTGTCGTCGCCGTCCTCGGTGATGTGGATCCGGACGGTCCAGTGCTTGTCTTCCATCGAGATCACTTCCGTACGCGTTGGAACCCCTACAGACGAGCGTGCGCCTGATCCCGGGCCGGGTCCAGAGCGCGATCGACACCCTTCGCGCCGCGCCTCACCATGGAAGGAGCGGCACCCGTGCGCGGTGTGGCGCCACGGGGTCGCGGTCCTCGGAAGGAGGCCGCTGATGGCTGTAGACGTCGTGACCACGCCCCAGGGCCCGGTAGAGCTCGAGATCGCCGGGACCCGCAAGGAGAACCACCCGTGGGAGATACAGGTCGTCAAGCATCCCAAGCGCGAGGAGTCCTCCCACTTCCGCGCCGCCAAGAAGACGGCCAAGAAGATCCTCGGGGAGATCGCGGCGGACGGCGACGAACTGCCGTACGGAGCGGGCCCCTGGGAGATGCACCACGGCGGCAGCCTGTGGGTGCGGGCCGACAGCGGCTGGCGGATGTACCGGGCCCGCGTCGGCATCGAGTGGAGCGCGCAGTTCTGCGCCGACCCCGCCAAGGTCGACCGGCTCCGGCGCGAGGCGGCCGAGCTCGTCGAGGCCTTCCCGCTCACCCTGGACGCCCTGGACGCCCTCGGCTACAAGCGTGCCCGTGCCCTGCTGACCACCCCGGTCACCGACGCCGAGAGCGTGGAGGCGTGGACCGACTCGCTGTTCAACGCGTGCGTGCCGCTCAGCAGGGCGAACCACTCCGGGGTGCTGCCCAAGGCGGCCGGCGAGCATCACTACCCCTGGCCGATCAAGGCCGCGGACTACTTCCGGTACGACGACTTCCAGCTCTGGGTGACCCTCCCCGACGGCACCAACGCCGGCGTCACCCCGGTGGGCCGGCGCGGCTCCGGCGACGGACAGGTCCGCATCGTCCACGCCCGCCACGGCACCCCGGCCGGGGACGCCCTCGCCGAGGCGCAGCGGCGGCGCATGATGGCCGTCGTACCGCCGGACAGCCCGATAGCGCTCGCCGCGTTCGAGCAGCAGATCCCGCGCGGCGCCAAGACCGCGTCCGGGCCCCTGCGCGCCCGGCGCCGCCGCTCGCCCGACGGTGACCGGGGCACGACCGCGCGCTGATCAGGGGCGTCCTCGTCTTCGAGCACCAGTCCGGACCGCATCCCTCCTGCCACGGAGGCATGACAAGTGCCTCCCTGGGCACGATGTGCCGAAAGGTTGCGGAGAGAAGGCTGGTCGCAACGGACCCGACAGACGAGGAGGGCGCCATGAACCGCCAGACAAACGTCCGCGTTCGTGTCACCCGTCGGCCCGCCGGCCCCCGCGACACCAGAGGCGAGATCGACCGGCGCACACCCTCGGGGCGCATCCTGCCGTACTGAGCGAAGGGAGCCGGGTGAAAGGGGCCGGGGGAAGGGGCCGGGTGTCCGAGGTGCTACGGGCTCACTCGGCCGCGTCGAGCTCCAGCGGTGCGATCTTGCCCTCCAGCATGGTGCCCAGGCCCTGTACGGCGCAGACGTCGGGCCGCTCGGCGATGTGGACGGGCATCCGGGTGGCCTGCTTCAGCATCTGGTCGAACCCGGGCAGCAGCGCACTGCCGCCGACCATCATGATCCCCCGGTCGGCGAGATCGGCCACCAGATCCGGCGGGCACTCGCGCAGCACCTTGCCGATGCCGTCGAGCACCGCGGTCAGCGGGGTCTGGATGGCGACCCGTACGGCCGCGGTGTCGACCTGGACGCTGCGGGCGAGGCCCGTGGCGACGTCCCGGCCGTGGATCTCGGTGGAGGCCGGACCGTGCGGCGTGAGCCCGTTGCCGGAGAGCGCCAGCTGAAGGGGCCGTACGCTCTGGCTGGGCAGCATCAGCTCGTGCTCGTGCCGCAGATGCTGCACGATCGCGTGGTCGACGGCCTCGCCGCCCACGCGGATGCGTTCGGCGGTGACGATGGAGCCGAGCGACAGCACGGCGACCTCGGTCGCGGCGGCCCCGCACACCATGATCATGCTGGCCTCGGGCTGCTCCACGGGCAGCCCGCAGCCCACGGCGGCGGCGATCAGGGTGTCGACCAGCTCCACCCGCCGGGCGCCGAGTCCGACGAGGGTCTCGATGGCGGCCCGCTGCGCGAGCGGGTCGGCGTCGTGCGGGGTGCAGGCCGCGGCGCGCAGGAAGGGCTTGCGGCGCAGCGTGCGGCGCATCTTGTCGCCGAGGAGGTGCCGCAGCATGCGCTGCGCCATCTCGATGTCGACGACCGTGCCGCCGGAGACCGGCCGGACGACGCGGATGTAGTCCGGGGTGCGCCCGGTCATCCGCTCCGCGAACTCCCCGACCGCGATCAGGGCGCCGGTACGGGTGTTGACGGCCGCGGCGGAAGGCTGGTCGACGACGAGTCCGGCGCCCTTCACATAGACACGGGTCCTGGCAGCCCCCAGGTCGACGGCGAAGTGGCAGCGGCGCAGCTGCTCCAGACTGGCGGTCATGGCGGGTCCTCCCGAGAGCGCAGACCGTGGCGGCCGGTGGGTGGGTGGCGGGCCTTGCGCGTGGCGTCGTGTGGGGGCTGTTCTCGCGGGGCCACCCGATGAGGGGGCCTCTTAGGCATCGTGCGCGTCGCCGGGTGGCGGCCGCCTTCTGGAGGGGGCCGGGTGGGGTGCCGCCGAATGGGGGTTTGTCGGGCCGTGCACGGCGAGTCGCCGCTCATTTCGGCGGACGGCCCCAGTGCGGAAGCATGCCCGCAGCCGCCGTCCGGAAGACGGTGGGCAGTGACCAGTGGACGAGGTGACCGGGCACGCGGCAGCTGCTGAGGGCATGTCTGAGGTCGTTGCCGTACAGGCCCCGCGCATCGCGCAGGACACCGGTGAGCAGGCCCGGCACGTCCAGGTCGGGGTTCTGCACGGCCGTCACGGCGTCGTTGACCCGCCACCTCACCTCGACGCCGGGAACGTCCTCGGGCGCGAGGCGACGTTCCGTCAGGTCGACCTCGAAGTACTGCCACGTCGCCCGCACATGCGGGGGTGCCATGCGGACGACCGCGTAGTCCGCGGGGACCAGCTCACCGCCGGGCAGTGCTACGACCACCGTCCCGCCCTCGCCCCGGGGGCCGGGGACGGCTCCGCTCACAGGTACGGGGAAGGGGCCGTCCACCACCCCGTCCGCCGCGTCGTTCACCGCCCCCTCCACTGCCCCGGCCCCGTCCCCGGCCCCGTCCCCGTCCGTCTCCCGGCCGGCCGGCGGTGTGGGCGGTCCGGTGAAGGCCGGGTCGCGCAGCATGTCGGTCATGTCGACCAGCACGATCGGGGCCTGCGGCTCGGGCACGCCCGCGGGGTGGACGGTGCTGTACCACCCGCTGCCGTCGCTCAGCCGTGCGAACCGGTCCGCGGTCAGGGAGTTCTCCGCGATCTCCATCGCATGCCAGAACTCCGAGCAGGCGATGACGGCCCGCTGCCCGGACAGGTCCAGCGCGTGCGCGACGGCCTCGGCGCCGGGCCGGTCGTCGCTCTCGTCGCCCGGGTCCGGCCCGTAGAGCGCGCGCCAGAACTCCACCCGCAGCCGGCAGCCCTCCAGTCGCCCCAGGAGTTCCGGCAGCCCCGCCACCGTCGCCCTGAAGACGGGGCCCCCGTCCCAGTACGGCTGCAATCGCAGCAGGATCCCCCGGGCCGTATGCCGGAGCATGTACTCCTCCGGGAGCAGCCCGCTCGATTCGACCAGGATCGTGACCAGGCGATCCAGCTCGGCGCGTGCCTCGTCGGACGGCGCGTCGTCCGCGAACTCGAAGCCGACGCAGTCGCACAGGTCGACGTCCGGATCCTCCTCGGGCTCGGCGTCCTCCGGCGGCTCGTCGTAGGCGTCCTCGGCCGACTCGGCGGCCAGCGTGTCCTCCACGACGAACAGGCCGTCCGGTGCAGGCTCGGCGGCCGGCGTGTCCTCCTCGACGACCAGGTCGTCCGACGGGTGGTCCCGGGAGAGGGGGGCGCCGTCGGGCAGATCGTAGGGGGAGGCGCCGAAGCCGTAGGCGATGTCGGTGTCGGTGGCCGTGCCGGCCGGGTCGGAGAACTCCTCGTACCCGGTGGAGTCCGTCGTGCCCTCCTGGCGGTCGTCGAACTCGTCGCGCAACTCCCGTCCCATCGCCAGCAGTTCGAGGTTCTGTCCGCCGGAGAGTTCGTACTCCTCGTACACCTCCAGGGCCTCGTCGACCCGCCCCTGGCGCCGCAGCGCGATGAGGTACAGCCGGCGGAAGTCCTCGCGGGCGGGGTGGGCGTCGACCAGGCCGCCGAGGTCCACGGCCGCGCGCTCGAACTCACCGAGCTCCAGGTCGAGTTCGGCGCTCGTGCGCAGCAGGCCGAGGCGCAGTTGCTGGAGTCGGGTGCGGGCCGTGCGGGCGGCGGGACCCCGGACACCGGCGAGGGGGGTGTCGCCGTCGAAGAGGTCCAGTGCCGCGCCCACCAGCGCGTGTGCGTCGGCGAACGAACCGGCCGCCCGCGCCTCGTCGGCCTGCCGGACCAGTTCGTCGCAGTGCAGGACGTCCACGTAGTCCACGCTGGTGTGCAGGGAGTAGCGGCTGCCGGAGTGCGAGGACAGTGCGCCGGGGCCCAGTGAGATCCGCAGCCGGGACGCCATTCTGCTCAGCTCGGCCGCGGTGTCCGCGGGCCGGTCGGACGGCTCCCACAGCCCGGCCGTGAGCTCCTCGTGGGTCGCCGCACGGCCGTGTTTGAACAGCAGCATGGCGAGCATGGCGGCGCAGTCAGGCGGCACATGGCGGGGGCGGTCCGGGAACTCGGCGCGCAGGGGGCCGAGGACGAAGTAGCGGCGCTGCTCGAACCCCTCCTGGAGCAGCGGGGAACCGCCGAGTGCGGTGAGCCGGTCCAGGCCGTCCCTCGCGCGGGCCGGGGAGAGCAGTTCGTTGAGCGCGTCCGCGAACGGCGGCCGGACGGCGGGCGGGAGATGGGCCAGGGTGTGCGGCTGCACCGGCAGCCTCGGCCCGCTCGGGCCGGCCGCCAGCTGGAACAGCAGGCCGACGAGCGCCCTGCGGTCCTCGGCACGTCCGTCGGGGCCCGCGGACCGCCCCACCCGGGCGTGCGTGAGCTTGACGGTTCCGTCGGGCAGCAGGACGACCCGCGGCATGTTCAGGCCGCCGTGCGTGACACCGGCGTCGTGGAGGGCGAGGACGGCCCCGGCGAGCTGGGCGGCGAGCGGCACCAGCAGCGGTGCGGGAAGCTCGTAACCGCTGCCCGCGACCAGCGAGTTGAGGTCGGTGCCGTCCAGGTGCTCCGAGACGAGATACGCCGTCTCCCCCGAGAAGCCGAAGTCGTGCACGGTGGCCACATGGGGGTGCTCGACGCCCAGGAGCAGCCGCGCGTCCCGCAGGAACGCCGAGCGCCGGCCGGGAGACGCGACCCGCTGGATCAGCCGCACCGTCACCAGCCGGTCGGTCTCCAAGTCACGGGCCCGCCACTGCTCCGAGTACGGCGAGAGCTTCTCCAGCAGCTGGTAGCGGTCGCCCAGGAGTTCCGGGGCCGGGCTCGGGGCCGGGGCCGGCTCCGGTGGCGGGGCCGGCGGCTGCTCCGAGCCCAGCTGCCCCAGACGCTCGGCACTGACCGTCGCGAACGGCTCACCGTCCACCGCCGTGCGGGTGCCCGACGCGGCCGGTGTCGACGCCCGGAACTCACCCGGGGCCGCCCCGGCCCGTTCGTCGATCAACCCGCCCACCCGGGCCAGCAGTTCCGTCGTGCGCCCCCGAGCCGTCCGTGGCAGGCCCAGGAGCAGCAGCTCGCGCACACCGGGCCGGAACGCGTACGAGCCGGGCGGGCCCGGCACTCGCGTCAGCATGCCGCTGAGGATCACCTCGGCGAGGTGCTGGGGCCGCGGGCGGGGTTCGAGGGCCGCCTGGACCAGCCGCATGACCGGCAGGTCGGGACGGCCCACCGCGAGATGGCCGGCCAGCCGGAACGCCTCGGGCGAGGCGCTGGCGCGAAAACGCAGGACCAGGTCCTCGGGGGAGGCGTCGGGGCCGTCCGCGGGTGTCCCGGGCGGGGCCGGTGGCGCTCCGGTCAGCCGGGCCGCCGCACCGGGGAAGTCCTTGCCGCCGGGAGCCGCGATCAGCGCGGCCCAGTTCGCCAGCCAGTCCGCTCCCGGCTCCAGCACGGGCAGGGCGACAGCGCCCCCGGCCTCCTCCGGGACGTCGTCGTACGGCACGAACGTGAGCGAGGCCGCGGGCGCCGCCGGATGCGGTGCCGACAGCCGGCCCGCGACGGCGGGCAGCGCCGTCTCCTGCCACAGGTGTTCCGGGAGGGGCTGTACGACGGCCAGCGGCATGTGGTGCGCCCAGCGGCGCAGCGTGCGGTACCAGCGCAGTCCGGCGGGGCCCGGCCGCCACTGCGGTCCCATGCAGTCGCTGACCAGCAGGGTGACCGTGCGGCCGTCGGCGGGCGGGGCGGCGCCGTGGCGCACGGTGCCGTCGGGGTCCGCGCGGCGCAGGGTGACCGTGCGGAAGACCCCGGACTGGGCCAGCGCGGCGTGCAGTTCACGGATCAGCGGACGCCAGACCGGCATCGTGGGCCCGGCGTCGTACACCAGGTGCAGCCGCAGCCACCGCTCCCGTGCCGGGCGCAGCACCGGCAGCCACTCCTGCGGTTCGGCGCCCAGCCGGGCGATGCGGTCGGCGGTGGCCCGCTCGTCCAGTTCGAGGCGGTCGGGTGCTTCGGTGCGGCGCTTGAGCGGGCGCAGGGAGCGCTGGAGGGCCAGGGGATGCCGCAGCATCGGCGGCGCGGGGGCCAGCAGAGCGGTGTGCGGTTCGGCCGGGCCGGTGGGCGCTTTCGGGGCCCGGTCCGGGACGGGGGCGGGGGCGGGCAGGTGCAGCGGGGCGCGCGGGGCCTCGGTGGGCGGCGGCGGGGTGCCGATGTGCGGTGGCCCGCCCGGGGGTGGGGGCGTGGGCGTGGGGGCGGTCTCGGGGGGCTGGGCGTCCTCGGCGGGGGAGCGCGGGGCCGGGGCGGCGGACGGGGGCCGGTCTCCCGGCTCCATGTGGCGGGCGAGCCACAGCAGTTCGGCGAGCTCCAGCGGCGTCGGGCGCACGCCGCCGGCCGCCTCGGCCAGGATGGCGGCCAGGCGGACCAGCGGTGGGCGGCGGCCGGCGCGCTCAGAAGGCATCGGTCGGCGGTGCCTCGCTCAGGTACGGCATCAGCTGCTCGGCCAGCTCGTCCAGCGACTCCGTGGCCAGATCGGAGGAACGGGCCAGGTAGATCGCGTTCAGCAGCTGGTCCGTGGCCAGGTCGCCGCCGCTCACCCGGGACAGGAACCGGCTGATCAGGGTCTGCGCGTAGGCGTCGGGTTCCTCGTCGAAGTGGGCGCGCACGATCGCGGCGAGATGGCCGTCGTCGGGCTGCCGCAGCCGCAGGGTGACACAGCGGCGCAGAAACGCGGGCGGGAACTCGCGCTCGCCGTTGCTGGTGAAGACCACGAAGGGGAAGGCACGGCAGCGGACCCGGCCGCGCTCCACCGCCACCCGCTGGTCGCTGCCGTCGATCATCACCTGGGCCGTCGGGGTGTCCCGGGCGCTGCGGATCAGCTCGGGAATTTCGTACTGGCCCTCCTCCAGAACGTTCAGCAGGTCGTTGGGCAGATCGAGGTCGCTCTTGTCGATCTCGTCGATGAGCAGGGCGCGGGGGCGGGCGTAGGGGAGCAGGGCGGTGCCGAGCGGGCCGAGGCGCAGATGGTCCTCGATGCCGGTCTCCACCGCGGGCAGCTGCCTGGCCGCGTACAGCCGGGACAGCGGGTCGTACTGGTAGAGGCCGTCGTGCAGGGTGCTGCGGCTGGTGATGTTCCAGCGCAGCACCGGGCCGAGCCCCAGCTCCCGGGCGACCGCGTAGACCAGGGAGGACTTGCCGGTGCCGGGCGGGCCGGTGACCAGCAGCGGGCGGCGCAGATACAGGGCCGCGTTGACCAGCTGGACCGTCTGCGGCGTGGCCCGGTACGTCTCGGCGCGATGGGTGCGGTCCGGGGAGACCGCGCCGGTGTCGGCAGCCGCGTCGGGGGCGTCGAGCGCCGGTCCGCCGTCGAAGGCCCGCCAGGGCGGGGGCGGCGGCAGCCGGTCGATTCCGTCGTGCGGCTCGTTGGTGCCGGTGTAGACGGGCCACAGGGGCATGGGGTCTCTCTCCATGGGGGGTGCGGTGTGCGGTGGGCGGCTCAGGGGACGGGCGAGTGCGGGCGGGCGGCGGACTCGGGGAAGCAGCGCGGGTCGTCCCACAGCAACTGGACGTCCTTGGCCCAGTGCCCGTCCGGGTCGTCGTCCGCGGCGGCGGTCTCCCGCAACTCCATGATGTGCCGCGGCAGTTCACCGGGAGGAACCCGGGCGACGGACGCGGCGAGCCGGTCGAGGAACGCCGCGCCGGAACAGGGCCCTTCATGGCCGAGGTCGGTACAGCCCGTGCGCGACCACAGCAGGATGGGCACCGGGGTGGTCAGGCCGACCTCGAAGTGCGGGCCGGTGGCCGGCCGGAAGGTGAAGCCGGCCAGGTCGGCACGGTCCTCGCGCAGCCGCTTGCGCAGACTCGGCGGCCGTTCCCCGGCGTCGCACTCGACGCGATGCAGGGGGGCGCCGGGCCGCGCGTCCAGCTTCTGCCACTTCTTGGCCAGCTGATGGCGCAGCCCGCCGCTGCGGTGCCGGGAGCGGTCCACGACGACGAGCGGATAGGCACAGCCCAGCGGCGTGGGATCGTCCGCACCGCACTCCCAGTGCGCCACCGGCTCGTTCAGCCACTCGCGCGGCAGCACGAACGTGATCAACTCGTCCGCGTCCGGCGCCAGTTGGGTGAACGCCTCGTCGATGCACCGCTGGACGTACCCCCGTACGGCGGCGCGCGGCAGCCGGCGCGAGCCCACCCGCCGTCGCCGGCCGTCGCGGTAGGCGGACACCGCGACGGTGACCTGGTCGGGGCCGGCGCCGCTGTGGTCGATCTCCACCAGGATCGGCGACCAGGAGGACCCCGTGGCGGACCGGACCCGGGGTGCGTCCATCAGGTCCCGTAATCGGTCGGCGAACCGGGTCAGCGCCTCGGCTCCGGGCACCTCCCACTGCACATACCCGGCAGCCGCGCCCAGCGAGGTGAAGCCGCCCTGCGGCAACGGCGGTCCGAAGGGGCCGACGGCGTCGACGTACAGCCGGTCCGGGTCGCACTCCAGCCCGGTGTCCACGGCCCGGCGCACCAGGGTGTACAGCCGCCGCACGGCGTCGGGCCGGTGGTCGGGGGTGGGGATCCGCTCACCCAGCTCGGGGCAGTAGCGGGCGAGGACCTGGGTGGGCAGCATCCGCCCGACCCTGAGGTCCCGGCCGCCCGCGACGCTCGACACCATGCCGACCACGCGGCCGTCCGCCAGGGTCACCGCCGCGCCGCTGAACCCGGCGGCCAGCGGCTGCCCGTGCGCCGTGACGGCCTCCAGCTGCCGCCACTCGTCCGAGACCAGTGCCCCGGGCACGGCGTGGTAGCGGGCGAGCATCCCCTCGTCGTAGCCCTTGGGGAAGCCGTACGCCACCAGGGTCGGGGCGGGCTCGCCCAGTTCGGCGCCGGGCGGGGCGAACTCGGCCGGCCGCACCGGGACTTCGCGTTCCAGTTCCAGTACGGCCAGGTCGCCGGGGTCGGCGGCGCCGCCCGCCCAGCCGCCGTGGACGACGACGGTGGCCGACAGCGGGCCGGCCTCGTCGCCGTTGGGGAAGGTCACCGTCACCGCGGACGTGTCGCTCCACCGCACCACATGGGCGCAGGTGACCACACGGCCGGGGGAGACCAGGAAGCCCGCGCCCACCTCGTTCCCGCAGGCGATCCGGGCGTGCCAGGCAGCGCTGCTCATGACCGGTCGGCGGCCTCCGGGGAGATCCGGTCCTGCCCCGGTGACCAGCTGAGCTTCACCACCAGATGGCTCTCCGCGGCACCCTTGGCGATGACCGCCCCGGCCTCCGCGCTGAGCTTCACCCCGAACTCCAGCTCCACCGCGTCCGGCCGCAGCGTGCCGTCCCGGAAGACCCGCAGCGCGGACTCGGCCGCGGCCCGGACGCCGTCCAGCGCGCCCTCGAACGTGCGCGTCGCCCGGTCCGGTCCGTCGCCGCGCGAGACCATCCGGGCGCCCGGGGTCTCCTCGACACCCTCCACGACCACCAGGGCGCCGTCCTCGGTCTTGAACTCCGTCAGCCCGTCCATACCGCCGATCGCTCCCCCGTGGTGTGCCACCTGTACGAACTCCATTGTTACGGACGGTGCTTGCCGGTGTCACCGGGGTGCGCGCACGCGGAAGAGACCGGCGTCCGCGCTGCGGCATCATGCCGCGCCACTCTGGGCGCCGCCGGTGACCCCGGCCGGGCGGCGGCCCGTCCCGGCGGCGACTCACGGGCGACGATCACCCGCGTCCGGTTTCCGTGAGGGTCCCTCGCGGGGTTCCTGGCCCACCACGCGCAGCACGCCCAGCTCCGCCAGGTCCTGGGGCCGGAGCCGCAGCTGGTCCGCCGTCGCCTCCGCCTCCCACGGTGGCCGTTTCAGGATCGCCGCCGCCGACTCCGGCGCGATGACCGAGAAGTAGCTGTCCGGCGTGGCCCAGGTGTTGCCGGGCGCCGCCAGGGCCAGCGCCCCGCCCGAGCCGCCCTCGCCGATCACCAGCGTCGTCACCGGGACCCGGGCGGCGGCCACCGCGCCGAACAGCTCGGCGATGGCCGCCCCCACCCCCTGCCGCTCCGCCTCCGCGTCGTTCGCCGCGCCCGGCGTGTCCACCAGGGTCAGCACCGGGATCCCGAGCCGGTCCGCGAGACGGATCAGCCGGGTGGCCGTGCGGTACCCGGCGGGCCGGGTCGCCGCACCGGTCTGGGCGGCGTAGGCGACCGTACGTCCCTCGTGATCCCCGAACCCGCACAGCATCCCGTCCGGATCGGTACCCCCGCAGCGGTCGCCGCTCAGCGCGACACGGTCGCCGAAGTAGTCCGCCAAGTACGCCTGCGCGCGCGGACGTTCGGCCGCGCGGGCCCGCCGGACCGCCTCCCAGCCGGTGGCGGACGGCGCGGTGCCGCCGAGCGCACGCGGCGGCGGGGCCGGTGCGCCGCCCGGTGCCGTGAGCAGCCGCAGCCACCGGCCCAGCACCTCGCGTACCTCCTCCGGCGCTACCACCGCGTCCACCGCCCCCGCCGCGAGCTGCGCCTCCGCCGTGTACGCCGCCGGATCCGCCTCCGGTGGGCGGACCCGCGAGCCCGCGAAGCCGATCTGGGCGCCGGGCAACGCGAGGGTCACATCGGCGCCCGCGCCGAGGGTGGCCCAGCCGCCGCCGGTCGTCGGGTCCCGCAGGACCGCGATCTGTGGCAGCCCCGCCTCGCGGGTGAGCGCCGACTGGCGGGCCACCCGCTGGAGTTGGGACAGTGCGAGCATGCCCTCCTGCATACGGCTGCCGCCCGTCGCCACCAGGGGGACCACGGGAAGGCGCCGGGCGCGGGCGCACGTGTACGCCGCCTCCAGCCGGTCGCCGGTGCGCTCGCCCAGCGAGCCGCCGAGGAAGCCGAACTCGAAGGCGATCACGACCGCCTCGGTGCCCTCGATGGTGGCGGTGCCGCAGATCACCGACTCCTCCTCGCCGGTGCGCTCGGCGGCGCGGGCGCGCGAGGCGTCGTAACCCGGCCAGCCGAGGGGGCCGTCCGGTGCCGGGTCCCGTATCGGGAAGGGCAGTTCGGTGAACTCGTCCGCCAGCAGGGCGATGGCCTCCCGGGCGGTCGCGCGCCGCTCAGTCATGGCTCAGCGCCCGCTTCATGATCTTCCCCATGTCGTTGCGGGGGAGCGAGGCGAGGTAGTGGACGGTGCGCGGTCGCTTGTGCGGGGCGAGACGCCGGGCCACATGGTCCGCCAACTCCCGTTCCGTCGGCGGAGCTTGCGGATCCTCCGCGACGACCCAGGCCACGATCCGCTCCCCGAGATCCGCATCCGGCTCACCGGTGACGGCGGCCTCGCGCACCCCGGGATGCTCGAGGAGCGCGTTCTCGATCTCGCCTGCCCCGATCTTGTAACCCCCGCTCTTGATCAGGTCGGTGGCCTTGCGGCCGACGATCCGGACGTACCCGTCTGGGTCACGCACCGCCATGTCGCCGGTGCGGAACCAGCCGTCCTCGGTGAACGCGGCCCCGGTGGCGTCGGGCCGGTTGAGGTACTCGGTGAACAGGTTCGGGCCGCGCACCTGGATCTCGCCCACGCTCTCGCCGTCGTACGACGCGAGGGGCGTCCCGTCCTCCTCGACCAGCCGCAGCTCCACGCCCGGCAGGGGCACCCCGACGGTGCCGGCCCGTGGCTCGCCGTCCGCCCGCACGCTCGTGTTCATCAGCGTCTCGGTCATCCCGTACCGCTCGACGACCCGCTGTCCGGTCGCGGCCGTGATCCGCTCGTGGTCGTGCACCGGCAGCGCGGCCGACCCCGAGACCAGCAGCCGGGCCCTGCCCAGCGCCTTCGCCAGCTCCGGCTCACCGGGGAGGGCCTCGGCGATGCGGTGGTACATCGTCGGCACGCCGAACAGCATGGTCGCGCCGCCGTTCAGCTCCCGCGCGACCCCCTGCGTACCGAACCGGCCCAGATGGCGTACCGAGCCGCCGCGGCGCAGCGGGCCGAGGATGCCGAGGACCAGTCCGTGCACATGGAACAGGGGCAGGCCGTGCACGAGGACGTCGTCGCCGGTCCACTGCCAGGCGTCGGCGAGCGCGTCCAGGGTGTGGGCGACGGCCCGGCGCGGGATGACGGCGCCCTTGGGCGGGCCGGTGGTGCCGGAGGTGTACACGATCAGGGCGGGGTCCTCGTCGGACACCCGCGGGCCGGGAAGCGGAGCCGTGTCGCGCACATCGACATCGATGCGCTCCAAGTGGGCCAGCGCGGAGGGCAGTTCGTCCCCTGTCGCGGCCAGCACCGCCGACGGCGCACAGTCGGACAGGATGTGCCCGAGCTCCTTCTCCCCGGACTTCGGGTTGAGCGGTACGGCGGCGACGCCGGCCTCCAGCGCCGCGACCACCGCCACGGCGGTCTCCAGCGCCGGCGTCGCCCAGACGGCCACCCTGCCCGCCGCGCCGATCCGTGCCGCGAGGGCGCCGGCGGCGGCGCCGAGCTCGCCGTACGTCAGCGAGCGGTCGCCGAAGCGCAGGGCGGCCCGCTTCGCCGGAGCGTCCGTCAGGGCCGGGAAGAGAGAGGACACGCGTCGTACTCCTTGACTGTTGTGCGGACACCGACTGTCGTGGCCCACCGGCGCCTGTCCCCCCACCCGGCACGACCGTCACCGGTCGGGCCACCGCGGGCACCACCGCCACCACGTTCCCTCCGTACACCATCCGCTGCCGGAAGAAACACTCACCGAGGGGGAAGGCCGAGCGGCCGGCGCCGGTTCCGCGGGCGCTTGTTAGCCTGCGCACGCAACAGCGTCGCGTCGCCAAGGGAGGATCCGCCGTGCCCCGCACCGCGCTCGTCACCTGCCGCCCCGGCCCCGAGGTCAGCGTCGACCACGACCTCCCGGTGCTGGTGGCGGCCCTGCGGCGGGCCGGGGCCGAGGCGGACTGCGTGTACTGGGACGACGACACCGTCGACTGGGGCGGCTACGACCTCGCCGTGATCCGCTCCACCTGGGACTACAGCTGGCGCGCGGCACAATTCCTGGCCTGGGCGGAGCGGTGCGGCAAGGCCACCCGGCTCGCGAACCCCGCCGAGGTGGTCCGCTGGAACGCCGACAAGCGCTACCTCGGCGATCTCGCCGCCGCGGGGGTGCCCGTCGTGCCGACCCGGTACTTCGCACCCGGGGACACCGTCGACCTCCCGGACGACACCGAGTACGTCGTCAAACCCACCTCGGGCGCGGGCGCGCGGTTCGCCGCCCGGTACACACCCGACGAGCACGAGAGGGCCGTACGACAGCTCGCGCGCATGCACGTGGAGGGGTTCACCGCGATGGTGCAGCCCTATGTGCGCAGCATCGACGTCGCTGGGGAGCGGGCGCTCCAGTTCTTCGGCGGGCGGCTGCTGCACGCCAGCCGCAAGGGCGCCGTCCTCACTCCCGGAACGCCCTATGACCAGCGCAAGGTCGCCCACCCCGGCCTGACCCCCTGGACCCCGACACCGGCCGAACTCACCGTCGCCGAGCGCGCCCTGGCCGCCGTACCGCAGGCCCCGGAGCTGCTGTACGCGCGCGTGGACCTGGTCGACGGGGAGGACGGGCAGCCGCGGGTCATGGAGCTGGAACTGGTCGAGCCGAACCTCTTCCTGTCCCTGCACCCCGGGTCGGTGCGGGGGGTGGTGGAGGCGATCCTGGCGGCTGCGGGGCGGTGATCGACGGGAGGAAGGCGTTCGGTACCCGTCGATCACCTTGTACCGCCCGTCCCCGTGTCACGGTCACGGGCGGTCGGCCGGCCCCTGCGGCGGAGGGTGTCCGCCCGGCAGGGGCGGTGTATCGGGGGCCGCTCCTGAACGCAGGCGTTCGAAGACCAGGTCGAAGGTGAAGCCGGCGCTGAAACCCAGGGGCAGGGTGAAGAACAGCAGCCTGCGCACATCGAGTTCGTCGAGCAGGGAGGGCACCGTGAGCAGCTGGGACGCCACGTACAGCAGGACCGAGACGACCCCGGCCCCCAGCCCCCGAACCGCCGCCCTCGGCCACTGATCGACGGTCTCGAACGAGCTGCGGATCACCGCCCCCGCCATCGCCGCGATCAGCGGCGTCACCACCAGCACCCCCAGCCGGCGGCCGGTCGCCGGGCCGGGGTCGCCGGCGAGTACGAAGCCCAGCAGGGAGCACAGGAGCAGCAGCAGGGCCACGACCGTGCCCAGACCGGCGGTGAGCAGGGACCGGCGCGCGGTGCGCTCGCTCTCGCGCAGCCACTCGGCGCGACGCAGCCGCTGCTCGTCCAGACAGCGCACGAGCCGGCGGGCGGAGTCGGCCCGCCAGTCCTGCCCCAGCAGGACGATGTCGTCGTCGGTCGTGTCGTTGCGGACCTTGTCCAGGTTGGCCCACACCTGGCTCGCGCCGCCCCCGAACGCGGCGACGGGAAGCATCGGGATGCGCTGCGCCATGGCGATCACCCCGGCCACCCGGGTCGACTGACGGCCGCCGACGAACAGCGCCGCGTCGCAGGACAGCAGCGTGCGATAGAAGGAGACCTCCCACTCCGGCCCGGTGTCCCGGACCACGCGCACCTCGGCCGAACTGCCCTCCGGCAGCCCGAAGTCATGGTCCCGGTGCCGGGGTACATGCAGGAACACCGTGCCTGCGCCTTCGGTTGCCTGTGCGTATCCCTGGACGACGTCGTACTCCACGTACTTGCGCTTCGCTGAGAACACCGCCAGGTCGTAGCCCGCGAGGGCCAGTCGGCGTCCCAGTTCGCGGCAGGCGGCCGGGGCGTCCTCGGGCCGCTTCAGGGCGGGCGTGTACGAGGGGCCTGTCTCGACGCTGCCGACGATCGCGATGACGGGGCGTGCCCCGGCGGACGGCTCCATGCCTCGCGCTTCCCCCCGTCTCCCGACCGGCCGCGTCCACTCGACGCGTGGTCCCTGTCACCCGGAAGGATGTCCGTCCCGCGGGCCCCGAACACGTGAATGCGATCTGAACTCCCGTCATAAAGACGACATAAGCCCTGTCACTTCATCGACAAAGAGGCTGATTTGACCGCCGTACTGGTTGCCTGCCAAGGTCTTGCCTCCCACAGGGCATGCGCGGTAGGGACGGTCAGTCGTCGATGGCGATCACCTTTATCAGTCATGGCAGGTCGAAGACCGAAGCGGAGCAGGCGAGCGCCGATTTGGTGCGGGCAAGACTCGTCGAACGGCTGAAGGGTTTCGAGTGGGACGTCCGGGTCGACGACCTGCTGCCGCCCGGGGTCGCCTGGCGGCCGACCCTCTTCGTCTGGATGGCCGAGTGCGATGTCGCCGTCTTCCTGGTGACCCGGGGCGGGATGGACAAGGACTGGCTCAGGCGCGAGGTCGACATCCTGTTGTGGCGTCGCGACCTCGGAGCTCCCCTCACCGTCCTGCCCGTACTGCTGGGCGGACTTGAGCCGCGGGACCTGCGGGGCACGTCGATATCCCAGCTGAGCACCCCGCAGCTGATCACCCAGCGGCCCGGGGAGTCCGAGGAGGACGTCGTCGACCGGATCGTCGAGGCTCTGGGCGACATGCGGGTGCGTGTGGACAACTCGGCGATGAAGTCCATGACAGCCAAGATCGAGCACTGTCTCGACGTGGTGCAGCAGGAGTTCCCGCTGCGGCAGATGGCCGACAGACTCGTCGGCCGTGACTGCCCTTTCCCCACCGCCATGGAGGGGCGCCGGTTCATCGCGCACCAGTTCCTCGACCAAGTGCCCACGCCGCGTGTGCCGAAGGCCGTCAGGGAAGTCTCCTTCTACCTGGACCAGGGCCGCCTCGAAGGGCTGATCCACCTGGCGGTGCCCACCTGGATCGATCCGTCGGCCGTACGCCGGCTGATCCCGGAGGACGAGCAGGTCGTCGTCACCCTCGGCGGCGAGCACCCGGACACCGCCGTACAGCACATCGAACGGGCCTTCTGCTTCTCGGACGACTACTGGGTCCAGACGGTCGCGTTGACGGCCGGAGAGGCCCAACTCGCGGAGTACCTGGCCCTGTGCGAGCCGGCCGTCGAGGAACTGTACGGGGGTGACATCGACACCGAGCCCCCCGACGACGAGGTGCTCTTCCTCGTCATCGACCCGCGCGGCGCCGAGCCGGACGTCGTCGGGCAACTCGTCCGCCGGCTGATCGAGGACTTCGACCGGCTGAACGTCGTCGTCCTCATGGGTGACGCCGACCCCGCGGGCCTGGGCGAACAGCCCTGCCGCACGCTACACATCGCGGTGCCGCCCGGGACCGAGGACGGCGTGGCGCGGACGGTGAAGACGCTGAAACGCATCTTCGCCCGCCGCTCAGACATGGGAAAGGAAAGGTCGCAGTGACCCGCGCGGCATCTCCCGCACACCCCACCGCACCGGACCGGCCCGACGGCCGCGCGTACGTCGTACGCGGCGACCTCCACATCGCCGTCGAGGTGGCGCTGGCCACCGGACGGCCGTTGCTGCTGCGCGGTGACCCGGGCTCCGGCAAGTCGTCGTTCGCCGCGCACGTGGCACACGAGCGTGGATGGGCGTACCACGAGCACGTGGTGACCTCACGTACCCAGGCTCCGGACCTGCTGTGGTCCTTCGACCATGTGCTGCGGCTCGCCGACGCCCAGGCCCAGCGGCTCAAGCCCATCGACACCTATGTGGAACCCGGAGTGCTGTGGAGGGCGTTCGCGCCCCGCTCGGCGCGCGCCCACACCCTGCGCGCCCGGGCCCAGCACGCCTGGACGGAACCCCTCCGGGGGACCGAGGCACTGGACGGCGTCAGGCTGCGCACCCAGTCGGTCGTGCTGATCGACGAGATCGACAAAGCCGATCCCGAGCTGCCCAACGGGCTGCTGGTGCCGCTCGGGTCGCGCTGCTTCACCCTGTCCCAGACCGGGAAGAAGATCGAACCCGAGGACCGTACCGAGGCGCTCGTGGTCATCACCACCAACGAGCAGCGCGAACTGCCCGAGGCGTTCCTCAGACGCTGTCTCGTGGTCAAGCTGGAACACCCCAACCCGCGCGAGCTGGTGAACGTGGCCCGAGCCCATGTAGGTGCCGACCGGTTCAGGCCGGAGGACGAGGCCCTCGCCCGGCAACTGGCCGACGCCGTGGAGGAGTTGCGGAAGAAGGCGGAACGCAGGGCGCAGCGCAAGCCGAGCACCGCCGAGTTCCTCGACGCCTTCCATGCCTGCCGGGAACGTGGCATCAGGGTCGACGACGATGATCCGCGCTGGCAGGCCCTGCACCGGATGGCCCTGCTGAAGCAGGACTACATGCCATGACGGAGCGGGTGGCCGAGATCTGGGTGGCCGACTGGGTGCGGGCGTTGGACGCGGTGGGTGACGATCCCGACGTGCGGCGCGATGTCGCCCGGCTGCTGGGTTTCGGTGCGCCGGACCTCACGCCCGCACCGCGCCCCGAACCGGCCTCCTGCCCGGCGGCACCCGCCGCGGTCGCCCCGGACGACGACCTTGCCCACGTTTCGTCCGCTCGCCACCGGGCCGCCACCGGCAACCCCCTCGAAGCCCCGCCGTTGCCGCCGCCGCCTCCGTCCCAGCCTCCGCCCGCCTCCCCGCCTCCGCCCGCGCACACCGACCGCCTCTCACCCGGCGCTCCGACCCGGCTGCCCGAGGTGCCGGTCCTGGAGCCCGTCGGACACGACGACCCGGACGTCACCGACTGGGCTCTGGTGGATTCCCTCGACGAGGTGACCGAACGGCATCTGCGCGTCCGGCCCCCGCTGGAGCCGCTGCTCACCACACGCTCCTCGGCCGCGATCCTCAACGCCGCGCTGACCACGCCTGTCCGCGACGACGGCGAACCGGACATCGAAGCCCTCGTCGACTTCTTCGCCCGCGGCATTCCCCCGACCCGGCTGCCCCGGGCGCCCCGCCCCACCCTCCGTTTCGGTGTGCAGGTGCTCGTCGACATGGGTGAGGCGATGCAGCCCTACCGACGCGACCAGCGCGAACTCGTGCGCCAGATCACGGGCCTGGTCGGCGCCGAACTCACCCAGGTCCGCTACTTCGCCGACGTCCCGGCCCGCGGAGTGGGTCCGGGCGGGCGGGGCACCTGGCAGCCGTACCGGACACCCAGCCAGGGAACCCGCGTCCTCCTCGTCTCCGACCTCGGTGTGGGCGGTCCGTTTCCGCACCGGCGGCGCGCCTCGGTCGCCGAGTGGTACGACGTGCTCGACGAGATCGTCCGGGCCGGCTGCACCGCGCTGGCCCTCGTGCCGTATCCGGTCGACCGGGTCCCGGCCGAACTGGCCCGGCTGCTGTCCGCCCTGACCTGGGACCGCACGACGACGGTGAGCACGGTCGCCGCCCTGGTGGGCCGACGGCCGTGACCGCCGAGGACGACGGCACGGATTCGGCCGAGGACCTGGCGAGCGCCCTCAGCGTGGCGGTGCGGGTGGAGCCCGAGCTGATCCGGGCGGTGCGGCTGGGACTGTTCCCGCGGCTCGGTGTGGAGAGCGAGTCCGAGCTCTGGTTCGGCGAACTCGTCCGGTCCAGGGGGCACGGCGGCCTCGTCTTCGACGACGCCGAACGGCACCGGCTGCAAAGGCTGTTGCGGCGCCGGCTGAAGCACCAGCCGCAGGACGCCCCGGTGCATTCCCTGTGGCGCATCATCCAGCGGGTGCACGCCGACCTGTCCCCGGCGCTGCTGCTGGAGGAGCAGGTCACCTGGCTCGCCGTGGCCGGGCGAGTCGGCGAGATCGACGCCGCCCTCGCTCGGGCGTTCAAGGCGATCACCCAGGAGAACCGCGAGGGCGTCCTGACGTGGTGGGCCGCGGCCTGGGACCGGTTCCCCCAGGCCGTACGGGACTCGCCGATGGGCTGGCAGCTCGCCCAGACGGCGCGCTCCCGCTTCCCGGCCCGCCGCTTCCCGTTCGGCAGGGAACGGGTGCCGCTGTCCGCCCGGCGGCTGGGCGACCTCGCCCGTGTCCTGGACGACGTCCGCGTCACCGTACGCCGCGACGGCGACGAGCTGGAGATCGACGGCCGGGCGGTCGACCCGGACGCCCTCCCCGGTATGCCGCCGGGCACCTACGCCCTCCCCCTCCCCGACACGTCCCCCCGTGTGCTGACCCTCGTGGCCGGCGGCGCCCGTGCGAAGGACCAGGACCTGTCCGTCCCGTCGACCTGGCAGATCCGGGTGTACGCCGGTCCTGGACCGGTCGTGCTGCGCAATGCGCGCGGGCAGCTGTTCCAGATCCCGGAGCGGCCCGCGCCGGCGCCCGGCGCCGGACCGGCCGGACGGTTCCTCGGGATCTCGATGGCGCGGTACACCGATGAGCGCCTGCCCTCGCTGGACCACACGGCCGGCCTGTCCCGCGAGGTGGGGGCCGCCCTCGGCGACACCTACGCCAAGGAGTACCTGACCGACCCGTCCCTCGCGGCCGTCGTCGAGCGGCTGCGACGGCTGTCGGAGCGCCCCCACGACGGCCCGCTCGTCGTGTACGTCCGCGGATACGCCCTGCCCGGCCAGGGCGGTCCCCGGCTCGCCTTCCGCGACAGCGATCCCGACCGGCCCGACACCCTCCTGCCCGCCGAGGCGCTCTTCCGTCTCGCCACCGCCTCCGCCGCCGACCAGGTCCTCGTGCTGCTCGACCATGTCCGGCCGCCCGGCAGCGGCCTCGACTGGGGCTTCGGGCCGCCGCCCATGGAACTGCGGACGGCGAGCTGGGCGGGCCAGGTCGCCGCACTGGTGCCCCATGACACCGGCTGGGACAAACTGTTCGTGTCGTGGCTGCTACGGCTGCTGCGGCGCGGCCCGGACGAGGGGGCGCAGGGGTGGGGCTGGTCGCCGCGGGAGAGGTTCATCACCGGCGGCGAACTCATGCGCGCCGTCGCCGCGGACTGGCCGGGCCAGTACCCCTCGACCCCGAGAAGCTTCGCCAACGGCGTGCCCCGCGCGCTGCTGCCCAACCCCCGTTACGCGCTGCGGGACTTCCCGGCCGGCCTGAACCCGGCCGAGTTCGGGGAGGCGTACGCGCACGAGGCCGCCGCGTTCCTCAATGAGGTGATCGGCGAGGTCGGCACCGCCGCCGAGGACCGGGACCGCGCGGTGACCAACATGCTGCTGCTCGGCCCCGAGCGAGGTGTCGAAGCCGCCGTCGCCCTCGACGTCCTGGCGGAGCGGCTCGCCGCGGCCGGCCGGCGCGCCGAAGCCGCCGACGCACACCGGCGGGCCATCGCCCTGCTGCGCCCCCTCACCGGCCGGCTGCCCGGCAGCGCCCTGCCGGCCCTCGGCTCGTCGCTGTACGGGCTCGCGAGCCGGCTTGCCGAGGCGTACCGCTGGGCGGAAGCAAGGCCGGCCGCCGAGGAGTGCGTGGCCCTGCACCGGCAGGCGACCCGCGGCCGGCCCGACCGGCGGCCCCGGCTGGCCGAGAGCCTCCATCTGTGGTCGCTCGTCCTGCACGGCGGCGGTGAGCACCGGGCCGCGTTGGACGCCGCCGCCGAGGCCACCGACCTGTTCCGCCGGCTGGCCGTCGAGGACCCGCTCACCCACCGTCCGGCGCTGGCGGTGAGCCTGACCGGGCTCGCCAACCGGTACGGCAAGGCGGGCATGGCGTACGAAGCCCTCCAGGCCGCCGTCTCGGCCGCCGCCGTCCGGCGGGAACAGGCCGCGTCCGATCCGGATGCCCGGGCCGAACTGGCCCGCAGCCTGCATGTGCGCTGGTACTGGGAGCGTGCCGCGCGGTATCCCGAGGCGGCGCTCGCGACCATCACCGAGTGCGTGAGCATGCGCCGGGAGCCGGCGTCGCCGCTCCCCGTGGCGCATCGCGCGCAGTTCGCCGAGAGCCTCAACTGCCTGGCCGTCAGCCTCGCGGACCTGGGCCGTACCGACCGGGCGATGCTGACCGCCCGCGAGGCCGTCTCCGTCTACACCGAACTCGTCGCCTCAGGCGCTGCCGACCTGCGTCTGTCGCTCGCCCGCACCCTGCGCAACCTGGCGCTGTGGCAGGGCACTCTGCGCCGGTACGCCGAGGCGGTGGCGGCGGCGGCCGAGGCGGTCGGCCACTACCGGGAGCTGGAGGGCGAGCAGCCGGGCCTGCACCGCGCCGACCTGGCGGACGCCCTGGAGATGTGGTCCTGGGCCCTGGACCTGCACGGCGCCGGCCGGCCGAGGGCCATCGACGCGGCCCGCGAGGCCGTCGAGCACTACCGCAAGCTGTTCGCCGCCGACCCCGACGGATACCGCCGGCACCTGGCCCGCAGTGTCAACACCCTGTCCATCCGCCTCGACGCGGTCGGCCGCGCCCGGGAGGCGGCACTGCTGCGTGCCGAGGTCAGCGCGATCGTCCGCGGCTCGGACGGAGGCCGGTGACGGACGCCGGTGACGGACGCCGATGATCCACCGGTGGACCGTGCGAGTCCCCCAGGACGGTGGACTACCCGGTGACCGCCACCCGCTGCAACAACCCCCAAGTGAACTCGGCCACCACATCCCGCCGTACGCCCGCCTCGTCCGGTGCCGTGAAGGCCAGGCCCCAGCGGGTCGGGGCCGTGCCCTCCAGGGGGCGGGCGGGGGCGAAGGCGCGGGCCGCCTCGTCGACCGTGCAGGACCAGGGGGTGAGGTCGCTGAGAGTGCGCAGCTCGGGCGCGGGGGCGCCGGGGGCGCGGACCAGCCACTCGTTCCACACGGCGCCGTTCGGGGCGAGCAGCGCCTCGAAGCGCAAGGAGGGCCAGAGCGGGACCGGCCACAGCCAGGCCTCGCACTCCAGGTCGCCGACCTTGCGGGAGAGGACCGTCTCGGGCTTGCCCAGCACCGAGCGGTACCGGGTGGCGGCGGCACGGGACCGCGGTGAACGCACCATCGCCTGCCAGCGCTTGTTCGCCTCGCGCATCTCGGCGAGGGACACACCGAGGGCCCGCCGGGCGTCCTCCACCAGGTCCGGGTTGTGGTCGGCCATGCGGCGCAGCAGCACCAGCTGGAAGTGGAGCGGGGTGAACGGGCTAGCGGGGTGCGTTCCGGAAGGCATGCGATCCATCGTCGCCGACCGGGCGGCGGCCGTCGGGGAGAAAGAGCACCGAGTTGACGTACCGCGGTCCCCCGAAGGGCAGCACCCGGCGCAGCAGGCCCTGGGTGACGACGTACGAGGTCTGCGCCTGGTGGGTCTCCAGCGGGAAGCGGCTCAGCGGCACCCAGTCCCGGCCGGGCAGGACCCAGCCGTCGTAGCCGAGCAGGGAGAGGTAGGTCACCACCGGGGCTATCGGCTGGATACGGGACTCCAGCTCGATGAAGAGAGCCGGCCGGTCGCGCGCCAGGATGCCGGTCGCGCCGCGCAGCACCGCGAGCTCGCTGCCGTCCACGTCGACCTTGACGAAGCCGACCTCCTTGAGGCCGAGTTCGTCGAGGGTGACACAGCTGACCGGGAGCGCCGAGGCATGGATGTTCCGGCGGACCAGGGAGGACACGCCCCGGTCGCCCGCGTCGTGCGGCGGCAGCCAGAGCCGGGCCGCGCCGGGGCGCTCGGCCGCCGCCGCCTGCACCACCCGGACGTTGGGCGGGGCCGTCGCGGCGAGCAGACGGGCGAGGTGGGGGACCGGTTCCACGGTCACCACCCGGCGGGCCCGCCGCGCCAGCCGTCGCGTCCACGGGCCGTACCATCCGCCGACGTCCACGGCCGTCCCGCACCCGGCGGGACACAGCTCCGCCAGCCGGGCCAGCTCCGGCTCGAAGCGCGGGTACACGGCCCGGGCGACGGCGGCGACCAGGCGGGTGGGCAGCAGCGGGGCGATGCTCGCGGTCAGAGTCATGGAACCATCCGTTTGAGGAGTTCCTCGTGTTCGTCGTCGGAGACCTGCTCGCCGGAGGCCGGCAGCAGTTGGGGGATGCCGTCCACGATCGGATAGCGGCGGTGCAGGCGCGGGTTGTAGAGCGCCTCGGCCGCCTCCTCGGCGGCGTCCGGCCCTTCCGGCCGGGCCGGTCCGTCCGGTGTCACCAGGTGCAGCGGACCCTTGTCGAGGGGACAGGCCAGGATCTGCAACAGCGGGTCGTCGGGGTTCATGGTGGGGTCAACTCCTTGGCTTCAACGGGTGGTTGTGCGGGCCGCGGGGCCGGCGGCTCGTGGCGCGGCATCGACAGCAGTACGGTGACGGCGAGCGCCGTGCCCACCACGCGCAGCGCCAGCCGCAGCGGGTCCTCGGGCAGCGTCTCGCCGAACGACAGCGTGCCGATGACGGCCGTGTACAGGCTGGTCACCGTCGTGCACACCGGCACGATCAGCGAGGCCCGGCAGCGTTGCAGCGCCGCCTGCGACATGACGAGCCCGAACGCGCCGGTGAACAGCAGGAGATACGGGTACGGGGAGCGCAGCAGGCCGAGGAGCGCCTCGCCGATCCCGCTCGCCGTCAGATAGCCCGACACCCCCTTGATGGCCAGGGAGCTGACCCCGTACAGCAGCCCCACGGCCACGCCGTACTCGACGCCGGTCGTCGGCAGCCGGTGCCGGTGCCGGGCCCGGCGTTCGGCGGAGTTGTACAGCCATACGCCCATCGCCAGCGAGGGCACGCACACCAGCAGGATCAGCGGATAGGGCGCGGCCCGGCCGACGGTGTCCCCTCCGTCCGGTCCCTCGCGCAGCGACAGCACGACCATCAGCAGCGCGGCGAGGATCGCGCCGAGCGCGTACCGCTCGCGCCCGCTGGTCCGCTCGCCCAGCAGCCGGGCCGAGAGCAGCACCAGCAGGACCAGCCCGGAGACGAAGATGCCCTGCGCGGCGGCGATCGGCAGGGTGCGGTAGACGACGAGCTGGGCCCCGAAACCGGCGGCGAGGGCGAGCGAGCCGCCGATCCACAGCGGGCTGCCGAGCACCAGCCGCAGCAGCCGGGCGGGCCGGCGGACGGTGACCTCCGGGAGTGCGGTGAGCGCCCGTTTCTCCAGGACGAAACCGAGGCTGTACAGGGTGTTCGCCAGCAGAGCCGCGGCCACTCCCCACCACATGGTCCCGCCCCCTAGGTCCGTCGCGCGTGCAGCAGCAGGATCGACGCGAGCGGGGGTCTGGCACAGGCCAGCCGGTCCAGGGCGCGCAGCGGACGCGGCACGCCGTGGAAGGGCGCGCCCGCGAGCCGTACGACCTCGAAGCCGGACGCGGCCACGAACTCCCGCAGCGCACGGGCGGTGTAGAGCCGCAGATGCCCCACCACCTCCCGCCCGGGCCGGCCGTGGATCGCGCGCAGACTGACCTCCGAGAACACCGGCTGGACCCCGGCCAGCAGCAGTCCGCGGTTGTACCAGGCGGCCAGGTTCGGGGTGGACAGCATGAGGTGACCGCCGGGGCGCAGGACCCGGTGTATCTCGTCCAGGGCGGCGTCCGGGTCGACCAGGTGCTCGATCACCTCGCTGAACAGCACGGCGTCGGCGGAGCCGGCCCTCAGGGGCAGCCCGCCGTCGGTGAGTTCGCCGCGGACGGCGTACGGGATCCGGGTGCGGGCCCGGCGCAGGGCGTCCTGGGACCAGTCGATGCCGATGATGCGGTGGCCGCGCAGATAGGGGGCGGCGGTGGCCGCGGCGGTCCCGTCGCCGCAGCCGATGTCGACGACCGTACGGGCACGGCCCTCGCCCGCCGGTCCCAGGGCCTCGGCGAGCATGCGGGCCTGGCGGCGGCTGCGGGGGGTGCCGGAGGCGACGGGGACGGCGGGGTTCTCGTAGAAGTCGCGCAGCGCGGGCGGTTTCGCCGGGGCGGTCGTCACGGGGTCACCTCCGTGGTGTGCAGGTAGTGCTCGAAGAGGTCCCGCAGGTGGGCGCCGTCGCCGTGGCTGAGCAGGGCGCGCGACCAGCGCAGGGCCAGGTGCAGGCGGCCCGCGGTGGAGGCGGTGGTGACGGTCAGGCCCCGGGGCATCCGGGCGGGCGCGGAGAACCACACCGCGTGCGCGCGTCCGGCGTCCTCACCGAAGTCCAGGGCGTACGGGATACGGCCGATGTTGCTGAGCAGGGTCGTCGAGGTCCAGGGCGCGGCGGCCCTGCGCAGCCCACGCGTGAGCGCGGCACGGGCGGCAACGGGCGCCCATGGGGCGGTCAGCAGGGAAGCGCCGTGGCCGAGTTGGGGGCGGGGCAGCGACTTGAGCGCCCGGGTCCGGGTGGCCGTGCGATGCAGCAGCGCGGGCATGTGGCCGGGGTCGTGCGCGCTCAACTCCGCCACGGAGAAGGGGACTTCCACGAGCCGGGTGCCGTTGCCGATGGGCATGGTGGTGTCACGGGGGCGGTCGTCGACGGGCATGGTGATGCGCAGGGGGCGGGGCCGGGCGCCGTGCTCCTTGTTCCAGTGGGCGATGGTCAGGGCGGTGGTGACCATGAGCTGGTCGTTGACCGTGTACGGGGAGCCCTTGGGCCGGTGGGGGAGCGGGAGCTCCGTGACGAGCAGCCCGTTCCCGGGGGAGGGCTCGGGGGTGCCGGGCGCCACCCGCGCGGGCGGCGACCAGTTGGAGGGGGTCTCCTCGGGCGGCGGCGGGGTCTCGCCCGCACGGGTGGGTGCGGCCGCGGGCGCGTTGTCCCGGCCGCCGTACAACTCGGCGGCGGTGGCGAGCACGCGGAGGCAGGCGGGGCCGTCGAGCGCGGTGTGGTTGATGGTGAGGAACAGGACGGTGCCCTGCGCGGCGCGCGGCTGCGGGCCGCCGTCCCCGCGGAGCCGTACGCCCACGGCGTCCGTCGCCTCGCTGCCCTCGGCCGGCCCCGCCCCTTCCACCACCTCCACCCGGATCGGCGGCGACAGGGACAACGGCGGCGCCTCGGTGAGCGCCCGGGTCCGCGCCGCGCGCAACGGGTCCCGCTCCGCCGCCGGGAAGCTCACCACCTCCACATCCGGCTCCGCCGTCAGCTCCCACTCGTACCGCCGCCGGTACCACCGCCCCGGCACCTCCCGCATCAGGATCCGCGGATGCCGCCGCAACGCCTCCGCGAAGGCACCACGCAACCGCCCCGGCTCCAGCCGCCCCGGCAGATGCACCTCGATATGGACGGTCTCCGGCTCCTCCTCCTGAAGACAGTGCCGGGAGACTTCGTCGACGACGGGAAACGGAATGCGCACCGGTGGCCGCAGCGGCCCGTCGGCGCGCGCGGGCTGATGCAGTGCGGTCATGCGCCTTCGCCCTTTCCCGCCGGACCGGGCGGCTTGGTGCCCTGCCCCGCCTCGCCGGGGGTGGTTGGGTTCTCGCCCAGGGCGTTCGCGTACGCGGGCTGGTGCCGTGCGGTCATGTGGGTTCGCCCCTTCCCGCGTCGCTGGGCCCCGTGTCGCCCTTCCCCGTGGCTCCGGTGCCGGGCGCCTGGTCCGGGTGGGTCGCTCGGGGTCTCGGCTTGCGGAAGCCGATGCGGGCGGTGGGCGGATCGGAGTCCGGCGGTGCGCCGGGGCCGCGTGCCGAGACGGTGGGTCCCGACTCGGACGCCGGGGGCCGGGTGTCCGGCTCGGCCGGCCCGCTGCCCATCGGACTGTGCCCCCGCTCCCGCTGCGGCAGCGGGCGGGTCGGCGCCTCCGGCGCGGCAAAGCCCGGTCCACCGGCCGCGGCGGCCGGCGCGAGCACGGCGGTGGAGTCGGGCCCTGCCGTCTCCGCGCGCACCCCCACCACTCCCGCGAACAGCCCGATCAGCGCGAGGAGTTGAGCCGTCCGCCCGAAGGCGCCCGTTTCCGCGCCCACCGGCTCCCCGGCACCGAGCGCGGCGGTGATCCCCGCACCCGCGAGCGCCACCAGCGCGATCGGCACCAGCAGCGCGTGCCGCCGCCATGCCACCACCGCCAGCACCGGCACCAGCAGTGCGAACCACCCGGCGATGAACACGCCCACCACCGTCACGGCCACCGTCCCGAGCCACAGCCCCGGCAGCGGCGGCACCGGCTGCGGCTCGTCGGGGTTCGGGGCCCGCCGGCGCCACAGCACCAGGGCGACCAGCAGCGCGAGTGCCACCGCACTGCCGATCAGCCCCGCCTCGTAGGCCACCGCCGGCTCGTACGACAGCTCGACCGTGCCGCCCGAGCCCGCCGGGATCCGCCAGCCCTGCTGCCAGCCGTCCAGCCGTACCGGCGTCAGCTCGGTACCGTTCAGAGTGGCGCGCCAGCCGTCGTTGAAGTTCTCGTACGTCGTCAGGTAGCTCGCCGCTCCGGACCCGACGGTCACCTTGCGCCGGTCGCCGAGCCAGTCCCGTATCCCCAGCTCACGCCCGGCGGCGGCGGCCTCCGCGACCGACCCGCGGGTCAGCGTCACATCGGTGAGCACGAGCGGACCGGCGTCCCCGGCCTCCACCCGGTGCTCGCCCGCATCCAGCCGCAACTCGGCGTCGTCCCTGCCCCGCTGACACAGCGTCACCTCGACCTGCCGCCGCTCCACCAGATCCCGTACGGTGCCCCGCACACTCGTCCGGTACAGCTCTCCGTCCACCGCGATCACCGGGCCCTGATCGCAGGAGAGCGAGAAGGTCCGCGAACTCCTCGGCTGCGGGGTCCGGTACTCGTCGAGGGCCGGGACATAGGCCTCGGTCAGGCCGACCGGCAGCCGCAGATCCTCGTCCACCATCGGGTTGTAGAGGGTCAGCGGGGCCGTCTGGGTGATCGTGATGTCGAGGCGGTCGGTGGTGATGGCGGGGAAGCGCACCCAGCCGTTCTCGTCGACACCCGCGATCACCGCGCCGTCCGGCGAGCTGATGTGCACCTCGGTCGGCCGGGTGGCGAGCCCCCCGGCCGGCGCCAGCACGATCTCCGAGACCGCCTGCTTCCCGGGCCAGCGCAGATGGATCGTCGGCCGCTCGCCCGCGATCCACGCCGTGGTCAGATCGCCGTCGGTGAGGTTGCGGGGCGACAGCCCCGCCCCCAGCCGGGCCGTTGAGTCGGCGGTCGCGACGATCTGATTCCGCTGGTCCGGCGCCACCTGGTACAGCAGCTTGTCCAGCGCCTCGCCCGGCACCGGCACCGCACTCGCCCGCACCTCGTACGTGCCCGCGGTGGACGTGGTGAAGCGCCGGTGCAGGCCCGCCTCCGTGCCCGTCGCCGACAGCCCCGTGGGGTCGGCCGGCCGGGACATGGAGACGATCTCGGCGGCGGCACCGGAGCGCTCGGCGTCACGCGGCAGCCGCAGCAGCCGGGTCACCTGCACGTCCGGCAGCTCGATCTCGGCGAAGCCCGCCCCGGTCAGACCGGGCCGCCGGGACACCGAGTCCGTGATCGTCAGCTTCATCCAACGCGTCGCACCCGCAGGCGCCTTGACGGTCTGCGCGGAGCCGTCCGCCCGCAGGGAACTGCTGGCGGAGCCCTTCTCCGTCTCCACCCGCACCCGCGTCGCCGCCGCCCGCACACCCTCCTGCGGCAGCGGAACGACCTTGAACGACGACGGCATGTCGTACGAGCCGCCCGCGAAGCCGATCCGCAGCCACTCCCCGGCCGGCGACCCCTCCGAACCCTCGGTCCACGCCGTGTCCGGGTTGCCGTCGAAGGCGTTCACCGGATCGAACTGCGGGAGATGGAAGAGCCAGCTGCCGTACGAGGACGCCGTCACCGACCGCGCCCCGCGCAGCTCGGCCACCGTCTGGTGCCCGGCACCCGTGGTCGGGAGGATCTGGTGCGGTTGCTCCCCGGCGTCCTGGGCGGCGCCGGCCGGGTTGCGCTCGTCTCGCGTGTACGTGTACGACGTGTTGGCGTTGACGAGCCCGAACCGCGTGTCCGCCCGCCGCAGCCCGTCCCCGACCACCTGCACCGGCGGCGAGCCGAGCCCCGGGTGGTTGTCGCCGGTCAGCACGCTCGCCCGGCCGCGCAGTCGTGCGGCGAGCGGCAGCAGAGCTTCCGGCCCGCCGGACACCACGGCCGTGTCGGCGACCGGGTGCAGTCCGGCCTGGTGCGGACGCGGCACCCCGGTGCCGGCCGGCTGGTAGATCTCCACCGCCCGCTGCCGTGGATACAGCCCCTCCACCTGGAGCGGGGTGCCCGGCGCGATCGTCCCGCCGGTCATGTGCGGCCCGAGGCCCGTCACCCGCTCGTACCCCGACTGTTCGAGGGTCCGCTTCACGGTCGTGGTGGGGATGTAGCCGACCTGGTCGGGATCGAGGTCATTGCGGACGACGACGTAATGGATGCCCGCCCGGCTCAGATAGTCGGCCAGCCCCGGCACCTGCCCCCCGCTCAGCAGCGCCTGCTCGACGGCGTCCATGGCGCGCCGGTTGCCGGGTGTGCCGAAGGGGACGTAGTCGCGCTGGGCCCAGCGGGAGTCGGCGACGACGTCCAGGGGCTGGTCGATGGTGGAGCCCCAGGTGTAGATGCCGTGGGCGGTCGCCGGGACGACGAGGGCGCGGGCGTCGGGGGAGTACTTCTTCATCCAGTCGGCCGTGGCCTGCCAGTACTTGGGGATCTCCGTGAAGGAACCGGGGTTGAGGATCGAGCCGTTGAGGTACGGCCACATCAGTCCCGGCAGCACCAGCACGGCCGCGATCAGCGGCGCGAACCGCCGCCCCCGCACCGGCCGCGCCCCCCGCGCCTGTGCCGCCACGCCCACCAGATGGGCGAGGCCCAGCACCAGCGCGAGGGCGAGCCCCGTCTGGAACTTGTAGATGTTCCGGAAGGGCACGAGCCCGCCGTCCAGCCAGTCCTGCACGATCCCGTGGAAGGGCGCCCCGAACGCGCCGCCGTACCCGGCGAGCAGGATCAGCGCCACCGTCACCACGGTCAGCACCAGCCACCGCCGCTCCGGCATGTCCCGCCGGGCCAGCCCGGCGAGCCCGAGCCCGGCCGCCAGCGCCGAGCAGACGATCACGACGACGGACGACGCGACGGCCCAGCCGGCCGGCAGCCATGCTTCCCCGAAGTGCAGATAGGCGACCCAGTTCCCGGCCCCGCGCAGCGCCTCCGTCGCCGCCATGGTGTCGGTGGTGGTCTGTGAACTCTCCACGTAGGGAAGGAAGTTCTCACCGTAGGTGCCGAGCAGCAGCAGCGGGATCACCCACCAGGCGGTCGCCAGGATCACGCCCGGCACCCACCAGCCGATCAGCTTGCGCTGCCGCGGCCCGGGCGGCCGGGACAGCAGATACAGCCCGACCGGGAGCAGCGAGGCCAGCGTCGAGGCCGCGTTCACCCCGCCCATGAACGGGATGATCAACGCCGACCGCAGCGCGGCGACCCGTGCGGCGTACCGCTCGTCGGTCAGCGGCAACAGCACCCACGGCAGGAACGCGCCGGGCAGCGCGGCGGCGGACGTGGACCCGATCACGACGGTGAAGACGGGCCACGACGCATAGGCGACGGCCGCCACCAGCCGCGAGCCCCCGCTCCCCACCCGAAGCCGCTCGGCCAGCCGCAGGGCACCCCAGAAGGCCACCGACACGATCAACGACAGCCACAGCCGCTCCGCGAGCCACACCGGCAGCCGTACGGCATCGGCCAGCCAGTAGAACGGCAGCATCGGCCACAGATAACCCGAGTACTGGTTCTGGATCCCGCCGAAGCTGCCCTCGTCCTGCCACAACTGCCCGAGGTCGGCCAGGAATTGTCCCGGGTCGACGGTCACACCCAGCTTGGTGTCGAAGGTCTGCCGCCCGGGCTGCACCGCGAGGAGCAGCACGAACACCACGGCCCAGAACCCCAGCAGCCAGCGCCGCGAGCGCGGCCCGTCCGGCGGGCCCGAGGCGGGTGCCGGGGTGGGCACCGCCGCCGGGGGAGGAGCCTGGACCGTGGTCGTCGTCATGGTGGACACCGCCGGAGGATGAGGAGGAGGTTCCAGGTGGCGAACTCGCGCAGACCGGGCACCTTGACGATGCTCTGCGCGAGGAACGGCCAGTAGCGGGAGCGCGCGGCGACGATCTCGACGTCGTCACGGGCGCGGACCTGCCGCAGGGTGGTACCGATGTGCACGGCGAAGAGGTTCTCGCCGAGGGTGTGCTTGGCGGCCCGCCCGGTACGCCGCCGATAGCGGGCGCGGGCCCGTTCGGCGCCGAGATAGTGCCAGGGGGCCCACTCATGACCGCCCCAGGGGGACAGCCAGTTGGTGAACGACACATAGATGAGCCCACCGGGCCGGGTCACCCGGGCGAGCTCACTGAGGAAGGTCTGCGGATCGGCCACGTGCTCCAGCACATTGGAGGAGAACGTGACGTCCGCGACGCCGTCCCGCAGGGGGAGGAGATACCCGTCCGCGACGACGGCCCCTTCGGGCGGCTTCGCACCGAGCTCGCCCATGTCCGGTTCGAAGAGATACGCCAGCGCACCGCGCCGCCGGAACTCCTCGGTGAAGTAGCCGCCGCCACCCCCGACATCGACGACCGTACGCCCGGCCAGGGGCCCGACATGGGCCTCGACCTGATCGACGGAGTCACGGGCGAGGAGGGCGTAGCAGAATTCGGGGTCGTCCTGCTCCCGCATGAACGCCCGGAAGAGGGCGAGCGAGCGCCGGACGGAGGGGTCCTTCATGACCGGAGGCTGTGCGGCGCTCTGGAAGGGGCCCGGGGCTGTTGCCGATCCGCGGCTGCCGCCGCGTGGGCGCGACCGGCCACGACCAGCCGTGATGCGCGAGCCGACCGAACCGTCCCGGCGTTCAGACGCCACGTCGCACCGCTTCCGCCGCGACCGCCCGGAACTGCCGAACCGTGCGGTCCCAGCGATAGCGTGCGGCCCGGTCCCGCGCGGCCTTGCCCATCAGCTCCCGCCGATGCCCGGACAGCGCCAGCGTGCACCAGGCGGCGGCGAACGACGACTCACCCCGGGCCAGCACCCCGGTCTCCCCGTCCACGACGGAATCCCGCAGCCCCGGCACGTCGAAGGCCACGGTCGGCGTCTCGCGCGTGGCGGCCTCGGTGACGACGAGCCCCCACCCCTCGACCGCCGAGGGATGCAGCAGCAGCCACGCCGCACACAGCAGCCGATGCTTCTCCGCCTCGGAGACATGACCGGCGAACTCGACGCCCGGACCGGCGAGTTGTTCCAGCCGGCCGCGTTCCGGCCCGTCCCCGACGATGACCAGCCGGCCCCCGGTGACCGGCCGCACCCGCTCCCAGAGCCGCAGCAGCAGATCGATCCGCTTGTACTCCACGAGCCGCCCGACGGCCACGAACAACGGCTCGGGGGACCGGTCGCCCAAGGGCCCCGGCTCCTCCACCCCGTTGTGCACGACCCGGATCCGCTCCCGCTCGACCCCGATCGCCCGCAGGGCGTGGGCCGTGGACGGCGAGACGGCGACGAGCAGACCGCGCTGCTGCGCACCGGTCAGCGCCCAGTGCTCCAGTCTTCGGCCCAGCCGGGCGGCGGGCGCGAGCGCTCCGCCGAACCGCATCTGCCACAGGTCGGTGTGCACATGGTTGACCAGGCAGAGGGTGGGCCCGCGATGCCACAGCGGCGCGAAGTACGGCATGCCGTTGCAGACCTCGACCAGCAGATCGCAGTCACCGACCTGACGGGCGAAGGCGGATCTGGCGCGCAGATAGTGGCCGTACGAGCCACCTGCAGACACGACCCGGTAGTCGCGGTATGCGGCCGGGCCCCCGCACAGCAGGGTGACCTGGTGGCCGAGTTCCGTGAGGCCGTCGGCGAGCCGGTCGACCAGCAGCTCGGAGCCGCCGGCGGACCGGTTGCCCAGGTCTCGATGGGCGAGAAAAACGATTCGGCGCGGCTGTGGGGGAGGAGTCGGAGGGTGGTGCTGCGACGCCCGGGGGAGCGGGGCGTGCAGCGGGGCGGGCACGTGCTGGGGCATGGGTGCTCCAACTCGTCTCAGGGTGCGGAACTCGGCGTGGGGGAGGGGAGGGTTCGGGTTCCTGTGGGGTGTTCGAAGGTCCTGGTCTGCATACGGTCGTTGTGCGTGGGGTGTGGACAGGCTGTGTCCGGGTGGGGTTGGACAGTTTTCGCCCAGCCGTTCGCCAGGGCTACTCACCGGCGTGACAATTTCCGGCTTTATTAGAGCTGACGTCACGTCACATTGTGAGCGAGGGCTGGGGCATCTCGACCGTACCGGCGGATTCCGGCCGCTTACGCCCTCGTACCACCAAAACGGCACCCACCGCCGCAAGTACGAATCCCGCCACGGCCGCCCCGATCGGCGCCGTCTCACCCACCGTGCGCAGCAGACCGCTGTCCCGCTCCGCCTGCCGCACGGCCTCCCGCTGAGTGGCCGTGGTGAACGCGATCTTCTCGCTGTCCAGCAGCACCGCCGCGTCCTTCTCGCCGCCCGGCGCCCGCAGCGTGCGGCGCGGACCGGTCTGTGCGTAGACCACCCGGCCCGTGGCCTGATCCACGACGAGTTTCAGCCCGTGGTTGGAGTACCACTCCTCGGCCAGCACCTGCGGCCGGTCCGGCTCGCCGACGAGGCTGCCGGGGACGAGCCGGGTGCCGACCTTGCGGGGCGCGACCGTGGCGGTGAACCGGTATCCCGTGTATCCCTGGATCTTCTCGGTGCCGTCGTAGCGCATCGTGATCGTCGTGCCGCCGGTGTTGTCCCACCACTGGTAGGAGCGTTTCTCCACGTCGAACGGGAACTTCAGATAGGCCTCGCCTTCGATGTACGGCGACTCCTCGCAGCAGTGCACCGGCTTGGTCGTCCTCCGGTCCATCACCCAGCGGTGCGGGGTGTAGTCCAGCGCGTCGTGCGGGTCGGCGGCCGGCAGCGACTTGTCGGTGTCGACGGTGGTGATCACGTCCCAGACGGCGTTGCCGCTGCGTTCACTTTCCGCCACATTGCCGCGCACCCGCTGGGTGACCGTGATCTTCTGGTCCGGCACGGTCTTGATCTTCTCGGTGTCGAAGACGCTGCCGGTGCCGGTGTAGACGGCGGTGGTGTCGATGTCGACGGGGTTCACGGCGGCACGCGGGGCCACGTACCAGGCGAGCATCGGCGCCAGTACCAGCAAAAACGTGCCGAGGCCGAGCAAAATCAACGAGAGAGGTGAGGCTGTACGGCGCATCCGGCACTCCTGGGTGTGTGACTCATGGCCGATGCACGGTCGGTGCACGGTCGTTGCCTGGCCGTTCTTGGGCCGGGAACCGTAGGCTGCCGTTGACGGGGTGTCAATGTCTTGACGGGTTGACACTGCTTGTCGAGACTGGACGGCACGGGCAGGATCGGGATCAGGCTGTCGACACCCGGGTGGGGACCTCCGGGATCTCGGACAGAGAGGCTGACCCTGCGATGTCCAGACTGCTCGCCGCCACGCTGACCGTCGCGCTCGCCGCCGTACTCGCGGTGGGTGCCGCGCTCGGCGTGGTCGCGCTGCTGGAAGCCACGCCCGACCAGCCGAACACGCCCTTGATCACCTACGAGCAAGCCGGCCAGGGGAGTTGACCGTGGCCGCGACCCGCTCCACGGCTGCCACGGCCGCTCCCATCCGCTCGGCCTGGCGGGACGTACCCCGCTACCAGGTCCGGCGCTTCGCTGAACTGGCCATGGCGGACGCACCCGCTCTCGCCGAGGAGATCCTGCACGAGATCCAGCGCGAGTACCCCCATCTGCCCGTCGTCCTCGACGAGTCGGGCGAGCCGATGGCCCTGGTCGGCATCCGGCGTGCGATCGAGGTCTTCGTCCAGCACCTGGAGACCTCGGAGGGGAGGCCGACCGTCCCGCCCGGTGTCTTCCAGGACTTCGGCCGCGGCGAGGGCCTCAACGGCCGCTCCCTGGACTCCCTCCAGGCCATCTACCGGCTGGGCGTACGACTGGCCTGGCGCCGTTTTGCCGAGATCGGCCAGCGCGTCGACATCCCGCCGCCCGCGATGTACGAGCTGGTGGACGCCGGATACGAGTACCTCGACGGACTGGTCGACCAGTCGGTGCGCGGCTACGCCGAGGCGGCGGCACGACAGGCGGGCGAACGACTGCGGCTCCAGCGCCGCCTGATGGAACTGCTGCTGGCCGAACACCACCGCGGCGACCCGGGCGACGCCCTGTCCGAACGGGCGGCCCGGATCGGCTGGCCGCTGCCCGAGCGGGTCGCGGTGGGCGTGCTGCTGCGCCCGGCGCGGGAGGCGATGGCGCCCGCGGTCGGGCAGGGAGTGCTGCTCGACATGGAGTACGAGCAGCCGCGCATGGTCGTCCCCGAACCGGCCGCCGCCGGCCGCCCCGAGCTGCTGCACCGGGCGCTGACCGGCTGGTCCGGGGCGATCGGCCCGCCGGTCCCGCTGGCCGACGCGGCGAAGTCGCTGCGCTGGGCCGAGGCGGCCGTACGCCTGATGGAACGGCGGCTGCTGCCCGCCGGTGACGTCCTGTACTGCACGGAGCACACCGAGGCGCTGGTACTCCTGCAACCCGAGGAGCTGATCGACGACCTGGCCCTGCGGTGCCTGGCACCCTTGGCGCACTGCGGCCCCACACACGGCCGGCGGCTGGCCGAGACGTTACTGGCGTGGCTGGAGACCAGGGGCGGGGCACCGGAGGTGGCGGCCCGCCTGGGCGTCCACCCCCAGACGGTCCGCTACCGCCTCCGTCAGATCCGGGAACTGTGGGGCGACGAGATGGACGACCCGGACCGACGCTTCGAACTGGAACTGGTGCTGCGGGCCCAGCGGTTGAGGGGGGAACTGGGAGAGCCGCGACGCTAGACCGTGTCCGCAAAGCCTTGCCGTCCGCGCGGAGGGCGGCCCCCGGGGCCTTCGGTGCGTGCTCTCCGCGCGCCGGGCGGAGGCCCTCGTACTACACGTACTCGGGCTCTCGCCCGGTGCGGCGAGTGGGGGCGCCCCACCTGGGGGAGCGTGCCAGGCGTGGCGGGGCAGGCGGGACTTTGCGGACACCCGGCCTCGGGCGTGCGGTCCGGATCGGCGGCGGCTGTGCGGGGCCGGATCTGTTGGTGTGCGTCAGGGCCCGGGATGCGGGGACGTCGGACGCGGGGACGCCGGGCGCCGGGACGGTCCCCGGTGCGCCGTCCGGATCGGCGGCGGCTGTTTAAGGGCCGGACCTCTTGGTGTGCGCCAGGACGCGGGGACGTCGGACGCGGGGATGCCGGGCGCCGGGACGGTCCCGGGGTGCCGTCCGGATCGGCGGCGGCTGTGCGGGGCCGGATCTGTTGGTGTGCGTCAGGGCCCGGGATGCGGGGACGTCGGACGCGGGGACGCCGGGCGCCGGGACGGTCTGGATTTCAGGGTCGGCCGCCTGCCCTCCCGGCGTGGGCGTCCGCCCATCAGGCCGGCTCGGCTCAGGCGGCCTCGCGGGTGGGTCCGGTGGATGCCGGTGCCCGGGTGGCGGCGCGCAGGCGGCGTCCGCGGCGGGTCGGGCCCCAGGGTTTGAGGACCGAGATCACCGTCATGAAGACATACGCGGACAGGGACACGATCGGCCCCATCACGATGTCCACGGCATCGGGCAGCGGCTCGCCCGCCGCGACGGCGGTGACGGTGGCGCCCAGGCCGGGGCGCAGGGCGAAGGCCGTGGCGGTGATCGTCGCGAGGGTCAGCCAGAACTTGACCCAGACCCACCGGTGCCGCGCCAGCCCCCACTGCGTGCCCAGGGCCAGCACGAGCCCGCTGACCAGCGTGAGGAAGGCGACGGGCAGCACCAGCCAGTCCGCGAACAGCTTCATGGCCCGCACCGACGTCTCGACGGTCACCGCGGACCCGGTCGTGGCCGCGGCGAGGGCGAGCGCCAGCAGCCCGAGCGTGAGCCCGAGCCAGCCCGCCGAGGCGACGACGTGCACGACGAGCCAGGCCCGCCGGGTGGGCCGACGCAGCTTCCGGCCGGGCGTGGCGGACCCGGGGGAGACGGAGGACGTGGGTGCGGCGGGCGACGTGGAAGTCATGAACGACACCGTGCCGTTCCGGGGCGGCGAGCGCGTCTGACGGCGGGAGTAACCGCGCATACTGAGCTCGGCGTACCCGGCGCCACCCCGCCGCTTCCGACCGGAGGACCTCCGATGCGCCAACCCACCCCCCACCCCGCCCTGCGCCGCCTCGACCCCTTCGCCGGCGAGTGGGACCTGTGGGCCGCCGACCGGACCGTCGGCCCCATCCGGACGGAGTTCGCCTGGCTGGAGGGCGGCGCCTTCCTCGCCCAGCGCGCCGACGTCGCCCCCGGGACCTCCCTCCCGGGCGAGTGGGCCGCCCACGCCCCCTTCCCCACCGTCGCCCTGACCGGCTACGACGACACCGCCGAGGAGTACACCGTCCTCTACGCCGATGGCCGCGGCGTCGCCCGCACCTACCGCGCCACCATGACCGACCGCACCTGGCGCCAGTGGCGCGCGGCCCCCGGCTTCCACCAACGCCTCACCGCCACCGTGAGCCCCGACGGCAACACGATCGAGGGCCGGTGGGAGCGGTCGCCCGACGGTGAGGGGTGGACGGTGGACTTCGACGTGACGTACCGGAGGGTCGGGGAACGGTAGTGCGGGACCGGCGTGCCGGCGGGCCCGCTGTGGTTCGCGGGCGTCGGGAGCCTCGCTCGGCCCGGCTCGGACAACGTGCGAGCGCGTTGACCTGGGATCATCATGGAGGTGTAGCCAAACCGGCCGGTCCCCTCCACGAGGGATACGCGGAAGGCCCGCGAGGTCATGCGGGTTGACCGGGAACGGGGTGGCGATGACCACCGTCCTGGAACTGCAGATCAGCCCCCTTCACCCGGACGACGGCGAGTACGAGGTCCGGGTGCTGAAGGCCGCCGCGGGCGGGGAGCCCACCGTATCGACGAGGCTTGATGTCGAGGAGTTGCTCGCGCAGCGGACCGACCTGGAGGTCAAGGTCCTCGCCTCCGCGGCTGCGGCTCGCCGGGTGGTGCCACTGAGCGAGCAGGCCATGCAGGACGTGGGCGGCCGGCTGTTCGGCGCGCTGTTCACCGGCCCGATCTCCGGGACCTACCAGGCGAGCCTCGGAGTGGCACGGGAGCGGCAGGAGCGGCTGCAGATCGTGCTGCGGATGGACGCGGATGCGCCGAGTCTGGACCTGCTCCCCTGGGAGGCGCTCTTCGACGCGCACGACGGGGCCTATTTGTGCCGGCAGTGGCCGATCATCCGGCATCTTCCGGCTTCGGCCACGCCCAGGCCCCAGCCCGTGGAGCTGCCGCTGCGGATCCTGGTGGCGATCGCCGCTCCGCGTGGGCTCCCCCAATTGGACACCGATGCCGAATGCCGGCGGCTGGAGCGGGCCCTGGCCCCCCAGATCGACGCGGGGGAGGTGGAGCTGGTCTGGCTGACGCACGCGAGCTGGGAGAGTCTGCAGTCCCAGCTCCTGAGCGGCACCTGGCACGTGCTCCACTTCATCGGGCACGGGTGTTACGACCATGTCTCCAAGGAGGGCCAGCTCGCACTGGAGGGCGACGGCGGGGACGCGGGGCAGCATTTGGTGGAAGCGTCCTTTCTGGTGGACCTGTTGAGAGAGGCGCGACCGCCCCTGCGCCTGGTCGTGCTGAACTCTTGCTCGTCCGCCCAGGGCTCGCCGGACGACAGGTTCTCCGGCGTGGGCGCGGCCCTCGTACGCGACGGAGTCAGCGCGGTGGCGGCCATGCAGTTCGCGGTCAGCGACGCCGCTTCCGTGCGCTTTGCCCAGGGCTTCTACACCGCACTGGCTCATGGCCGTCGAGTGGACGACGCCGTGCGAAGCGGGCGCATCGCCATCCTCGGTGCCGGTAAATCTCTGGAGTGGATCACTCCGGTGCTGTACGTCCGTGGCGAGGCGACGAGCCTTTTCACCTTGACGGCCCCGCCGCGCCGACCTGAGGCGCCCGAACGCGCACCTTCGCAGCAACGAGCCGTGGACCCCGGCGAACGCGACAGGCTGCGCGCTCTTTACGCCCTCGCCAGAGCGGAGTTGCGTATGGGCCGTCCCGGCGAAGCCGTGCAACTGCTCGACGACCTGCTCGTCCTCGACCCGAAGAACGCCGACGTTGCCGCGCTCCGCGAGAAGGCTGTCGGCCGGCAGCAGCTCGTCGAGCTCTACGGCCGAGCGATGCAGGCCGAGGAAGCGCAGGACTGGTCCGCCGCGATCGACAGCTACGAGCAGGTCCTGCGGAGGGAGCCGGACTACGGGGAAGCCGCCGCCCGGAACGCGTTCTGCCGCGAGCGGCGGAACATCGCTGATCTCCAGGAGGAATTGCGCATCCATGCGGACGCGGGCCGGTGGCAGGCCGTGCTGGAGGTCGGCGAGGAGATCGAAGAGCTGGATCACGACGCCGCCGATCCGGACGGGTTGGTCACGCGTGCTCGGCGGGAGGTCGAGGAGGCGGAGCGGGCAGCGGAGCTGGGGCGTTGGTATGAGCAGGGTCTGGCTGCTGAGGGGGTGGGGGACTGGGGGGCGGCGGTCGAGTGTTTCGAGCGGGTTGTGGGGCTGGAGCCGGGGTATCGGGATGCCGGTGAGCGGGGTGAGTCGTGTCGTGTGCGGCGGCGTGTCGCTGATCTTCAGGTGACGTTGCGCGAGCATGCGGACGCGGGCCGGTGGAAGGAAGTCCTCGCCGTCAGTGAGGAGATCAGCGAGTTCGACCAGGAGGCCGCCGATCCGGACGGGTTGGTCACGCGTGCTCGGCGGGAGGTCGAGGAGGCGGAGCGGGCAGCGGAGCTGGGGCGTTGGTATGAGCAGGGTCTGGCTGCTGAGGGGGTGGGGGACTGGGGGGCGGCGGTCGAGTGTTTCGAGCGGGTTGTGGGGCTGGAGCCGGGGTATCGGGATGCCGGTGAGCGGGGTGAGTCGTGTCGTGTGCGGCGGCGTGTCGCTGATCTTCAGGTGACGTTGCGCGAGCATGCGGACGCGGGCCGGTGGAAGGAAGTCCTCGCCGTCAGTGAGGAGATCAGCGAGTTCGACCAGGACGCCGCCGATCCGGACGGGCTGGCCATGCGGGCCCGGCAGGCGGTGAAAGAGGAGCAGCGCGCGGCCGGACTGGAGGACCTGTACACCCTGGCCCGGGCAGCCGAGGAGGTCGAGGACTGGACCACCGCGGTCATCAACTACGGGCGCATCGACGGTTGGGAACCCGGATACCGAGACGTCGCCGCACGGTCCGAAGTCTGTCGCCGTCGCGGACGCATCGCCTATCTCCAACAGGAATTGCGCAGTCATGCGGATGCGGGTCGGTGGCAGCAAGTCGTCGACGTCAGTGAGGAAATCAGCGGACTGGACCGGAGTGCTGCCGATCCGGACGGGCTGGCGACGTACGCTCGCCAGGCGGTGACGGCAGCGCAGCAAGCAGACGAGCTGCAACGGTGGTACGTCAAGGCCCTGGTGGCCGAGGAGGCGGGGAACTGGTCCACCGCGATCCAGATCTATGACGCGCTCATCGACGGCGGGGAAGGCTACAGGGACAGCGTTCACCGTCGCGAGGTTTGCGTCGAGCAACAGAGGATCAGCGAGCAAGCCGCTGCCGCCGAAGGGAGCTCGCCGAGGCGCCCGACCGGAGTGACCGACCTGGCTGCCCCCTGCGGAGCCATTGCATGGAACCCGAAATGGCAGGTCATGGCTGTCAATGTGCGCTCCGACGCGCGGATCCGTATTTACGACATCAATGCCGAGGAACAATTGGAGGTGAAAGCCGGGGACAAGTGGGGCCCCTACGCCGTGGCTTTCAGTCCGGACGGTACACGCTTCGTCGGAAACTTCCGGCAGGGCTGCCGGATATGGGACACGCAGACCGGCGAAAAAATTCTCCAGATCCGCTTCCCCGCGGTGATGGCCTCGGCGGCTTTCAGTCCGGACGGTACTAGGCTCGCCACCGGACTGTACGGCTACGCCTGTATCTGGGATGCCGAGACGGGAAAGCAGGTGTTCCAGCATCGCCAACGGTCGGTCACGTCCGTTTCCTACAGCTCGAGCGGCAGGCGCCTGGCTGTCGCCGACCAAGGTGGTCTATGGATCTGGGATACAAACACCGGCAGGGAACTCTTTGAAGATCACCGGGGGTTCTTGAATTCGGTGGCATTCAGTCCGGATGGTATACATCTCGCCACCGCGGGCGAAGACGGCGTGGTGCGCCTCTGGGACATCAGAGGTCCCGTCGAAGAGATCGGTGAGATAGTCCACGAATACCCCGTCGGCGCAGTCGCCTTCTCGGCGGACGGCGCTTTTGTGGCCGCCGGTGGCGAAGATTATGTGGCACGCGTATGGAGTGTCGGTGACTTCGAACTGGTCTTTGTGGTGGAGCACGAACACCCGGTGCTGTCAGTGATCTTCAGCCCGGACGGCGACTATGTGGCGACGGGCACCTCTGAATCCGTCAAAGTGTGGCCGTTCCAGTGACCGGCACCGTGACTGGACAAAGGAGAAGAGTCCATGGGGCGACTCGTTGAATTCCCTGTCTCGGACGGCGGCGCCGTACTGGTCGAGGTCAGTGATCAGTCGGTCGGAACCGTGACCCGTGGGATAAACGGACCCGCGATCGCCGAGCGGGCACAGCAGACCTTCGAAGACGCCGTACAGCGTGTGCAGCCCGCCATGCGGGCCATAGTTTCCCGTCTCCAGTCGGCTGCGCAGTCCCCCGACGAGATCCAGGTGGAGTTCGGTCTCAACATGCACACCCAGGCGGGTGCCTTCATCGCCGCTGCCGGCGCCACGGCCAACTTCACCGTCACCCTCACCTGGCGCCGGAGCGAGCCGCGATCCTCCGGATGACCCGGGCAACGACGGCGCCTCGGGTCGGCCGCCACGGCAGGGCGTGACCTGCCCCACACGAGTCGGCGGCGTCCCGCACACCCGCCCGCGGAGGGTTTCGAGCCGGTCCGCGCACGGCCATTGCCCGGGGAAACGAAGCTTGAGTAGCCTATGTTCGCTATGCCGATCGGCTGTTGAAATTTCGAACGCAGCCGCGTCGGTACCCAAGCCTCATCCACACCCCAAGCGTCATCGACCATCGACACCCAAGGGAGGGAGCCGGACGTGGGACGCCTCGTACCTGCCGTGACACGGGCTCTCGACATCCTCGAGCTCTTCCTCGACGGGGACGGCACGCTCTCCGCCCCCGACATCGTGCGCAAGCTCCAGCTGCCGCGCACCACCGTGCACGAGCTGGTCACCACGCTCGCCGCGCGGTCGTACATCGTGCAGGTGCCCGGCCAGCCGGGACGGTATCGGCTCGGTGTGCGGCCCTACCAGCTCGGCAGCCGGTACGCCGAGCAGCTCGATCTCGCGGCCGAGGGGCAGCAGGTCGCCCGGTCCGTCGCCGAGACCTGCGACGAGACCGTGCACGTGGCGATCCTGGAGGGCACCGACGTCATCTACATCGCCAAGGTGGACTCGACGCACGCCGTGCGCATGGTGTCCGCCGCCGGGCGGCGGCTGCCCGCGCACTGCACCTCCGTCGGCAAGATGCTGCTCGCCTCCCTCCCCGAGCCCGAACTCGTCTCACGCATCCCCGACGGGGCCGAGCTCGTCGCCATGACACCGAACAGCATCACCGACCCCGGGGCCCTGCGCGAGGCCCTCGCCGAGATCCGCGAGCGGGGGATCGCCGTCGAGAGCCGGGAGTCCAACCCTGACGTGTCGTGCGTGGCCGCACCGGTGCGGGACCGTGCCGGGCAGGTCGTCGCCGCGCTCTCCATCTCCGTCCCCATGATCCGCTGGAGCGACGACCGCCGCGCCGAGCTGGAGCAACTCGCCGCCAAGGGCGCCGCCGAGCTGTCGGAGCGGCTCGGGCACCGGAGCGTCGTATGACAGCGTCGGCGTACGACGTCGCGGTGCGGGCGGAGGCGGCACTCGGCGAGGGGCCGACCTGGGACCCGGACAGCGGCCGGCTGATCTGGATCGACATCCTGCGCTCCCGGATCCACGGCTACGACCCCGTCTCCGGCCGCCGTTCGGTCCGTACCGCCCACCAGCACATCGGCGCCGTCAAACCCCGCGCCGGCGGCGGCCTCGTCCTCAACCTCCGGGACGGCGTGGGCCTGCTGGACCCGGACCACTCCTTCCGCTGGCTGCACCACGACCCCGTCCCCGGCCGCCGCGCCAACGACGCGGCCGTCGCTCCCGACGGCTCCCTGTGGGCCGGCACTATGCGCTACGACGAGGCGCCGGGCGGCGGCACCCTGTCCCGGCACACCGGTGACGGCTCGGCCGAGGTGATCCTCGACGACGTGGCGGTGAGCAACGGCACGGGCTGGAGCCCGGACGGGCAGCGGATGTACTACGTCGACTCGCCCACCCGCCGCGTCGACGTCTTCGACTTCGCGGACGGACGCGCCGTGAACCGGCGCCCGTTGGTGGAGATCGAGGAGGGCGCCGGGTTCCCCGACGGTCTCACCGTCGACGCCGAGGGCTGTGTGTGGGTGGCCCTGTGGGACGGCGCGGCCGTACGCCGCTACACGCCGGCCGGCGAGCTGGACCGGGTCGTCACGCTTCCGGTGCCCCGGGTGACGGCGTGCGCCTTCGGCGGACCCGGTCTGAGGGACCTGTACATCACGACGGCCCGCGCGGGACTCACCTCGCCGCATCCGCTGGCGGGGGCGTTGCTCGTGGTACCGGGGGCGGGCGAAGGGCTGGCCCAGCCGGCATTCAAGGGCTGACGCCCCCGGCCACTGGTGGGCCGGAGGGTTCCGTCAGGGGTGGTGGGCCGTTCCGGGTGCGGCCGGTATCTCGCCGTTTCGCGTGCCGCGGGTTCCGTGTCGCTCCGCGTGCTGCCGGTTCGTTGCCGCGCGTTCTCCCCGTCCCGACTCTCGCCCATTCCGTGCCGTCCCGCGTGGCGCCGGTGCGTGCCGCGTGTTCTCGCCGTCCCGAGCGTCGCTCTTTCCGTGCCGCGTGTACTCGCCGTCTCGCGTGCCGCCCGCTCCGCGCCGCCCCGGTCGCCGCCGCCCACCCGGGCTCGGTGAGTTGGGGCTGGCCGCGTCGCCGGGCGGCGCCCTCAAATCCCCAGCCGGTCCCGGTGCTTGGGTGGCCGCGTCGGCGGGCCCCGCCCTCAAGTTCGGGCCCCGCGCCTCGAAACCGGGTCCCGCCCTCAGACCCCGGTCCCGCGCTTCGGTCCGGTTCCCGCGCCCTCGATCCAGGTGCCCCGCCCTCAGACGCGCGTGCGGTCCAACCCGTGCAGGATGTCCCGCTCCTCCCGCGTCAGCGGTGCCCCCAGCGCGGTCGGCAGTGGTGGGCCGCTCAGTGTCGCCAGTACCGTCGAGGGCCGTAGCAGCCGTGTCGGGCTCGTGGTCATGCTCGTCACGTCCCACACCGCCGACGCCGCGGTGTACGAGCCGGTGGCCGTGCGGATCATGCGGCGGGTGTAGGCGGTGACCAGGCGGTCAGCGACCCGGGGTGAGCCGCCCCGGGTGCCGGGGAACCAGACGTCCTGACTCAGTGCCATCGTCCACGCCGCCTCCACCGATCTGGCGGCCCCGCGCTGCACACGCCGGGCGAGCCCGGGCCCGCCGAGGCCCCCCTGCCGCAGCTCACGGCTCAGCACCTGGGCGCCCAGCGCCGCCACCGACATGCCCTGCCCGTAGGCCGGGTTGAAGGTGGCGAGGGCGTCGCCGAGGACGACGAGGCCCTCGGGCCAGTGGCGGGTCTTCTCCAGATACCGCCGGTGGTTGCTGGTGCTGCGGCTGACATGGACGTCGGTGAGCGGCTCGGCACCGGAGATCAGCCGGCCCACGATGGGGTCGGGCAGGTCCAGGGTGTACCGCAGGAAGTCGTCCGGGTCGGACGGCGGCTCGCCACCGCCCCGGGTGCCGGCGAGGCTCACCATCCAGCGGTCGCCCTCGATGGGCAGCACCATCGCGCTGCGGCCGGGGCGGCCCAGATAAGGGTTGGCCTGCACCATGGTCAGGGGGAAACGTCCGGCACCCGTGGGGGTCCGGTAGAGACGGGTGGCGTTCACCAGACCGGCGTCCACCGTCTTCTCCCGGACGTCCGACACCCCCAGCGCCGTCAGCCAGGTGCCGATCCGGGAGCCGCGTCCGCTCGCGTCGACCACGAGGTCGGCCGCCAGCTCCTCGTCCCCGGCGGCGGTGGAGAGGCGTACGCCCGTGACTCGTTGCCGCGACCCGGTCGGTTCCAGCGCCTGCGCCCGGCGCACCTGCACACCGGTGTGGGTGAGCACCGCGTCCCGTATCGCCCAGTCGAGCAGCGCCCGGGTGCAGGTCAACATCTGCGGTCCCGGACGGCGCCAGCGGCGTAGCCAGCCCTCCGGGGTGAGGGCGACCATGCCCGAGCCGAGCGATATCTCGTGCGCGCCGGCGGCGAGCAGATGCTTGCGCATGCTCACCCCGGGCACCAGGTCCTCCATCGCGGCCAGCCCGCCGGCCATGAGGAGGTGCGCGTGGCGTCCCTGCGGCAGGCCCTTGCGGTGCTCGGGCCCGTCGGGCAGCTCGTCGCGGTCGAGTACGACCACTTCGTCCGCGGCGCCGGACAAGGCCGCCGCGGCCAGCATGCCGGCCAAGCCGGCACCGATGACGACAGCTCTACGCGACATGCCACTCCTCGCACTCAGCCATGAAGGCTCCCCACCCGCCAAGTCGTCCCCAACTTCCGGCCACAGCAAGGCCGTTCAGTGGTGAAGGACGCCGACCACGCCGGTCCGCGAGTGTGAGCGCTCCCAACCGCATGGCCCCCCGCAGCACAGCCGGCCGGCTCTCACCGTACCTTCACGGCCCGCGTTCGCGGCCCCCGGACCAGGCACTGAATGCCCGCGGGCCGCCGACGGCCGTCATGGCGTCGTGCGTGGGGCGGTCAGTGCCTGTGCCAGTTCCACGAGGCCGCCGGCGCCGGCCACCTCCGTGGCGTGCAGGCGATAGGTGCTCGGGGTGCCCAGTGGCTCCTCGTGTGCCCGTGCGCGGCGGGCCGCGGCGGCGAGCATGGCGGCCTCCGCGGCCACCCGTGCCTCGTGCGCGGAGCGGCCGTCGTCGAGGGCGGCCGACAGGGCCCGTTCGCGCACTCGGTCGTCGAAGTACGGTGCCAGCGCCAACAGGGCGTCATGGATGGCCACTTCCCGCCAGTGCAGGCGCTCTTCGGGCAGCTGCCACCAGAGGGCGGGCGGCTTGGGAGCCGTGGACGCGAATTTCACCCGCAGCCACAGGGGGGCCAGCTTCCGGTAGTCGCGCAGGCCGCGCCAGTGGCCCACGGCCGCAGGCAGCAGCCTCGGCAGGACGAAGCCGGAGGACCAGATCAGCGCGGCCAGCGCGGCCATCGGCGGTGCGATCTTCGTGGAGAGGAAGTCCAGGTCGTGCCCCGCCCAACGCGCCACCACGGCCGTGTACTTGGTCAGCTGGAACCCGACCACGTCCAGCAGCGCGCCCACCAGGATCAGCCGCAGCCCGGTCCGCAGCAGCCCGTCGACCTCCCGGGCCCAGCGCACGCACACCACGGCCAACGCGACCATGACCGCGCTGTGTCCGAGGAGATAGAGCACGATCATCTCGCGCATGCCGGGCGTGTCGGCGTAGTAGGTGTCGAGGTCGGTCAGCCGCTCCACCCGCGCGTCCGCCAGTGCGAACAGTACGACGATGGCCACGATCAGCGGTACGTACACCGCGAGGCTGCGCAGCACCAGCCGCCGTACCCGCTCGCGCGGCCCGCCCCGCCAGTGGATCAGCAGGATCAGCAGGGAGCAGCTGTACGCGGAGAGCAGCCCGTAGGTCAGCGGGGCACCGAAGTTGGGGATGCCGGTGAGGTCGTTGACGGCGGCCAGGGTCATCGGCGCCGAGCAGACGAACACCACGGCTCCGAGGGTGATCGCCACGATGGTGGACACCGTGAGCGGGTTGCGTAGGGCCGACGGTTTCCCGGCGGTCATCCGCGGTCGGCGCAGCAGCACGAGGGCGGACAGCGCGAGCACTCCGGCCGCCAGATAGACGACGAGACTCATACGGCGGAACTCCGTTCCGGCGCCCGGGTGGTGCTCGCGGTGATGGCGTCCGCGCCGGTGGCCTGCCGGACGAGCGGCGAGGTGGCCCGCCGGACGAGCGGCGAGGTGGCCAGGGCGTCCGCGATCCGCACGAGGGCCTCCGGTCCGGGCGCCCGCTCCCGGAACCACTCCGACTCACCGGCCGGCGCAGCACGCGAGGCGGCCGGGGTCCCGCCCCGCGCCGCCGCAGCGATGACCGTGGCCCAGGCGGTCGCCGTCGCCTGCTCCGACCCGCCCGGCGCGCGCCGCGCGGCCTTCAGCGTCTCGTCGTACAACTGCCGGTCGACGTAGGCGTCGAGATGGCTGAGGGCGTTGTGGATGCTGGTCTGGCGCCAGACCAGCCGGGCGGCGGGGGAGGACCAGCGGGGCCGGGGCAGGCGCAGCGAGCGCCGGACGAGGACGTCGTCCAGCTCCCGCTCCAGGGGCGCGAGGCGGGCGTACGTCCGCCGGGCCCGCCGCCATTCGGCCATCCGGGCCCCGGCCAGCGGGGTCAGGACGCCCGTGACCGTCAGCAGCGCGCCCAGCCCGGCCGCCGACCGGGCCACGTCCGAGCCGAGCACCGGCCAGTCGTGCCCGGACCAGCGGGCGGCCACGGCGAGGAGCTTGGCCGCGCTGTACCCGCTGCCGCACAGGGCGCCGCAGCCCAGGGTGATCAGCCCCGCGCGCAGGCAGCCGCGCACCTCGCGGGCCCAGCGCAGCGCGGAGACCGCGGTGCCGGTGGCGGCGGTGAGATGCGCGCACAGATAGAGCACGATCATCTCGCGCAGGTAGGGCGTGTTCGCGTAGTAGGTGTCCAGGTCCGTACGGCGCTCCACGGGCGCCTCGCCCAGGACGAACGCCGTCGCGATGCCGAGGACCACGGCGGTGTAGCCGAGCACCCAGCGGCGGGCGGTGCGACGCACACCCGGTCCGCCGCGCCACAGGACGACCAGGATCTGGGAGGCGGCGCTGTACGCGGTGATCGCCGCGTACGTCAGCGGCGCGGCCAGGTTGGCGATGCCGCCGACGCGGTTGACGGCGCCGACCGTGGGCGGGGCGCCGAGGAAGAAGCACAGGCCGGCCAGGCCCAGCACCGCGCAGATGGCCCGCAGATAGGGGTCGTGCCGATGCCGGACGAGGTCGGGTGCCTTCACCACCAGGCCGAGCCACAGCACGGCGCAGCTGACGTAGCCGATCAGGTCGTTCATCGCCTGGTCCCGCGGTAGTTGAGCGCGGCTCCGATGCGCCCGGCGATGTCATGGGCGTCGCCCTGTCCGGCCGCGAACACCGAGTCCTCGGACGCCTCCAGCCAGGTGCGCAGCCGACGGCCCATGAGCATGCCGAACCGGTCTGCCTCCTGCTCGTCGGCCAGCGAGAAATCGGTGCGCGCGGCGGTCCGTCCACCGGTCCCGTCGGCGCACTGCCGGTGCATGTGCCAGACCTCATGGCAGAAGATGACGATCTGGTGCCAGACGGCGGCCCGCTCGTCCACGACGACGTCGTCATGGCGCTCGCGTTCCAGCCACAGCCCGCTGGCCGTGTGTGGCGGGAACACCGCGCGGTGGACGACGATCGGGCGTCCCCGCCACTGGACGGCCGAGTCCACGACTGCCTGGAACAGGGCCTCGGGGTCGGCAGGGACCGGCACCCGGATGGGGCCGATGAGGGCGTCGGCGAGACGACGCATCTCCCTGTTCGTACGCACGGTTCTCCCCGTGGCTGCTGGACGTTCGAACCCGTGCAATATGCCAAGTCCCATGTCGCTTCAGCCACCTGAGCCGGCCGGGCTCGGCCAGGGATGGCTGAAACCGGACCGGGCGGAACGGGGCGCGCTCAGGCCGGGGCGGCGAAGGCCGTCAGCCGACGACGGGCACGTCCGCCTCGGCCGCCGCCCGGGCGCGTACCGCCCTCATCTCGTCGGCGCAGCGCAGGGCCCGGGACACGGCACCGATCTCGCGCAGCAGATCCGTGGTGTCGGGTTCGCCCGCGCCGTCGCGCTCCGGTGCCTCGCCCCGTGCGTCGACGGCGTCCAGGATCGCCATCGCCGCGGCGAGTGCCTTAGCGCGGTCCGGCGTGAAACCGAGGGTGATCGCGGCGTCGTGGAGCTTGCCGCGCCGTTCCTCGTCGATGAACCGGGCGAGCGGCAGCAGCACATCGCGGATGAACGTCTCCCGGCGGATCAGCCGCAGCTCCGGGCCGGCCCGCAGGACGAAGGGGACACCGCCGCCGTTGACGCGCTTCATCAGCAGGTACAGCGGACGCAGTTCATGGCGGGCCAGCCGGACGCGCCAGCGGTCGTGCAGGTACTGGCCCGCATGCGGAAGGATGAAGCCCACCGCGATCAGTACCGCGGACAGACAGGCGAGGGGCGGCGCGACGGCCGTGCTCAGCCAGTCGAGGTTCCGGCCGGCCCAACGGGCCGCGACGGCGGTCAGCTTGGCGGCGTCGAAGACCAGCTGCAGCGTGTAGCCGAAGCCGAGGCATTTCAGTCCCCAGCGCAGCCAGGCGTCGAGTCCGTCGGTGCGGATCCAGTTCCAGATCAGCCAGTTGGTGACCAGGGCGGCCGTGGTGTGCGCGAGGAGATAGAGCAGGATCAGTTCGCGCATGTACGGGGCGTTGGCGTAGTACGTGTCGATGTCCCGCAGCCGCTCCTCGGGTACGTCCGCGAGCGCGAACAGCACCCACAGGGCGACGATCACGCCGGAGTAGACGGCGATGACGCCACGCATGGCGCGGCGGGTGCGGGCGGAGCGGTCGGACAGGCCGTTGCGCCAGGTGATGATCAGCAGCAGACAGGACGCGCAGAACGCGGTGAGCAGGGAGTACACCCAGGGCGCGGAGAAGTTGGTGATCCCCGTGAGCCGGTTGACCCGGGCGATCGTCGACGGCGCCACGAACACGAACACCGCGCAGGCGAGCAGCAGCAGTCCGCCGACCGCGCGCAGCAGCGGGTCCTTCCAGAGCCGGATGATGCTGGGCAGCTTGATGGCGAGGGCGGCGGCCAGGATCCCGGCCGGGATCCACCAGAAGTTCGGGTAGAACTCGTTGACGAACCCGACCGGGGTCAGCGCGAGCGCCGTCATGGTGCCGCACCTCTTCGCGCTCCGCGGTAGCCCAGGGACCGCTGCACCGGAGCCAGCGGCTCGTCCGCACCGGCGGCCCCGCCCGACAGCAGCGGCCGGAAGGCGGCGGCCAGCCGGTGGCCGAAGTCCTCGGCCTCGGCCTCGTCCCGCTCCCGCGAGCCGTTGCGAGCGGCCACCGCGACGGCGATGCCCTTCCAGCCGGGCGTACCGGCGAGAGCGTGCGCCGCCACCGCGCCGTCGGTGTGATGGTGTCCGTGCCCGGCGTGCAGATGCCACAACTCATGGCCGAGGATGACCAGTTGCTGCACCTCCTCGGCCCGTTCCTCGACGATGACCAGGTCGAAGTCCTGGAACTCCACCCACAGTCCGGTCACTTCGAGTTCGTCCGGAAACCGCTCGAAGCGCAGCTCGACGGGCCGCCCCCCGCGCAGCGTGCTCATCTCCTCGCACAGCGCGTGGCACACCTCGCGTACGTCGGCCGGGGGTGTGGGTCTGGCGCGCAGGGCGGCGCTCAGATCGCAGGCCAGGTCGCGCATGCCCGAGGCACGTCGGGAGCGCCGCAGCCGTAGCGTCGAAGCGACCCGGGCCGCCCTCTCGCGCGCGCCCGCGATGTCCATCGCACCCCCTGTTCCGCCGCCGATCGGCAGGCCGTTCGAGCCTACGCGGCCCGATGTGTTCGCGTCATGTGCTACAGCGACCGTAGTTCAACCGGGAACGACCGGGACGGCCGGCGGCGCGACGCCCTCGACCACCGTCTGTTCAACTCGCTTGTAAATGGCTGGACTTCACCCTGGCCGACCCTCATACGGCTCCCTACGATGCGAACGCCTCCGACCTTCACAGAAACCTCACGGATTCTTCAAAGCTTCAACGATGTTGAAGGGGTCGGGGGCGCAGCCACCCCCCAACCCGAGGAGAGCTCCATGGCACGTGGACTCCTGCGCCTGCTGCTGAGCGGAGGCGCGCTGGCCGCCCTGCTCACCGGGGCGTTGCCCGCACAGGCGGCCCCCGCGTTCGAAGACCCGCCGCCGGACAAGATCGTCATCAAGGTCGCCACGGTCAACGGCTCCGGCTGCCCCCAGGGCACCACCGCCGTCGCCGTGTCCGAGGACAACACCGCCTTCACCGTGACCTACAGCGACTACCTCGCCAAGGTCGGCGGCAACGCGGATCCCACGGACTTCCGCAAGAACTGCCAGCTCAACCTGGTCGTGCACGTCCCGCAGGGCTTCACGTACGCCATCGCCAGCGCCGACTACCGCGGCTTCGCCGCCCTCCAGCCCGGCGCCAGCGCCATCCAGCGAGCCTCGTACTACTTCCAGGGCTCCCCGCAGACACAGTTCCGCAACCACCCCTTCAGCGGCCCCCTCAACGACAACTGGCAGGCCACCGACAGCACCGACTGGGCCCAGATGGTCTGGGCGCCCTGTGGAGTGCAGCGCAACTTCAACATCAACACCGAACTGAGAGTGAACCTCGGCTCGTCCTCGCCGAGCAAGGTCAGCTTCATGACCATGGACTCGACGGACGGCGACATCAGCACGGTGTACCACCTGGCGTGGAAGGAGTGCCCGGACAAGTAGTCAGGCCGCTGACCGAAGCCGTGGGTCCCGGCCGCCGGGCCGGTCGGGACCCACGGCCCGGGGCCCACGCACCCAAACCTCCGGCAAATGTCCACACCCGCCCGCCGGGAGGCCGTATCAGGGCCTCGCCGCCCCTCGCGTCCGTGGCGTCAACAGTCCCGCACCCGCCAGGGCGGCGGGTCCTGTGAAGAACCCGGCGCAGTCGGGTGACCCCGCGGTCATAGCGGTGAAGCCGGTCTGCGCCCCACGTCGTGCACGGTCGAGGGACGGCTGGCCGTCTCCTCCTCAGCGTGCTTTGATTCCCGGAATTCGGCCGGCAACGGCCGTCGAAATGCATGCATGCGAAGGGAACCGCAGGTGATGAACTCCACCCCGCAGGTCGTGACCGCCGAAATAACCGACGCCGCCCTGGACCAGGTCTCCGGCGGTCAGGCGGGCAGCGCCTCCGCCGGCCTGACGGGCACCCTCACCGGCGGTCTCACCGACACCGTGAGCGCCGTCGCCTGCGCCGACGTCTTCGCCGCGGTCTCGCCCGAGGGCATCGCGCTGGGCGTGCAGACGCACGCCGCCGTCAGCCACTGACGCAAGGCAAGCCGACGGGCCCCGGAATTCGTACCGGGGCCCGTCGGTCTTTCCTCACCGAGTCAGGAGGCGCGGTCCGGGCCGGTCGTGCAGTTCGACACGAACACGTGCCAGGCCGCTGCCGAGAGCACCATCCGACGTGCCTCCGGGGTCTTCGAGTCGCGTACGTGGATGGCGGCGTGTGTGAGGGCTACTTCGACGCAGTCGCCGGAACCGCCGCTGCTGTAGCTGCTCTTGAACCAGGCCAGTTCGTCGGTGCTCATAGGTCTCCTCGTATCCGTCGGCCATTCCCCGCTGAGTCAGGCGACGCGGTCCGGGCCGGTCGTGCAGTACGACACGAACACGTCCCAGGCCGCTGCCGAAAGCACCATGCGATGTGCCTCCGGGGCCTTCGACTCGCGCACGTGGATGGCGGCGGGTGTGAGGGCCACCTCGACGCAGTCGCCGGAACCGCCGCTGCTGTAGCTGCTTTTGAACCAGGCCAGTTCGCTGGTGCTCATAGCTCTCCGAGGCCACGGTGTGCTTGGACAGCCCGACCCGCTCCCCGAACTCCTCCCGGCTCAACGCCGCATGCTCCCGCAGCGCTTGTACGACCGCCCCGAACGTCCGCAGACTGTCCGACGACTCCGGTTCGCCACCCGCACCATCGACCACACTCGGTCACCTCCCGCGGCCATGGTCACGGGTGGTGACGAGTACTGTCCACCCCGTAACCGCGTACGCTTCCGCAGCGTACGCGCCGCCCACCTGGTGAACTGCGTCGCCCGACCGGCAGATTGAGCCCCATGGCAGCACCCCGCACCCCCCAACCTCCGGTCACCGTACGTATGTTCACTCAGGCCTCAGCGCCACCCCACGGGGCGCCCGCCTCGCCAGACATCTCGCCCTGAACCAGCTCCACGTATGGGGCGTCCCGCACGGCAGCCACGCCTCCGAGGCCGTGGCCCTGATCGTCGCCGAGCTGGCCGCCAACGCCGTGACCCACGGCCGCGTCCCCGGCCGGGACTTCGAGGTGCGGCTCTCCCTGCCCGCGGGCAGCATCCGCATCGAGGTCAGCGACACCCGCGCCGAGTCCCGCCCCCCGAAACCCGGCGACGTACGGCCGCCGCCGCGTCCCCTCGGCGAACACGGCCGTGGCCTCGTTCTGGTCGAGGCGTTGGCAGACCGGTGGGAGGTGGTGGACCGGGAAGGGTCGCCCGGCAAGACCGTGCGGGCGGAGGTGGACCTGCCAGGGTGGCTGTCCCTGGGCCGTGGTCGCCGCGCGGGCCACTGATGTGCCGCGGGACGTCCGGCCTCAGAAGATCAGCTTCTCGATCTCGGTCAGACGTCCCAGCAACTGGTCACGGATGTGTGCGCGGATCTTTCCCACCAGCTCGTCGACCTTCCCCTCGTCCAGGGAAAGCGCCTTGATCTCCTTGACCATCTTGCTCACGGACCGTTCCTGCATGGCCCAGAGAACCACCGGCGCGCCCCAGGCCCAGGCCGTCTGGGCCACGTCCACATAAGGGTTGCCGCTGCGAGTCGGTTGGAACGAGTTGCGCTGCCGCCACCGCTCGGTCGTACGCCGGGAAGCCTCCATGGCCCAGGCGCGCAGACCGGACCGAAGGCTGTGCTGCCGACTCGCATACCGCGACAGCTGGTCGGTGAGGGCCTCCGCGACGCTGAGGGGGAGCTGGAAGTCCAGGTCCAGGGCGTCGTGCGGTACTCCGTGGGTGCGGCACAGGGAGCTGACGCGTTCGCCGAGACGCTGGTTCAGAGCCCCGCGCAGCGCCGTGATGGACGGGGGCTCGCCCCCGTCCAAAGGTAGCCCCGGCGCGGCGGTCCCGGTGATACCAGCAGCGTCGCGCACATGCCCGGCCAGCCGGCCTTTGAGCTCGGCGAAGCCCTTCGAGATGTGCTCGGTGCACAGTTCGTCAAACTCCGGCTCCTCCAGCAGCGCGGTCAACGACGCTCGGAAGCGCTCCAGGCGCAGCTCCGTGTAGCCGGCCAGGGCCAGGCCCCGGGCCACCGAGAAGGCGGGCTCGGGATCGTTGTCGATGGCCGCCTCGGGAAAGACCTCGCGGCATATCCGCCTGGTCAGCGGCATACGGGAGCCACCCCCGGTGAGCACCACCTGGTCGGGGTCCTTGTCCTCCATCAGCCGGCGTGCCTGCTTCAGCAGGGCCCGGAAGCCGTCGGCCCAGCCGCCGGGGGCGGACACCAGCGCCGGGATCTCCGAATGGCGCAGCCAGCCCCAGGCCAGGTCTCTGATGGGCCCGAAGCGGGGATTGACCGGCTGGTTGAGGATGGCGGCCTGCGTGCCCGAGAACTGGGCCTCCTTGGCCCGGCGACAGGCCAGCAGGAGAAACTCCCGGCCACCGTCGGCCGCGAGCGCGGCCTTGAGTGTCTCGTCGTCGCGGTGGCGCTCGGTGACCAGTTCGGCGACCTCGAAGTCGATCAGGCGGCAGCCGAAGTCCGCTCCGAGGGGAAGGCTGCGGGGTTCCATGTCCGTGATGAGGGTGAAGTCGGTGGTCGAGGAGCCGATGTCGACCACCAGGACCCGGCCCGCCGTAGGCCGTTCGGCCATGCTCCGAGACGGCGCGCCGGCCGCGGCACCCGGGCGGCGGACATGGACGAGCGCCGCCTGCGACTCCGGTAGCAACCGGGTGCTGACGCCCCGCAGTCGCAGATGCCGCGCGTAGGCGTCGACCACCTCGGGGTCCCAGCCGGCCGGATGGCCTACGACCATCATGGGCTCGGCGGCCGTGCCTGCCTGGTCGTCGCCCTGATCGGTCCCGCCTGTCCGCGTCTTGTGCTCCGAGAGGAACTCCGCGAGCAGCGCCTGGACGAACAGCACCGCCTCCGGTGTCTCGAAGCTCGCGGGGTCCGGTCCCTGCTTGAAGTTCAGGCTGAACTCGGCTGCTCCCGCCGCGTACACGGCCTCCTCACCGAGGAGCCGGCGTCGGTCGGTGGCGGCGCGGGCCATGGCAGTCAGCACGCTTCGTTCGCCGGTGATCCGGCGCTGGAAGACGTGGATGGCGCCGTCGCCGTCGCGTGTGGTCCAGGCGAGCGTGGTCTCGCCGTCGCCGAGGTCGAGACCGATGACCAGGCCGTCACGACCGCTGTTCACCATGTCCGCTCCTCCGGCGACGACGAGGATGCCGGGTCGGGACCGGGGTCCGTCGTCCCGCCGCTGGTCACGCTCAGCACCTCGGTCAGGGTGTCGATCTCGGTCTTGCCAGGCGGCGGTGGGAAGTCCAGCTCCACCCGTCTGCTGGACGTGGCGTGCAGAAGGTCCGCGAGGCCCTGTTCCCGCTGGAAGAGGAACAGTTCGTCCTGGCGCAGTGCGCCGGTGTTGCCGTCGGCGGCCTCGTCCATGCGCTGCCAGGACTCGGGGGTGCGGCTCACCATGGCGTAGAACCCCGGATGCTGGAGTCGGATGGTCAGCAGGGTCGCCGCGTGCAGCATGCGGGCACGGCTGGGCGTGGAGTGCAGCCGCAGCGAGATGACGGTGAGGTTCAGCGCGTTGATGAAGCGGCGTACGCGCCGGGGGTTCTGGCCGTAGGCGACGCGGATCAGATGCCACAGCGCCGGGTCGTCACGGAGTCCGACGACCTCCTCGCGGAGGTGGCTGAACATGGACTCGAAGGTGACATGGGGCAGGTGGAACGGGAACTGGATCAGCTTTTCGAGGTACCGCCGGCCCATCTCCTCGTCGCCGTCGAACCGCTGGGCCATGGCTCTGGCGATCACCTGCTGGTCCATGGCCAGGACGAAGACACAGGACGCCTCACCCAGGAAGAGCTTGAGCGAGTCCAGGACGGTGGTCGCGGCCTCCGGAGTGCAGCGGTCCAGGTCGTCGATGAGGATCACCAGGCGCCCGCCGCCGGTGAACTCTTCGACGACCTCCGCGAAGTCGTGCTCGAACTGGTTGACGTGCCGGTACTCCAGGGGATTCCCCTCGTCCCAGGCTTCCTTGAGCGCGTCGGCGTCGCTGGTCGAGACGAGACCGCCGCTGAGCGGTACGACCGCCTTGCGGGTCATCAGCCAGGCGGCCGTACGGCTCAGGACGGCGGCCTTCTTGAGCGCGTGCTGGAGCTGGGCACTGCGTCCGGCCTCGGGGCCTTCGGTGATCTTGGACGCGATCTCGTCCAGGATGGTCTGGATCAGCGCGTGCCAGATCTCCTCCCGCTGGTCGTACTTCCAGGGGTTGAACGACACCACCGGTATGCCCTGCTCCTCGAAGAGCGAGCGGCAGATGTTCATGAAACTGGACTTGCCGGTACCCCAGGCGCCGTACAGGGCCACGCTGAGAGGGAGGTCACGAGTCGCGTTGATCGCGTCGCACAGGACCCGGGCATGGGGGAGGAAACCGAAACGGTCGCCCTCGGAGCCGAGCACGGGGTTGTCGGTCAGCAGCATTCACACATGGTGACAGCACACTTCCCCTGTGTCAGGAGATCGTCGGGAAATCGGACTTGTCCGGTTCCGGTGGTGGACGGTCCGGTTCAGGCCCCCGCCGCACTGGGCCAACTCTGGCTGTTCGGCCAGCCGGTGGCCGGTGCCGGCGTCAGCCCCGGCCCCGTCGTCCCCCGCACCTGTGCCGCCGTGAGCCCACCGCGTGCGGGCACCCCCGGCGGGGTCGGCCCGGGCGGCACCACCGCCGCGGCGGGCGCCACGGGCGAGGGGAACTGCATCGGGGCGGGAGCGGGAGCGGGAGCGGCCGGAACCGGGGCCGGTGGGGGGACTGGGGTGGGGACGGGGGCCGGAGCGGGGGCGGGGGCGGGGGCGGACGCGGCGGCGGGGACGGGTGCCGGGACCGGTGCGGGGGCCGGTGCCGGGGCCACCGGAGCGGGCGCCGGGGGCATCGGAGCGGGCGTCGGGGCCACCGCGACCGGTGCCGGCATGGGCATACCCGGACCCCCCGGGCCGCCCTGCCCTCCCGTACCCCCCGCACCCTGCGGCACCGCCTGCGGCTGAGGCACCGAGGGCATCCCGGCGGTCATGGCCTGAGCGGCGAGGCCCTGCATGCCGGCGCCGTTGGTGGAGCTGACCAACCGGTCCACGGCCGCCGTACCCGAGCTGTAGTTGGTCCCTGTACCCAGCTCGGGTACGGCGGCTCCCCTCCTGGACCCGTAGAGCACCTGCTCCAGGCCGGACACCAGGCGACGCACGTCCACCTGGGGGCGCACCACGAGTCGCAGGAAGCGGCTGGACGAACCGATCTTGTTGCCGCACTCGCGGACCAGGATCCGGTGCTCGGTGAGCAGCCGATCCCGGACCACGGTGCCTTCCGCGCCCAGGGGGAGGCGCACGAAGAGGAAGTTGCCCTGGGACGGGTAGACCGTCAGACCGGGCAGCGCGGAGAGCTGGCTCGCCATGTCCAGGCGGTCTCGGCGCACCTGCTGGAGGCTCTGCGCGTACTCCGCGCCGTGCTCCTTGAGCATGAACACCACGTGCTCCGCGAAGGAGTTGAGATTCCACTTGGGCAGCATCGAGCGGACCATCCTGGCGAGCGCCGGGTTGGCGACCAGGTAGCCGAAGCGGATGCCGTGCAGGCCGAAGTTCTTGCCGAGGGAGCGCAGCACGATGACGTTCGGGCGGAGCATCGCCTCCTGGACGACCGACGGCTCCTGCTCGGCGTCGGCGAACTCCAGGAAGGACTCGTCGACGACGACCAGGTCCAGGTCGGCCATCGCGTCCATGAACTGCACGAGAGCGTGCTTGTGGAGGTAGCCGCCGTCGGGGTTGTTGGGGTTGCAGATGACCGCGACCCGGGTCCCGCGGGCCCGGATGAACTCGGCGTACTGCGCGAGGTCCAGGGCGAATCCGCTGGACTCCTGGAGCGGGAACATGTCGACCCGCTTGCCGGTCTCCATCGGCTGGTCGGTCCAGCGGCCGAACGTGGGGACGGGGACGGCGAGGGACTCGCGGACCATCAGGTGGTCGATCCAGGTGATCAGTTCCGTGGAGCCGTTGCCCATGGCCACGCACTGCGGCGGGAGCTGGAGCAGGCTGCACAGCTCGGCCGTGATCGTGTCGGCGCTGCTCGGGTAGTACGTGATGATGTCCCGCAGCCTGCTCGCCATGTCGTCGAACATGGCGGGGGTCGGGAAGTACGGATTGCAGGGGATGCAGAAGTCCAACGGCCCGGCCCCGTCGCCGCCCTCCCGCGTCAGCGCCGCCATCGACGGGCTGTGTGCCGCGGTGCTGCGGAACAGCGAGGTGACGTTGTCGGGCATGGAACCTCCGTGTCTGGGTGGCCCGCGCGGGGGAGCGCGGGCCGCCCCTACATACGGAGGCCGCGGTGACGCCGTTCAACCATCGGGAGATCGGTCACAAGTTGTGTGCCTCCCGTGAAGGAGTGTCAGCGGGTGAAGGAGTGGACCGTCGTCGAACGGTACGTCCGTCCGGGCCGCAGCACGGTCGAGGGGAACCGCGGCTGGTTCGGCGAGTCCGGGAAGTGCTGTGTCTCCAGGCACAGCGCGTCGCCCTGCCGGTAGGTGCGACCGCTCGGGCCGACCAGGGTGCCGTCCAGGAAGTTGCCGGAGTAGAACTGAAGGCCCGGCTCGGTGGTCGCGATCCGCAGGGTGCGGCCGGAGGAGGGGTCCTTCAGGGTGGCGATCCACTCGGGGCGCGGTGAGATGCCCTTGTCCAGCACCCAGTTGTGGTCGATGCCCTTGCCGTACAGCAGTTGCCGGTGGGGCTCGCGCAGATCCTCGCCGATGCGCTTGGCGCGGCGGAAGTCGAAGGGGGTGCCCGCGACGGGGGCCGGCTCGCCAGTGGGTATGAGGCCCGGGTCGACGGGGGTGTAGCGGGAGGCGTCGATCTTCAGCTCGTGGTTCTCGATCGTGCCGCTGCCCTCGCCGGCGAGGTTCCAGTAGACATGGCTGGTGAGGTTGACGACGGTGGCCTTGTCGGTGGTGGCCTCGTAGTCGATGCGCCAGTCGCCGTGCTCGGTGAGGGTGTACGTCACCTTCACCTTGAGCGTGCCCGGGTAGCCCATCTCGCCGTCGACGGACGTGTGGTACAGGTGCAGGCCGACATCGTTGCCCTTGGTGAACGGCTCGATGCCCCACACCCGCTTGTCGAAGCCCTGGGCGCCGCCGTGCAGGCTGTTCTCGCCGTCGTTGACGGAGAGCTGGTGGCTCTTGCCGTTCAGGGTGAACCTGCCCTTGCCGATGCGGTTGCCGTAGCGGCCGATCAGCGCGCCGAAGTAGGGGCTTTTCGCGACGTAGTCCTCGATGGTGTCGAAGCCCAGCGAGACGTTGGCGTACCGGCCGCGGCGGTCCGGGAGCTCCAGGGACTGCACGACACCGCCGTAGGAGAGGACCTTCATGCGGGTGCCGCCGTTGGCCAGCGACCAGCGGTAGATCTTCGTACCGTCGGCGAGCTCGCCGAAGAGGGACTTCACCGGTTTGTCGCCTCCCGTGCCGGCGTGCGCGGTGCCGATGGTCGCGGCGGTGATCCCCGCCGCCGCGGCCCCGGCCATGACCGTACGTCTGCTCATGTCCATGTGCGGCTCCTGTTCGATGAGTTGAACCGGAAGTGAAGGGCCCCGCCGTCCGGCGGGGCACCCCGTGCTCGGACCTACGAACCGACCTTGCGCTTGTTCCACACGTCGAAGCCGACCGCCGCCAGCAGCACCAGGCCCTTGATGACCTGCTGCCAGTCGGTGCCGATGCCGACGAGGTTCATGCCGTTGTTCAGCACACCCAGGACCAGGCCACCGATGATCGCGCCGAGCACGGTGCCCACGCCGCCGCTCATCGACGCGCCGCCGATGAACGAGGCCGCGATCGCCTCCAGTTCGAAGTTGAGGCCGGCCTTGGGTGAGGCCGCGTTGAAGCGGGCGGCGAAGACCAGACCCGCCAGGGCCGCGAGCATGCCCATGTTCAGGAAGACCAGGAAGGTGACCTTCTTGTCCTTCACACCCGACAGCTTGGCCGCCGGGAGGTTGCCGCCGATCGCGTAGATGTGGCGGCCGACGATCGCGTTGCGCATGACGTAGCCGAAGCCGACGAGCAGCACGCCCAGGACGAGCAGCACGATCGGGGCGCCCTTGTAGCTGGCCAGCAGCAGCGTCAGCGTGAGGATGGCGGCGCCGAGCGCGACCAGCTTCAGCAGGAACAGGTTGAACGGCGGGACGTCGAGCGAGAACTCCTGCTGCCGGCGCCGGTCGCGGAACTCCTGGAAGACCACGAACGCGATCATCGCGAAGCCCAGCAGCAGTGTCAGGTTGTGGTAGTTCGTGTTCGGGCCGACCTCGGGCAGGAAGCCGTTGGCGACCTTCTGAAGGCCCTCGGGGAACGGGCCGAGGGTCTGGCCCTCCAGGAAGATCTCCGTCAGACCGCGGAAGATCAGCATGCCCGCCAGGGTCACGATGAACGACGGTATGCCGCCGTACGCGATGAAGAACCCCTGGACGGCTCCCGCGAGGGCGCCGACGGCCAGGCACAGGAGCACGGCGAGCGGCCATGGCATGTCGTTCCTGACCATGAAGACGGCGGCCATCGCACCGACGAACGCCGTCAGCGATCCCACCGACAGATCGATGTGGCCCGCGATGATGACCAGCATCATGCCGATCGCGAGGATCAGGATGTAGCTGTTCTGGAGCACCAGGTTGGAGACATTGCGCGGCAGCAGCAGGTCGCCCTCGGTCCAGACGGCGAACAACACCACGATCAGGCCGAGGGCGATCAGCATGCCGTACTGGCGCATGTTGCGGCGCATGCCGTCCAGCACCAGCTGCAGCAGGCCGCCGCCCGCCGCCCCGGAACTCTTGCCCGGCGGCGCGGGGGCCGGGGTCTTGGCGGTCACATCCGTGCTCATCGGGTTACCTCTTTGTCCTTGGTCATCTGACGCATCAGTGCTTCCTGCGATGCCTCGGCCCGCGAGAACTCACCGGTCAGCCGCCCCGCGGCCATCGTGTAAATGCGGTCACACATGCCGAGCAGCTCGGGCAGCTCGGAGGAGATGAAGACGACCGCCTTGCCCTGGGCGGCCAGCTGGTCGATGACCGTGTAGATCTCGTACTTGGCGCCGACATCGATGCCACGCGTCGGCTCGTCGAGGATCAGCACGTCCGGACCCGCGAAGATCCACTTGCTGAGGACGACCTTCTGCTGGTTGCCGCCGGACAGCTTGCCGACCGGCTCGAAGACGGTCGGCGCCTTGATGTTCATGGACTTGCGGAAGCGCTCGGCGACCTGCCGCTCCTCGTGCTCGTCCACCACCCCCCGCTTGGCGACCTTGCCCAGCGCGCTGAGCGAGATGTTGCGGTTGATGGTGTCGATGAGGTTCAGCCCGTAGTGCTTGCGGTCCTCGGTGACATACGCGATGCCGTGCCGGACCGCCTCGGGGACGGTCTTCGTACGGATCTCCCGGCCGTCCTTGAGGATCGTGCCGTCGGCGTGCCGGCCGTAGGTCCGCCCGAACACGCTCATCGCCAGCTCGGTACGGCCGGCGCCCATCAGGCCGGCGATACCGACGATCTCGCCGCGCCGCACCTCGATCGACACATCGTCGACGACCTTGCGCTGCTGGTCGATCGGGTGGTGCACGGTCCAGTTGCGGATCTCCAGCGCCGGGGCGGCGCCCTCCTGAGGCTGGTGCGGGGTGCGCTCGGGGAACCGGTGCTCCAGGTCCCGGCCGACCATGCCGCTGATGATCCGGTCCTCGGTGGTGGCGGGCGCCTTCACATCGAGGGTCTCGATGGTCCTGCCGTCCCGCAGGATCGTCACCGAGTCGGCGACCTTGCGGATCTCGTTGAGCTTGTGGGAGATGATGATCGAGGTGATGCCCTGGTTCTTCAACTCCAGGATCAGATCCAGGAGTTTGCCGCTGTCCTCGTCGTTCAGGGCCGCCGTCGGCTCGTCGAGGATGAGCAGCTTCACCCGCTTCGACAGCGCCTTGGCGATCTCCACGAGCTGCTGCTTGCCCACGCCGATGTCGGCGACACGGGTGTCGGGGTGGTCGCCGAGCCCCACCCTGCGCAGCAGCTCGGTGGCGTGCCGCAGGGTCTCCCGCCAGTCGATGAACCCGCCTTTGGCGTGCTCGTTGCCGAGGAAGATGTTCTCCGCGAGGGAGAGGAACGGCGACAGCGCCAGCTCCTGGTGGATGATGACGATGCCGCGCTGTTCACTGGCCCGGATGTCCTTGAACTCGCAGACCTGGCCCTCGAAGAGGATGTCCCCCTCATAGGTGCCGTGCGGGTGGACGCCGGAGAGGACCTTCATCAGGGTCGACTTGCCGGCGCCGTTCTCCCCGCAGATGGCGTGGACCTCGCCCTGCCGGACGGTCAGCGTGACGTCCGACAGCGCCTTGACGCCGGGAAAGGTCTTGACGATCGAGCGCATTTCCAGGACGGGTCCCGCCATGGTCGTGCCTTCCAATCAGTAGGAGCCGGCGGTTACTTGAGGTCGCTCGCCTTGATGTAGCCGGAGTCGACGACCGTCTCCTGGTAGTTGTTCTTGTCGACGCTGACCGGTGTGAGCAGGTAGGCCGGGACGACCTTGGCGCCGTTGTCGTACGTCTTGGTGTCGTTGACCTCGGGCTTCTTGCCGTTGAGCACCGCGTCGACCATGTTCGAGGCCACCTTGGCGAGTTCGCGGGTGTCCTTGTAGACGGTCATCGACTGCTCGGCGGCGATGATCGACTTCACCGAGGCGACCTCGGCGTCCTGGCCGGTGACGATCGGCAGCGGCTTGTTCTTGGAGCCGTAGTCGTCCGACTTCAGCGCGGACAGGATGCCGATGGAGATGCCGTCGTAGGGCGAGAGGACCGCGTCGACGCGCTCGCTCTTGTACGCCGAGGTCAGGATGTCGTCCATGCGCCTCTGGGCGGTGCCGCCGTCCCAGCGCAGGGTGGTGACCTGGTTCAGCGCGGTCTGCTTGGACCGGACGACGAGCTGCTTCTTGTCGATGTAGGGCTGCAGGACGTTCATCGCGCCCTGGAAGAAGTAGCGGGTGTTGTTGTCGTCGTTGGAACCGGCGAACAGCTCGATGTTGAAGGGGCCCTTCGACGAATTGCCGGCGCCGTCCTTCAGGCCGAGCTTCTCCAGGATGTACGTGCCCTGGAGCTCGCCGACCTTCTCGTTGTCGAACGAGGCGTAGTAGTCGACGTTCTCGGTGCCGAGGATCAGGCGGTCGTAGGAGATGACGGGGATGTCCGCGTCCTTGGCCTGCTGGAGGACGTTGTTCATCGACTTGTTGTCGATGGCCGCGACGATCAGCGCCTCGACGCCCTGCGTGATCAGGTTCTCGATCTGGGAGACCTGCTGGTCGGGGTCGTCCTCGCCGTAGACCAGCCGGGTCTTGTAGCCCTTGGACTCCAGGTCCTTCTTGACGTTGTTGCCGTCGGCGATCCAGCGCTCGGAGGACTTGGTCGGCATCGCGATGCCGATGGTCGCGCCCTTGGAGTCACCGCCCTTCTCCTTGCTCCCGCCCTCGCCGCTCTGACCGCAGGCGGACAGGGTCAGGGCGAGGGAGGCGGCGGAGGCCATGGCGGCGAGTGCGGCTCTGCGATTACGCATGGTCATCATCCTTGATGTGGGTGGGGCAGGGCTCGGTCCCGTGGTGCGAGGACGTGTCCGGGGCTGTGCGAGTGAAACCGTGGGTGTGTGGGATTGTGTTCGACTGCGTCGCCTTCTGTGAAGAGGCTTGTCCGGAACGTTATGCGGGCAATTCGAACCGCCTCAGCGTTCCGGGCAGTCGTGAGCCGAGTGGAGCCATGTCGGTGTCGGCTCCGTGCCGTGCGAGCAGGTCCAGTGCGAGCCGGCCGCGCCGGACGCGTTCCCGGGCGGTGGCCAGCGTCAGCTCCCTCATGTGGTGGCCGTAGGGGTAGATCCCGGGGGCCTTGGAGAGCCCGAACTTCAGATAGAGCGGGGCGCCACGCCGGATCAGCTCGGCGATCTCGTACATCCGCACATAGCCGCCGAGGTCGTCGGGGGCCTCGATGTACATGTCCATGGGGGCGGCGGAGACCCGGCGTATCTCGGTGAGATGGGCCGGCGTCAGATCGCTGGGCACATTGACGGAGTCGGCGCCCAGGTGCTCGTACACCGCGTAGGCCGCCGGGTTGACCGGGCCTATCAGCGCGCTCACCTTGAGCGTCGTGCCGGCGGGCAGGATCCCGGCGGCCCGTGCCCGGTGCAGCGTCCACAGCACGCCCTCGTCGGCGACGAGCAGGCACCGCACGCCCAACTCCGTGGCCCGTACGGCGTCTTCGACGCACCCGGCGAGGGCGTCGTGGCCGCGGGCGCGCAGCCCGGCCCCCCGCGAGTCGGTGCGTGTGGAGCCGCCGATGTCCCAGGTGCCGCGCGGGCCGGTGAACAGGCACAGCTCGATGTCGCGCTCGGCGGCGGCCTCCACCATCTCGGTGATCTCGGTGTCGGTCAGCATCCACACACCGCTGCCCTGGCTGATCCGGTGGATCGGTACGTCCAGCCGCGAGGCTTCCTTCAGGACGACGGCCAGCGCCTCGGGGCCCTCGCACGAGGGGATCTCGGTGCGCCATCGGCCGCCGCCCGGGAAGGTGTGGGGCGAGGCGTCGGCGGGGGAGAGGTTGGGCGCGCCGATGTCGAGCGCGGCGAGTACCTGCTCGCCGGGTCGACGGGCCGCGGGGACGGAAGGGTCGGTCACAAGGTGTCCTTCATGTTCGATATTTCGGACGAGGTTCGGGACTCGTGGTACGCGAAGCTCTCGGAGGTGCGCCGGTACGCCGGTACGCGGACCCTCGGGCCGCCCCTACCGGCGTACGTCCCCCGAACCGGACCCGGCCTAGGGGCGGAGGAGGACCTTGCCCACCCCGGGATCGCCGGACCCCACGAGCTCGATCGCCCGCGGGAACTCCCGCAGCGGCAACTCGTGCGTGACCAGCGGCAGCGGGTCGAGCAGCCCGGCCGCGAACACCCGCACCGTGTGCGCCCAGGCGTCCGGCGGCGCCCCGAAGACGGTGTGCACCTCCAGCTGCCGTACGACGAGATCGGTGGGGTCCAGCCCCTGCGCGCCCGGCGCCGGGATCCCGGTCAGCACCAGCCGCCCGCCCCGCCTGAGCAGCGCGGCGGAGGTGCGCGCGGCGTCCGCGGACCCGGCGGTCTCGATGACGACGTCGAAGTCGCCGGGCAGTGGAGGGCCCTCGGCGCTCCTCGTACGGAAGTCCGTGGCGCCGTACCGCCGTGACAGCGCCTCGCGTTCGCCCCGCGTCCCCACCACCAGCAGCTCGCCCGGCGAGCCCGCCTTCAGGAACTGCACGGCGAACATCCCGAGCGTCCCGGTGCCGACCACCGCCACCCGCTCGCCGGGCAGCGCGTTCGCCTTGATCGCGGCGGCGGCGACACAGGCGGCCGGCTCCAGCAGGGCGGCGGCGGTGAGGTCGCAGTCGTCCGGCAGGACGTGCAGCAGCCGGGCCGGGAGCGTCAGCGTGGCGGCCATGGCGCCGGGCCGGGTGAAGCCGGTCTCCTCGTACCCCGCGGTGCACAGCGTGGTCTCACCGGCGTGGCAGCGGTCGCAGACCTGGCAGTTGCGGAAGCCCTCGCCGACGACCTTGCGGCCGGCCAGCGAGTCCGGCACCCCGGCGCCGACCGCCTCGACGGTCCCGGACCACTCGTGGCCCGGCGTGAGCGGGTAACGGACGTAACCCTCGGGCCGGTTGCCCTGGTACACCTCGCGGTCACTGCCGCAGATGCCGACCGCGTGGACGCGGACGAGGGCCTCGCCGGGACCGGGCTCACGGGGGGTGTGCGCGATGAGGCGGTGCTCGCCGGGTGCCTCGACGACGACGGCCGTGCTCACCGGGTGCCCTTGGGCTTGCGCTGCTCCCAGCCCTCGGCCCACAGGTCGAAACGGGCCTGCTGCTGCGGGAACTCGGCGGCGGCGTCGGCGTCGAACTCGACCCCGAGGCCCGGGGCGTCGGAGAGGTGGAAGCAGCCGTCCTCCGGGTCCACCTGCGGGGCGCCCTTGACGACCTTCTTGATCTCCGCGTCGGCGAAATCGTTGAAGTGCTCCAGGACCTTGAAGTTCGGGGAGGTGAAGCCGACCTGGAGGGAGGCGGCGGTCAGGACCGAGCCACCCACGTTGTGCGGGGCCACCAGCATGTAGTGCGTCTCGGCGGTCGCGGCCAGCTTCCGCGTCTCCCAGATGCCCCCGATGTGGCCGACATCGGGCTGGACGATGTCGACGGCCTGGCTCTCGAAGAGCTCACGGAACTCGATGCGATCGTGAATCCGCTCGCCCGTCGCGACCGGGATGTCGACCTTGGCGGCTACCTTCTCCAGCGCCTTCAGGTTCTCCGGCGGACACGGCTCCTCCAGCCAGGCCGGCCTGAAGGGCGCGAGCTCGCGCGCGAGCCGTACGGCGGTGGCGGGGGAGAAGCGGCCGTGCATCTCCAGCATCAGCTCGGCGTCCGGGCCGATGGCGTCCCGTACGGCCTCGATCAGGGAGACGGCGTACAGGGTCTGCTCGTGGTCGAGCTCGAAGTGCCCGGTGCCGAAGGGGTCGATCTTGAGAGCCTTGTACCCGCGCTCCATCACGCCCTGCGCGGCCTTGTGGTACGCCTCCGGGGTTCGCTCGGTGGTGTACCAGCCGTTGGCGTACGCCTTGACCTTGTCGGTGACCTTGCCGCCCAGCAGCTGCCAGACCGGCACCCCGAGGGCCTTGCCCTTGATGTCCCAGCAGGCCATCTCGATCACGGCGACACCGGACATGACGATCTCGCCGGCGCGCCCGTAGTCGCCGTACTTCATGCGGCGGACGAGATCTTCCACGGCGAACGGGTCGGAGCCCAGGATGTGGTTGTTCTCGGCCTCCCGCAGATACCCGATCAGCGCGTCGGTGTGGCCGAGCATCCGGGTCTCGCCGACGCCGGTGATGCCCTCGTCGGTGTGCACCTGGACGTAGGTCAGATTGCGCCACGGCGTCCCGACCACATGTGTGCTGATTCCGGTGATGCGCACGGCAGTTGCCCCTTGATGCGTCGTCGCTTCGGTGACGTTGTCGTCGATCTTGTTCGATATTTCGTCATACGTTCGAAATGCTGACGTGACAGTAGGGAGACGGTGGCAGGGGTGTCAATGGGCCGCGCGCATAACGGTTTCGACACCGCTTTCGATACGGATTTCGGGGCAACCCCGCGCGAACCGAGGGGGCGTGTCCGGCGTGTCCCGGCATACCCGTCAACTCGCTGGACCGGAGCCGGTAGTTCCATACACAACTTTCACAGCTGTGACTATGAACCGTGCAGGTGCGGAACCTACTCTTCCCGCGTCATGGACTACTGCCACCCGTGCCGACGGCACCTGAATGGCGCCCTCGCCTGCCCGGGGTGCGGCGCCGCGATCGAAGAGCTGCGTGTGTACGCGAGCGCGGGTGACGCGTATCCGCAGATGCCGCCCATGGCCTACGACGGTGCTCAGTACGGCGGGGTTCAGTACGGCGCTCCTCAGCACGGCGGTGCTCAGTACGGCAGCGCTCAGTACGGCGGTGCTCCATACGAAGGCGCGCACTACGACAGTGGTCAGGACCGCGCGCACCGGAACGACGCGGACGACGCCCACCCGGAGAACGCCCACCGGGATGATGCCCACCGCGATCGCGACCGCGGAGACGCGCACGCCGAGGGCGACGACGACCGTGATGACCTGGACGATCCGGACGATCTGGACGACGAGGAGCACGCGGGCGGGCTGAGCCGTCGCGACCGCAAGGCCGCCGCGCACCGGCGCCGCCGTCGCCGGACCTTGCTGGTCGCCGCGGGTTTCGTCCTGGCGGCGGGGGGCCTGAGCCTCGCGGAACTCGGCATGGACGCCCCCGGCTCGGACCCGAAGCCGGCCGCCGCCGGGGACGCGTCGGCGGAGGGCGCGGCCTCGGAAGAGGTGACCGCGTCCCCGGAGGCGACGGACGGGGCGACCCGCACGGACGGAGGCGGACCCTCGCCCGACCCGTCGGCGTCCCCGTCGGCCTCGAAGTCGCCCAAGGGCGAGGGCAAGAAGAAGGACCAGGACAAGGAACCCGACAAGGACGACCGCTCCTCGGCGGGCACCGGCACCGGCACCGGCACCGGCTCCGGCACCTCCACCGAGGCTCCCGCGCCGACGACCCAGCCGGAGTCCCCGCCGCCTCCCACGGCCGACCCGACCACAGCGGATCCGACTCCGCAGCCGTCGCCGACGAAGACATGCGACCGGTTCCTGTGGTGGTGCACCTGAGCCGTTCGCGCACGCGAAGCGCTTCCCCGCGCACACCGACCGCGCCCCACCAGCCACGCCCTCATCGACCGCGCCCCCAACGGCTGAGCGCCCCCACCGCAACGCGCACGCCCCCCCACATCACCTGCTGCGGGTGATCCCGCGCGGGACGCCGGGCTGTGACCCTGCGGGCAAGGAGGTCCGGCGATGGTCACGACGCACGAGGGTCCGCTCTCCCCGGCCGAGCGCGCGGCGCGCGGGAAGGCGGCACGCGCACGAGTGCCCCGTTCCGCCCACGCCGTGTTCGATCCCGGCGAGAAACGGCCGGACCCCGTCGACATCATCGAGCGGCAGTCCGCGACCCGGGTGCCCGAACTGGTCCCCGTCCGCTACGGCCGGATGCTCGAATCGCCGTTCCGCTTCTACCGCGGAGCCGCGGCGATCATGGCGTCCGACCTCGGCGCGGGCGAGCACACAGGGCTGTACGCCCAGCTGTGCGGTGACGCGCATCTGCTGAACTTCCGGCTCCTCGCCTCCCCGGAACGTCATCTCGTCTTCGACATCAACGACTTCGACGAGACCCTGCCGGGCCCGTTCGAGTGGGACGTCAAGCGGCTCGCCGCGAGCCTGGTGATCGCCGGCCGGGCCAACGGATTCCCGGTGCGGCGCTGCGAGAACCTCGTCCTCGCCGGGGTGGAGGCATACCGCGAGCGCATGCGGGCGTTCGCCGGGATGCGCACCCTCGACGTCTGGTACGCCCGGGACGACTTCGACCGGATCGCGGAGCTGCTGCCCGAGCGGCCCGGCAAGCAGGACGAGCGACGGGCCTCCCGGGCGGCGGCGAAGGCACGCGGCCGTACCAGTCTCCAGGCCGCCGAGAAGCTGACCCATGTCGTGGACGGCGTCCACCGCATCGTCCCGGATCCCCCGTTGATCACCCCGCTCGCCCAGCTGCTGCCCGGCACCCAGGGCGACGACCTGGCCCGCACCCTGCGGGAACTGGTCGCCGAGTACCGGCACAGCCTGTCGTCGGAGCGACGGCACCTGTTGAGCCGGTTCCGGGTGGCCGACATGGCCCGCAAGGTCGTCGGGGTGGGCAGCGTCGGCACCCGCTGCTGGATCATCCTGCTGCTCGGCCGGGACGACGAGGACCCGCTGCTGTTGCAGGCCAAGGAGGCCGGCGAGTCGGTCCTCGCCCCCTACTGCGGGGCGAGCCGGTACGAGAACCAGGGCGAGCGGGTGGTGGCCGGGCAGCGGCTGATGCAGGCCGCCACCGACATCTTCCTCGGCTGGCAGCGCGTCCTGGGCATCGACGGCCGCGAACGCGACTTCTACGTACGGCAGTTGCGGGACTGGAAGGGCATCGCCCGACCCGAGACCATGGACGCCGCGACCCTGGCGCTGTTCGCCCGGCTGTGCGGCGCGTCGCTGGCCCGGGCCCACGCCCGCTCGGGCGACCCGGTCGCCATCGGCGCCTACCTCGGCCGCGGCGACTCCTTCGACCGGGCCCTCGTGGAGTTCGCAGGTGCCTACGCCGACCGCAACGAACACGACCATCGCGCACTGGCCGACGCCGTGGCCGCGGGACGCGTCAGCGCCCGGACCGACCTGGCGGCGTGACCGTACGCCCGCCGCGCCTCCTCACCCTTCGGGGGTGACGACGGGCCCGCCCTCGTGGATCAGGCTCGATGGTGTACGGCTGCGCCTTGCAGCCCGGTGAGGAAAGGGGCCGGACATGGCCACCAGCGCTCGTCCCCAGCACCGAGAGGGGACGCAGACCGCCGCCGGCGGTCTGACGTTGTTCGCCGGAGTGATGCTGTTCATCTCCGGCATCCTCGACGTCTTCCGGGGGATCATGGCGATCGCCGAGGACGACGTCTACGTCTCCACCCCCAACTACGTCTTCAAGTTCGACCTGACCAGCTGGGGCTGGATCCACCTGCTGTTCGGGGCGATCGCCGTGGTCGTGAGCTTCGGCCTGTTCACGGCGAAGACCTGGGCCCGGGTGGTCGGCGTCGGCATCGCGGCACTGCTGATCATCGCCAACTTCCTGTCCATCCCGTACTACCCGGTCTGGTCGCTGACGCTGATCGCGCTGTACGCGTTCATCATCTGGGCCCTGTGCGTGGTGAAGAGGGATCCCATGGGCGACTAGCCGAGGGGCGGACCCATGAGCGCCGCGCCCGGGCGGATCGCACGAGCCACCGTCTCCGCGGTGCTGATCGTGGTCGCCTGCGTCCTCACGCCGGTCGCGCTGCTCACGGTGTGGGTCCATGACATCGCGCTCGACACCGACCGGTATGTGACCACGGTCGCCCCACTGGCCACCGAGCCGGCCGTCCAGGACGCCGCCGTCGACCGGATGGCCGAGGCCGTGGATGTGCGCGTCGACGGCCGGCGGGCCGCCGACCAGCTCGGTGACTGGCTCCAGTCCCAGGGCCTGCCACCCGCGGCGGCCACGGCGATACGGGGGCTCGGGCCGCAGATCAACGCGGCCGTGGACGGCGTGGTGAAGAACATCGCCACCCGGGTCGTACACAGCGACGCCTTCGCCACCGTGTGGAAGGACGCCAACGAACGGGCCCACAGCGCCGTCGTGCACGCCCTCACCGGCGAGGGCCGGGGTGCCGTCGGGGTCTCCGGCGGCACCGTCACCCTCGACGTCGGCACGCTCGTCGAGCAGGTGAAACAGGACCTCGTCGATGCGGGGCTGGCACCGGCGGCGAAGATCCCCTCGGTGGACAAGCAGCTGGTGCTGTTCCAGTCCGAGGAGCTGGAGCAGGTCCGGGACGGCGCCCGCCTGCTGGACGTCGTCGGCCACTGGCTGCCCGTCCTCACCGTCGTCGTCGGCGCGGCCGGTGTGCTGCTGGCCCGCCGGCGTCGGCGCGCGCTCGCCCGGACCGCCCTCGGCGCCGCCTTCGGCTGTGCGGTGGTGGCCATCGGGCTGGTCGTCGCCCGCCGCTACTACCTGGACCACCTCCCGGCGGCCGTGCAGTCCGACGCCGCCGCGGCGGCCGTCTTCGACACGCTGCTGCGCTTCCTGCGGGACGCCCTGCGCACGGCGATCGTGCTGGGCGTCGTGGTCGCGCTCGGCGCGTATCTGATCGGCCCCGGCCGCCTCCCCGTGGCGCTGCGCCGGGGCTGCGACCGCACCGCGGACACGGTGGCCGGCTGGGCCTGGCGGCACGAGATCCGGGCGGGCCGCGTCGGAGTGTGGGCGCAGACCCACCGCCGGTCGATCGCCCTGTCCGTCCTGGCGGTCCTGGCCTTCGTCTTCGCGGTGTGGAACACCCCCACCGCGCTCACGCTCGTGGTGTTCGCGATCGTCCTGCTCGCCGTGCTCGCGGTCCTGGCGCTCCTCGCGGCCGGCGGTCGCGCCGAACGCGCGCAGGCCACCCATGAGGGGTGATGCCGCGCGGCCCGGTCCGGCGCATCGTGAAGACGTCGACACCGCACGGCCGCGCGGGCGTCGCGTCACCCGCTGACCGGAGGCGATCATGGACTATCCGCTGCTCGACGTCTTCCTGACCATGCTCTGGTTCTTCCTGTGGATCATGTGGATCATGCTGCTGGTCCGCGTGGTCATGGACGTCTTCCGTGACGACACGCTCAGCGGCTGGGCGAAGGCCGGCTGGACGCTGACGGTGTGTGTGCTGCCGTTCCTCGGTGTCTTCGTCTACCTGATCGCCCGTGGGCGCGGGATGGGGGAGCGCGAGATGCGGATGGCCCATGACCGTGAGCGGGCGTTCCGCACCTATGTCCAGCAGGTGGCCGCCGAGAAGCCCGGGAGCAAGGGCGGCGGCGCCAAGGCGGACGAACTCGGCAAGCTGGCGGTGCTGCACGACCAGGGCGCCATCTCCGACGCCGAGTACGAGGCCGCCAAGTCCAAGGTGCTGACGGGCTGACCGGCCGACGGTGCCGGCGCGCACGGTTCGCCGGGGCGGGCGCCCACCCGCTCCGGGTGATGCCGTCCCGCGCCGGCGGGCGCACTGTGGAGCCATCAGGCTTCGGGACCGCCGCGGCATCACGGCGGCCGGCATGTGGAGGCAACCGTGGACTACCCGCTGCTCAACGCGTTCCTGACCATGCTCTGGTTCTTCCTGTGGGTCATGTGGTTCGTGCTGCTCTTCCGGGTCATCGGGGACATCTTCCGCGACGACACCATGGGCGGCTGGTCCAAGGCGGGCTGGTGCGTCTTCGTGTGCGTGCTGCCGTTCCTCGGCATCTTCGTCTATCTGATCGCCCGGGGGCGCTCCATGGGCCATCGCGAGGTGCGCGAGATGCAGCGGCGGGAGGAGGAGTTCCGCTCCTACGTCCAGCAGGCCGCCGCCGAGACCCCGGCCGGCCCGGTGACCCGTGCCGACGAACTGACCAAGCTCGCCGGGCTGCACGACCACGGCGACATCACCGACGCCGAGTACGAGCAGGCCAAGGCGAAGGTGCTCGCGGGCTGAACACACCGACCGGAGTGGGGCGCCTCACCTCCGGAGGGGCGCCCCACTCCAGAACGCGCCTCACTCCAAAACCGCGCTGCACTCCGGAAGTGCGCCTCACTCCGGATGTGCGCCTCACATCCGTAAGCGCGCTCACTCCGGAAGCCGGCGGAACTCCATCACGTGCAGCCCCAGCGACTGGAACCGGATCAGCAGGCCGTACAGATGAGCCTCGTCGCTGACCTCGCCGTAGAGCAAGGTCTGCTTCAGCACGACGAACGAGTCCAACTCGGGGAACGCCGTGGTCAGCTCGTCCGACATGTGCCCGTCGACCCGGATCTCGCACCGCATGTCCCCATGCTGCGGGGCCGGGGCGGCCCAGGGCATCACCCTGGCGAGGTGACGTGTCAGAGCATCCCGAGTTCACGGGCCCGGCGGACCGCCTCGCCGCGCCGGGTGGCGTCCAACTTGCGGTAGATGCTCTTCAGATGCGTCTTCACCGTGTTGACGGACAGATGCAGATCGGCGGCGACCTCCTCCGTCGACATGAGCTCGGCGAGCCGCTCCAGGACATCGTGTTCCCGTGCGCTGAGCGGCTCCGGGCGAAGACCCGCGGGCTCTTGCCGTGACCGGGCGACGGCCGGCCGCCCGGCGAGCGTGTCGGTCAGCCAGGTCTGCCCCTGCCCGAGCGCGGGCCGGCGCAGCAGCCGCCGCAGCCACGGCCCGCCCTCCAGGAACGGCCGCCGCAGCTGATGCGGACGGGCGGCCGACAGGGCCCGCAGGACCAGGCGCTCCGCGGCACCGGACTCGCCGAGGGCGTCCACGGCCTGCGCCCGGGTCAGCACGACCCGGACGTCGATGGCCGGCCCCGGGTCGCTCAGGTCGGGCAGGCTGTCCAGGATGTGCAGCGCCCGCTCGCTCTCGCCCGCGGCCACCCGCGCCCGGGCCTCGGCCACCAGGCTCTCCGTGCCGTGCGGGCCGGGCGGGCCGTGGTCCTCGAACACCTTCACCGCGGCCTTCGGATCGCCGTCGGCCAGATACGCCGCGGCCGTGGCCATCGCGATACGGTCGCTCACCCACGGGGACGGCTCGGCGAGGACCGCGGGGCCTCCCGCCAGGTCGTCGAGGGCCGACAGCGCGGCCCTGGAGTCGCCCTTCGCGCACAACAGCCGCGAGCGCAGGATCGCCAGCTCCACGCCCACGATCGGATCGCGGGCGGCGGCGGACGTCACGGCCGCCAGCTCGAGATGGTTCTGCGCGGCCGTCAGCTCGTCCCGGTCGATGGCCACGGCGGCCAGCACGAGCTGGGCCATCCCGGTGCGGTCCGGCACCGGCAGCCCGGAGTGCTCGGCCTCGGCCGTCGCCCTGCGGGCATGCGCCTCGGCCTGGCCGGGCCGGCCGTGCAGGAGCTCGATCAGCGCCAGCCGGCCCAGTGCCTCGTGCCGGACGAGCGCCGTCGAGGGCCCCTCGGCGGACTGGACGGCGACCGACAGCGTCGAGCGCGCGGCAGCGAAGCGGCCCGCCCACAGCTGGGCGGATCCGAGGTCGGTGAGCATGAGGGCGGTGAGCTCCGGGCGCTGCTCCAACTGGTCGGCGGGCAGGGCATGTTCCGCCTCGGCGACCTCGCCCGCGGCCGTCTCGGCCAGTTCCGCCGAGCCCGCCACCCGGGCGGCCAGCACCCGTAGCAGCGCACAGCTGAACCGCATCGCCGCGGCGTCGCGGCCGTCGTCCACGGGCAGGTTGTCCTCAGCGCGACGCAGATGGGCGGCGCCCCGTTCGACGTCGTGCCGCGTCAGCTCGCGTGCCGCGCGCACCAGGTCGGACGCCGGCCCGGAGGTCTCCGGCGTCATCCGGGCGAAGAGGCCGTCCAGCCGCTCGGCGGACAGCCCCGTGCGCAGCCGCCCGATCGCCAGATGGCCGATGAACTCGGTGGCGGCCAGCTCCCAGTCGCCGGCGTCCGCCGCGTGCGGCAGGGCCTCGTCGAGCAGGCCCGCGCGGCTGAGCCACTTGGCGGCCGTACGGTGCAGCTCGGGCTCCAGGCCGGGGTGGCGCACCCCCAGATGCACTCGCAGGATCTCGGCGAACAGCGGGTGCAGCCGGTACCAGGAGTGGCCGATGGGCTCGACGAAGGCGTTCGCCCGTTGCAGTCCCTCCAGGATGGGCTCCGCGTCGTCCCGTCCCGTGAGGGCGTTGGCCAGCTCGGGGTGGGTCTCCTCCAGGATGCTGGTGCGCAGCAGCAGGTCCTGGGTCTCCGCGGGGTGGACGCGCAGCACCTCGCCCAGCAGGAAGTCGGCCACCGTGCTGTGTCCGGGCTCGAAGTCCCTCAGGAAGCTCTCCGGGTCAGCGGCCCGCTGTGCGGCCAGCGTGCACAGCCGCAGGCCGGCCGCCCAGCCCTCGGTGCGTTCGGTGAGCACGCGCGCGGCGTCGTCCGACAGCGGCAGCCCGTGCCGGTCGACCAGGGCCGCGGTCTCCTCGGCGCGGAAGGCCAGGTCGCCGGCGCGGATGTCGACGAGCTCACCGGCGGCGCGGTAGCGGTGCAGCGGCAGCAGCGGCTCGGTGCGGCTGATGATGACCAGGCGCAGTCCGTCGCCGGCATGCCGGAGGACGAACTGGAGCCCGTCGGCCACCTCGGCGCAGCCCGCCACCCGGTCGAAGTCGTCCAGGACGAGGACCACCTGGCTGTCACGTCCGTTCAGCCAGGCCGCGAGCCGGGCCAGCAGCGAGTGGTCGACCTCGCCCGGGCGGGCCGGGCTGCCGATGCTGTCGGGCAAGTCGACGCCGTGGTGCCGGAAGGCGTGCAGCACATAGGACCAGAAGACGCCGGGGGCGCTGTCCTCCGGCTCCACCGTCAGCCAGGCGAAGGCGCCCGGTCCGTGCACCTGGACCCAGTCGGCGACCAGCAGTGTCTTGCCCGCCCCCGCGGGGCCGCCGACCAGCGTCAGCGGACTGTGCGCGCCCTCGGCCAGCTGCTCGACCAGCCGCTCCCTGCGCACGAACGTACCCGGGACCGTCGGCACGGTGAGCCGTGCGGCGAGCACCGGGTCACCGCCGGGAGTCACCACCGCCATGCTGCGATCGCCGCGGTCCTGTCCGACGGAGTGTGACATCACGCCCATCCCAGACCTCATGCATGCCCGAGCGGTACATCACCCACGCTCCGATCCTCGCCCCGGACCAGACCCCCCGCAAGTGAAGCCCCCAGCCGAAGACCACCCGAACACCTCCCCCGGCATCCGCCGCAGCCGACCCTCCAGGGCAGATCGTCCGTCGGTCGCCGCATTGGACGAGGCCGCGGATCACACGCCGCGAGTCGCCCTCTCGGGATGACCGCCGCGGGTTCCTCTCGCCGGTCCACTGGGTCCGGTCGGGGTGCTCGGTGGCAGGCGGGTGGCTTGCGGACCGTCGGCGGGGCCTGTCGGTCCGTTCAGGCGCCGTCCCCCGGTATCCGCCGCGGCTGGTTCCCGCTGGGCGGGTCGTTCGTCCAGCGGTGCGTTGGGCGAGGGGTTGCCGGGCGCTTCGCGGTGACTGGCGCAGATCGGGGGCGACGTAACGCCCCTCCCGGGCGGCCGTGCGCGTCCGCCGGGGGTGGCTGTCGCTGGTTTCACTGGGCGGTCCGCGAGTCCGGTCGGTGCTCGCCGGCCCGCGAGTCCGGTCGGTGCTCGACGGCCGGCAAGTGAGTGCCTGGGCCTTCGGCCGGGCTTGTCGGCCCGCCCAGGCCCGGCCCAGGGCCCCGCCGGGGCCGCCCCCTGTGACGGTGGGCGCAACGCCCGGCATTCGCCGCAGCCGGTCCCGCAGGGCGGGTCGTTCGTCGTCGGAGAGTTGGGGCGAGGGTTCGCGGGCGACGCGGTGACCGGCCGAGATCGCCTGCCGCGTCCCGCCCTCCCCGTGTGACGGCCCGCCGGTTTCACTCGCCGTCCGCGGGGTCCGGTCCGCGGGGTCCGGTCGGCGCGCTCGGCGGCCGGCGAGTGAGTTTTCGGCCTGTCGGTCGGGCCTGTCGGTCGGGCCTGTCGGCCCGTTCAGGCGCCGTCGCCCAGCATCCGTCGCAGCAGGTCCCGCAGGGCCAGTCGTTCGTCGTCGGTGAGGCCGGCGAGGGGTTCTCGGGCGAATCGGAGTGATTCGCGCAGATCGCGGGCGACCTGTCGTCCTTCCCGCGTGGCCACCGCCAGCTTCACCCGCCGGTCCGCCGGGTCCGGGCGGCGCTCGACCAGGCCGCGGGACTCCAGGCGGTCCACGATGCCGGTCACGTTCGACGGTTCGCAGCGCAGCTTCTGGGCGAGCTTGCGCATCGGCAGCGGCTCCAGACAGAGCAGGCTCAGCAGCTTCGCCTGGGCGCCGGTCAGCGCGTGCTCGGCCGCGGCCTCCTCGTACTCCTCGTGATAGCGGCCCACGACCGCGCCGATGAGGTCGACGACCTCGAGGGTCAGCTCATCGGGGCGATGGGTACTGGGTGGGGTGGCCATGCTCTCAGGGTACCCCTGTTACTTGACATCCTGAAATATTCAGGAGCATCGTTGTTTCAGGTACTGAAGTAAAAGACGAAAGGCCCGCCTCCCATGATCAACCGCGAATGGCACCTGCTGTCCCGCCCCGTCGGCTGGCCCGAGGCCAAGGACTTCGCCCTGGTCGAGGCCGAGGTTCCGGCACCCGCCGAGGGCCAGGTCCTCGTCCGGAACAAGTACGTCTCCGTCGACCCCTACATGCGCGGACGCATGTCCGCCGCCAAGTCCTACGTGGCCCCCTTCGAGCTGGGCAAGGTCATGCAGGGCGGGGCCGTGGGCGAGGTCGTCGAGTCCAACGCCGAGGGCATCGCGGTCGGCGACCACGTCCTGCACTTCTTCGGCTGGCGCGAGTACGCCGCCGTGGACGCGAAGAACGCCGTCAAGGTGGACCCGCAGGCGGCGCCCCTGTCCGCGTACCTCGGCGTCCTCGGCATGACCGGCCTCACCGCCTACGCGGGCCTGCTGCGCACCGCCGCCTTCAAGGAGGGCGACGCCGTCTTCGTCTCCGGCGCGGCCGGTGCCGTGGGCAGCCAGGTCGGGCAGATCGCCAAGCTGAAGGGCGCCTCGCGGGTCATCGGGTCGGCCGGCTCCGACGACAAGGTCAAGCTCCTCGTCGAGGAGTACGGCTTCGACGCCGCCTTCAACTACAAGAACGGCCCCGTCGCCGAGCAGCTGCGCGAAGCCGCGCCCGACGGCATCGACGTCTACTTCGACAACGTCGGCGGCGATCACCTGGAGGCGGCCATCGGCCGGCTCAACCGGGACGGCCGGATCGCCGTCTGCGGCATGATCTCGGTCTACAACAACACCGAGCCCGCCCCCGGCCCGAAGAACCTCGCCCGGCTGATCCAGACCCGTGGCCGCATCGAGGGCTTCCTGGTCGGCGACCACTACGACCTCCAGCCGCAGTTCGTCCAGGAGGTCGGCCCCTGGGTCGCCTCGGGGCAGCTGAAGTACCGCGAGACGGTCGTCGAGGGCATCGAGAACAACCTGGAGGCGTTCCTCGGGGTCCTGCGCGGTGACAACACCGGGAAGATGATCGTCAAGCTCTGAGCCCGGCACGGCACGGCACGGCACGACCCGGCACGGCACGGCACGGCACGGCCGGCACAGGCGGCCGGGAGGGCGGTTTCCTGGATTTCCGGCATGCGGTAACTTCTTTCCGAATGCTGTCGCGATCGTGGGCGCGAGTCGCGGCGGACCGAGGAGGAAGACAACCGCATGTCCATCCAGCAGTCCGACGTCCTGTACACCGCCGTCGCCACCGCCGAGAACGGCCGTGACGGCCGGGTCGCCACCGACGACGGCAAGCTCGACGTCGTCGTGAACCCGCCCAAGGAGATGGGCGGCAGCGGCGCCGGCACCAACCCGGAGCAGCTGTTCGCGGCCGGCTACAGCGCCTGCTTCCAGGGCGCGCTCGGCGTCGTCGCCCGTCAGGAGAACGCCGACATCTCCGGCTCCACCGTCACCGCGAAGGTCGGCGTCGGCAAGAACGACGACGGCTTCGGGATCATCGTGGAGATCTCCGCCGAGATCCCGGGCGTCGATGTGGAGACGGCCAAGGGCCTGGTGGAGAAGGCGCACCAGGTGTGCCCGTACTCGAAGGCGACGCGGGGGAACATCAGCGTGACGCTGGTGTGACGGCCTCGGTGCTCCACGGCTGAGGGCGGCCCCTGCGCGCAGGGGCCGCCCTCGCCTCGTCCCGGGCCGGCGTCAACAACGCTCGTGATCAATACACCTAGCTCGCGAGCGCCGCCTCGTGCACCACCTTCACCAGCCGGTCGTTCTCCGGAGCCGCCCCGCCCGGGAAGGCGTACCGGCGGCGGGTGTAGCCGTAGGCCAGGCCGCTGCGGGGGTCCGCGAAGGCCTGGGAGCCGCCCGCGCCGGCGTGTCCGAACGCCCCGGCGCCCAGGAACGGGTACCAGGGGTCGGAGACCGCCGCGAAGCCGAGCCCGAAGGACTTATGGGTCCGGGACACCAGGTCGTACCCCGTGGAATGGATCTGGCCCACCTCGGCGACCGTGTCCGGCTTCAGCAGCGGCGGGCGCCCGTCGACCTCGCTGATCGCCGCCGCGTACATCCCGGCCAGCCCGCGCGCGGCGGCGACCCCGCCGGCCGAGGCCGGCCCCTTGGCGCGCACGGTACGGGAGTTGGCGTGGCCCACCAGATCCATCGGCTCCGGCACATGCGTGTTGAACGCGATCGACGCCAGCGTGTGCGGACCCCGCGGCATCGCGTCCAGTTCGGCCTGCTGCTCGGGTGTGGGCAGCATCGGCTGGACCGACCGGAACCGCGGCTCCAGCGCCTGGGGGAGGCCGAGGTGGAAGTCCAGGCCGTACGGGGCGCGGATCCGGTCCTCGTACACCTGCTGGAGCGTACGGCCCGTCGCCCGCCGTACGACCTCGCCCGTCAGCGCGCCGATGACGAACCCGTGATAGCCGAAGGCGGTGCCCGGGCGCCAGAACGGGCGCTGCCCGGCGAGGCGTTCGGCGATCACCCGGTCGTCGGCCAGCTCCTCCTCGGTGAACCCGGCGTCGAGCCCGACCACCCCCGCCCGGTGCGCGAGCAGCTCGCGCAGCGTGACGGCACCCTTGCCCTCGGCCGCGAACTCCGGCCAGTAGTAAGCGACTTCACGGTCCAGTTCCAGTACGCCGTCCTGGACCAGAAGCGCCACCACCAGATGAGCCGCGCCCTTCGTGGACGAGAAGACCCCGTAGAGGGAGTCGGCCTCGGCGCCGGGCCCGGTCCACAGGTCGACGACCCGCCGGCCGTGCACATGGGCGCACAACTGGCCCTCGTAGTCGGGACGTTCCTGCGCCACGAACGCGGCGAACTCCGCTCGTACCGCCTCGAAACCCTCCGCGACCGTGCCGTGTATCTCCAGTGCCATCCGCTCTCCTCACCCGGTGCCCATGGTGTGTGCCATGGCGAACAACGCCCTTCCCACCTGCGCGAATTCCCCCTTCGGGTGGTCCCGGAAGAGCGGCTGCGTGCCGAACAGCACAGCCCGGGGTCCGCTTACCACCGACGCCTGGCCGGCCGCGTCCGACGGTCCGCCGGAGCCGTCCTGCGAGGGCCGCCAGTGTCCGGAGACCAGCGGGTTCCCGGGCGCGTACGACTGCTCCACCCGCACCCCCGGCCCCAGGTCGGTGAACCACATCGGCGCGTACACGAAGCCGTGGTCCGGAGCACCGCTCATCAGGGGGCCGGTGGAGTTGCGCACCCGCACCACGCCGTTGGCGTCGCCGTTGCCCTCGACGGGCTTCGCGGCCAGCAGCCCGGTCGCCGAGCCGAGCGCGGCACCCTGGGCACCGCGGCCGACCAGGCCGTGCCCGCCGAGGAAGGCGTCGAGGGCGCTACGGGCGTCACCGTCGAGGCCGTCGCGGTCGAGCCCGGTCGACACGAACAGCACATCCACCGACGACCAGTCGAAACCGGCGTTCAGAACGCCCGTCGAGACCGGCGTGACGTCGAAGTTCATCTCCCGCAGCGCGAACAGCTCACCCGGGGTGACGGCCGCGGCGACGCGGGTGCGGTGCAGGGGCGTGCCGCCGGTGCGCCGCGTCGCGTGGAAGGCGACGTCGTACGTCCGGGCCGCCCGCGCCGCCTGCCGACGCGCGGAACCCGGCACGATCGCGCTGCCGTCGGCGGCCCGGCGTGCCTGGACACCCTCGCGCAGCAGGGAGTTGAGCGCGGCGACCTCGTTCGGGTCGTCGAGCCGCAGCCGCAGGTCGCCGTGCGGGGCGGTGTACGCGACGGAGGCCGCCGCACGGACCGGACGCAGGACGCCGTACGGCATCCCGGGCAGGGTGGCGACGGTCGCGCCCCACAGCCGGCCCAGGCTCCAGCCCGAGATGTCGTACATCGCCGAGACCCGGTCGCTGATGTCCCGCCCGTCCGCGAGAAGCGCGTTCGCCAGGCCGCGTTTGGGCTGGCGCATGTCGATGACGTAGGAACCCTTGGCGTACGTCCTGCCGCCGATCCGGAAGGGGTGGGACGCCCGGGTGACCCGTATGTCGTTGGCCAGGAGGTGGCCGACGAGCCGGGCGCCCGCGGTGCCCGAGGGCGGGATGACGTAGGCGCGGGGGAACGTCGTGGTGTAGACGTCCTCGGGGCCGATGCCGGGGACGCCCGGAACCGTCTTCTCGGACACCGGCACCTGGGCGGCGCCCGCGGCGCCGCGGCGGAACACCTCGATCTGGTCGGCGAGCAGCGAGGTGCGCTCGGACCGCACGAAGTCGAGGGTGGCGCGCAGCGCGGCCCCGGCGACATCGACGTTGACCGCCGCGCGCCGGCGCAGCTCGGGGACCGGCAGCGAGGTGTAGGCGCTGTTGTTCACCGTCAGCGGGATCTCCACCGTGTGCGCGGCGACCGTGCCGTGGTAGACCGCGTACTGCGGGGTGAAGATCGGCGGCCAGTCGTCCCAGCCCTCCTCCTGGTCCCGGAACGGGATCTGCGCGGGCTGCACGCCGTCCTTCTCGGGCGTGTGGCCGAGGCCGTTGACGGCGGCCTCCATGCCGAGGGCGTTGGCGTAGGTGTTCTTCAGGAACAGGTCGTACTCGTAGTTCTCGCCGTGCGGGGGAGTGGTCGGCTCGATCAGGGTGCCGTTGACATAGCCGTGCAGGTCCAGCATGACGGCCGGCTGCTTGGTGACCATGATCTGCCGCATCGCCCGCACCTCGGGCTGCGAGGCGGTGACGAAGTCCCGGTTCATGTCGAAGCCGTTCGCGTTCGCGCGGGTTCCGGCGATACGGCCGTCCGGGTTGGCGGTGACGTTGAAGTAGAGACGGCTGTGCGCGAGGAGGTCGCGGGTGCGGCCGTCCTCCGCCCGGGCGAGCTTCTCGATGAGCTTCAGGGAGGCGTCCGTACCCTCCCATTCGTTGCCGTGGATGTTGTTGTTGAAGAAGACGGGGGTCTTGTACGTCTTCCTGATCTCGCGGGACTTGGCGGCGAGGGCGGGCGCCCGCTCGATCAGCTCCCGCATCCGGGCCTGCGCCCGGGACTCACGGGCGCTCTCCGGGGCGGTGACGGTGACGAGATAGAGCCGGTGCCCGCCCGCCGAGCGCCCCGCGACCTCGACGCTCACCCGGTCACCGAGCTTCTGAAGGGCGTTCAGCTTCGGCGCGATCGCGTGGTACGGGGTGAGGCCGAGCTTGATGGACTTGTCGGCCGGGTTCTCCGGGTCCGGGGTGAGGACCTGCCGCCGGGGGTAACCACGGCTGTCGTCGGTGATCGCGCCGGAGGCCGACTCGGCGGTGCCGAGAGCCCGTCGGGCGGCGCTCTCCGGCGTCCGCGCCGGCTGCTCGTCGAGCGCGGCCTCGCGATGGACCGGGGGCCGGGGCTCCGCCGCCGCGCTGTACGGGGTGAGCAGGGACCCCGCCGTGGTGAGGGCGAGGGCGGTGAACAGTAACGGTCTCGCAGAAACGCTTCTCTTGGTGCGCACGCGTACCTCCTCCGGGAACGACCATGGATCGGTACGGCGAGGTCTACCTGTTCGACTCACCGGCAACAAGAGGGACTTGGTGTCACGGAGGCTCCCGACGAGGAGTCCCCGCTGCCGGTGCCCCGGGCGGTCGGTGACCGGCTCCCGAAGCGGCTGTGACGGGTGTGTGACACGGCCCGGCTAAAGTGCCCCTCATGCGTGATCTCGGGGTCGGTTTCAGGTATCTGCTCAAGGGCCAGCGATGGGTGGCCCGGCACGGCAAGCAGTACGGGTTCGGTTTGATCCCGGGGCTCATCACCCTCGTCCTGTACGGGGCGGCGCTCGTCGCGCTCGCGCTGTGGGGCGAGGACCTGGTGTCCTGGTCGACGCCGTTCGCCGACGACTGGGCGAGCCCCTGGCAGGGCCTGTTCCGCGGCTTCCTCACCGCCGTGCTGTTCGCCCTGGGCCTGCTCCTGTCCGTCGTCACCTTCACCGCCGTCACGCTGCTGATCGGCCAGCCCTTCTACGAGAACCTCTCCGAGAAGGTCGACCGGGACGTCTCCCCGGACGGCTTCGCCCCCGAGTCCGGCCTGCCGCTCTGGCGCGAGCTGTGGATCTCGGCCCGCGACAGCCTGCGGATCGTGCTGCGCGCCGCCGTCTGGGGTGTGCTGCTCTTCGCCCTCGGCTTCATCCCGTTCGTCGGCCAGACGGTCGTCCCGGTGGTCGGCGTTGTCGTCACCGGCTTCTTCCTCACCGAGGAGCTCACGGCCGTCGCCCTCCAGCGCCGCCGGGTGGAACTGCGCGACCGCCTCGCCGCGCTCCGCTCCCGCAAGACCCTGGTGTGGGGCTTCGGCACACCGCTCGCCCTGGCCTTCCTGGTGCCGTTCGTGGCGGTGTTCCTGATGCCGGGCGCGGTGGCGGGGGCGACGCTGATGGCACGGGAGCTGATGGGCGAGGAGACCGTGGAGACCGGGGAGGGGACGGGCGGGGAGGACACCGCCGCCCCTTTTGACGCCGGGCCGAGCACCTTCAGCCCGTCCGGCGTCTGAGGACGAGGCCCTTTCAAGGCCGAAGCGGGAGTCCGGAGCGGAAGTCCGAAGGCGGGGGCCTGGGGGCGGCGGCCCCCGGACCCGACGACGGCGACCGCGAGCCGGGTGCGGTGCCTAGGACACCGGCGTCCCGTCGAGTGCGGCCCGCACGAGGGCCCGCACCTGGGCGATGATGTCCAGCCGGTTCCGCACGAACTCGGGGTCCGTCACCGCACCCGTCCCCGGATCGGTGTTCCCCGCCCCGAACTGGAGCACCGGCGTGTGCACATGCCCGCCCGGCAGCGTGTCGTGCAGCCCGAGCCGGTCCCGCAGCAGCGTCGCCCGGTAGGCGATCTCGTTGGACAGATAGTCCCCGCCGCCCCCGGCCCGCGCCGTCGAACCGGGCGTCGGACCGTCCGGCCGTACCACGGCCTGCGTGCCGCCCGCCGGGATCTCGGTCACGCTCGTGTTGTCGTACACGGGGAAACGCCCCGTGCCGGCGGCCACCATCGCCTCGTACGGCAGGGTCGTCGTCGTCCACTGCGGCTGCGAGGCCGGGTCGGCGACCGGGACCGTCTCGGTGCGTGAGACGTTGTCGTTGTCGGGGAAGCCACCCCGCCACGCCCCGTTGGTCCGCTCGATGTCGAACCGCCCGACGCGCCCCTGGCTGACGGTCGTGAACAGATCGGCCTTCGCCAGGTGAGGCCGCAGCGTCCGTTCCACCGTGCCGTCCGCGAAATCCTGCCAGCGCACCGGGAACACGGCGGTCTCCACCCGTGCGGGCCCCTCGGCCGTCTCGATGACCGTGCCGTCGAGGGCGAGCGCCGTGGCCCCGGACGGGTTGGAGATACGGATGTCACGGTCCAGGGTGAACGGGTCGAACCCGGTGAGCAGCACCCGCCGGACGACAGGGTCACCGCCCCGGCGATGCCTGATGTCGGACTGGCCGCGCGACGCCCGCTCCAACGCGTCGGTCAGCGCGGCCCGTTGTATCGCGCTCAGCTCGAACCCCGGCTCCCAGGTACGCACCTGACGCGTCATCGCGAGCCGCGCCCAGTACAGCGGCCGGTCGTCGTCCCGGCTCAGATCACCGCCGTCCGGCCCCCGCCCCTGCGCCCGGTCGACGGCCCGTCGCCACAGCGCCGACCCTTCGCGCTCGACGACATGGCGGGCCCGGGCGTAGGAGCCCGCGGCGGCGAGGTCCCGGGTGAACTCCCGCGTCGCCGCGTCGAACCCGGAGCGGCGCAGGATCTCCTGAGGGACCGTCCTGTCGAGGCGCCGCTCCTCGACGGTCGGTGAGCCTGCCGTGCCGGCGGTTGCCGCCCCCGCCGTTGTCGTGGGCACCGAGAGCCCGGTGAGCAGGGCCAGGCCGAGGATGCCTGTGCGAACGCGTAGGGAATTCAAAGGCGTTCCGGTCCTTCCGTCACGTGGGGGGTGAAGCCGGGTCGGGTGGGACGCCGGAAGTATCGCGTGACGGAAGAGGTCTACGCCATGGTGCCGAGGGTGCTGAGGGGCGGAGCGGTCAGTTCACGTCCTCGCCCAGCAGCCCGAGGAAGTCCCGGAACGCGCCCGGCATGTCCACCGACTCGGGGTCCAGGAGCCACTGGTACTGAAGGCCGTCCATGACCGCGACCAGCAGCGGGGCCGTACGCTCCGGCGTCAGGCCGTTCGGCAGCCGGTCGCCGTACTCGGCGCGCAGCACCTCCGCCATGCTCGCGCGCACGCGTGTGTACCGCTCGGCGAAGTAGCCGCGCGCCGGATGCCCCTCCGTCACGCTCTCGCCGAGCAGGGCCGAGAAGGTCTGGATGATGCCGGGCCGCATCGCGTTGTACTCGACGAGCGAGACGAGCAGATCGACCCGCCACCGGGTGTTCGGCACCGCGTCCCATTGGTCCCGCTCCTGTAGCACGGCGACGAGCAGCGCGTCCTTGGTCGGGAAGTAGTGCAGCAGCCCCTGCTGGGTGAGCCCGACCCGCTCGGCGACCGCCGCCAGGCTCGCCCCCCGGTAACCGCGCTCGGCGATCACCTCCAGAGCCGCCCGGACGATCTCGGCGCGGCGCTCCTCACTCCTGACCCTCGCGTTCATGGCGTCACCGTACGGCATGCCTCCGAAGAGAATATAACAGCAGGGTTACGAAACCTACCGGACTACAGGTAGCGATGCCAGGATGGCGCCACACCCCGGACCCAACGAGGAGGCACCGCCATGGCGAAAACCCCTACCCAGGCCGACGAGGCACGCGAGGCGGCCGTCGAGGCGGCACTCGCCCGGCTCGACCTGGCCGCGAAGGCACGGCTGCTCGGTGGTCAGGACATGTGGACGCTGCCCGCGCTCCCGGGGATCGGCCTGAAGTCCCTCGTCATGTCCGACGGCCCGATCGGCGTCCGGGGGGTTCGCTGGACCGCCGACGACCCGTCCGTCGCCCTGCCCTCGCCGACCGCGCTCGCCGCCTCCTGGGACCCCGAACTCGTTCACGCCGCCGGGGTGTTGCTCGCCCAGGAGGCCCGCCGCAAGGGCGTCCACGTGCTGCTCGCCCCCACGGTCAATCTGCACCGCTCCCCGCTCGGCGGCCGGCACTTCGAGGCGTACAGCGAGGACCCGTATCTGACGGGGACCATCGGCGCGGGCTATGTGAACGGCGTCCAGTCCGGCGGCGTAGGCACCACGGTCAAGCATTTCGTCGCCAACGACGCCGAGACCGAGCGCTTCACGGTGAACAACACCATCGGCGAACGCGCCCTGCGCGAGCTGTACCTCGCCCCCTTCGAGCACATCGTCGAAAACGCCCACCCCTGGGGCATCATGACCGCCTACAACGGGGTCAACGGCACGACGATGACCGAGCACCACCACCTGGTGAACGAGGTGCTGCGCGACGAGTGGGGCTTCGACGGCTTCAACGTCTCCGACTGGATGGCCGCCCGGTCCACCACCGGCGCGATCGAGGGCGGCCTGGATGTCGCCATGCCCGGCCCGCAGACGGTCTACGGCGAACCCCTCGCCCAGGCCGTCCGGGACGGAAGGCTCACCGAGGCCAAGGTCGACGACGCCGTCCGCAACGTCCTCAGGCTCGCCGCCCGCGTCGGCATCCTCGACGGCGCCGAACCGGTCGTCACCGAGCCGCCCGCGACCGTCGACGGCAACGCGCTGGCCCGCGAGATCGCCCGCCGCTCCTTCGTCCTGCTCCGCAACGAGGACGGTGTCCTCCCGCTGCGCCCGAACGGCACGGTCGCGCTGATCGGCGCCGCCGCCCGGGACGCCCGCATCCTCGGCGGCGGCTCCGCCACGGTCTTCCCCGACCGGATCGTCTCCCCGCTCGACGGCCTGACCGCCGCCCTCCCCGAGAACGCCCTCACCTACGCCGTGGGCGCCGACCCGAACACCGAACTCGCCGTCGCCGACAAGGGATTCGCGCTGCGTGCCGTGTGCCGGGACGCCGACGGCAACGTCATCGGCACCGTCCCGGCGCCGAACGGCCAGATCCAGTGGATGGGTACCGACCTGCCCGACGGCGTCACCCACGACCTGCTGCACAGCGTCGAGCTGACCGGCACCTTCACCCCTCGCGACACCGGCGCGCACACCTTCGGCATCCGGGGCACCGGCGCCTTCACGCTCACCGTCGACGGCACCACCTGCTACGACGACGTCCAGCGCCCCGCAAAGGCCGACCCCTTCATCACCCTCTTCGGCGCCCCGGTGCCGTGCGCGCAGCCCGAACTCACCGCCGGCCAACCCGTCGAGGTCTGCCTGACCCATGTCGTCGAGTTCCCCGAGGGCATCCCGATGAAGGTCGTCGCATTCTCGCTCGCCCACCAGGAGCCGCAGCGCGACGCGGACGAGCTGATCGCCGAGGCCGTCGAGGCGGCCCGGAACGCCGACACCGCCGTCGTCGTGGTCGCCACCACCGACCGCGTCGAGTCCGAAGGCTTCGACCGCACCGACCTGGCCCTGCCCGGCCGCCAGGACGACCTGGTCCGCGCGGTCGCCGCCGCCAACCCGAACACCGTCGTGGTCGTCAACTCCGGCTCCCCGGTGGAACTGCCCTGGCGCGAGGACGTCGCCGCCGTCCTGCTGAGCTGGTTCCCCGGCCAGGAGGGCGGCTTGGCCCTCGCGGACGTCCTCACCGGCACCCATGAGCCCGGCGGACGCCTGCCCACCACCTGGGGCTCCCTGGCCGACGCCCCCGTCACCGAGGTACACCCCTCGGCCGGTGAACTCCCCTACACCGAGGGCGTCTTCATCGGCTACCGCGCCTGGGAGAAGGAGGGCCGCTTCCCCGCGTACCCCTTCGGGCACGGCCTCGGCTACACCGACTGGGCCTATGAGTCGGCCGAGGCCGAGGGCACCACGGTCACCGTGCGCCTGCGCAACCGCGGGGAGCGCGCGGGCCGCGAAGTCGTCCAGGTCTACCTGGCGCCGGGCGAACCGGACGCCGACCGCCCCGCGCGCTGGCTGGCCGGGTACACGGCCGTGACGGCAGGGCCGGGGGAGACGGTCGAGGCGGTGGTCGAGCTGCCGCGCCGGGCCTTCGAGATGTGGGACGAGCAGACGGGTGCGTGGACCTTTGTGAAGGGTTCGTACGAGATCCAGGCCGGGCGCTCGATCGCCGACCGCCGAGTGACCGTGGCCATTAACGTCTGATCCGGGAGAAGCACCCAGGAACAGCCCCGGTCCAGGACCTGACACCTGGACCGGGGCTCCCGCTCCGCTCCTCGGTGCGCGCCGGCCCCGCGCGGTCCCGTCGGCCTACTGGTGCGTGACCGTCCGGTAGGCGATCTCCGCCAGCCTCGCCTGGCCGTTCACACTCGGGTGGAACCAGTCCCACTGGCTCAGCTGCTCGGCGCCGAACCGGAAGTCGTGCACCGCGCCGTCGTCGAAGCGGCACCGCCGGTCCTTCGCACAGACCTCCTTCAGCACCTTGTTGTACGCCTCGACCCGCCCCTGCACCGTCTCGCGCCGCTGTTCGGCCGCGGTGGTGACGGAGTCCGGGTCGCTCAGCATCGACGGGCAGATACCGAACCCCCACACCTGCTTGCTCAGCGGGTTCGTCCGGCCCTGCTCCCACAGCCGCATCAGGTTCGGCACGCTCGCGACGAACACCTGGGCCTTGGGCAGGGCATCCCGCAGCGTGCCCATGGCGTCCTCGAACTGGGTGCGGAAGTCCGCCACCGGGGTCATCGCGTCGGTCGTCGCGCGGCAGGCGTCGTTCGCCCCCGCCATCACCGTCACCAGCTGCGGCTTGCGTGCCACCGCCCGGTCCAGCTGTCCGGCCACGTCGGCCATCCGGGCTCCGGTCACGGCGTAGTTCCAGCTCTGCTCGGCCGCCTTCGCCTTCCCCAGCAGCCGAACGGCGAGACTGCCGACCCGGGGACTGGTGCCGGTCGCCCAGGACGCCTCGGGGCAGTCCGACAGGACCGCACAGGCGTCGAAGCCGGTCGTGATGGAGTCGCCCACGGCCGCGATCGAGTCAGGGCTGCGATCCCAGACCGGCGTCGGCTTCGAACGCCCGCTCTGCGCACGGGTGTCCGACGGTGCCGGCTCGTCGCCCCCGACCGCGTCACAGCCGGCGACGCCGACGACGGCCGCGGTCACAGCGGCGAAGACAGCGTGTGAAACGTGCCGTCGCTTGCGCATGCCCGGTCCATCCCCTCGTTCGGCCCCGTCATGGTCTTCAACCCATGACAACGCACCAGGGTTCCCGCCCGGCTCATGCAACGGCTCACACCCGTACAAGCGTCCTGCCGGGTGAAACCCGAACGTTTGGCGGCGTCCGGACCGACGGTACGTCACACTCCTTGCGCCGCCGCACGGTAGCCTCGCCATCAGCGTGGCTGCCCGGCCACCATCGTCCGCCAGTTCGCAAGATGTCCGCTCAGCCCGGAGGTCCAGGTGACGACACGTGGAGTTCTGTACGTGCACTCCGCGCCGCGCGCGCTGTGCCCGCACGTCGAGTGGGCCGTCGCCGGGGTGCTCGGCACGCGCGTCAACCTCGACTGGATCCGGCAGCCGGCCGCGCCCGGCACCTGGCGCTCGGAGTTCTCCTGGCAGGGCCAGGCGGGCACCGCGTCCAAGCTGGCGTCGGCCCTGCGTGGCTGGCAGCTGCTCCGCTTCGAAGTGACGGCCGAGCCCTGCGCGAGCGCCGAGGGCGAGCGCTACAGCTGCACCCCCGACCTGGGCATCTTCCACGCCGTCACCGGCATCCACGGCGACATCCTCATCCCGGAGGACCGCCTGCGCGCCGCCCTGGCCCGCGCCCAGCGCGACGAGACGGACCTGGAAGCGGAGATCGCCAAGCTCCTGGGCAAGCCGTGGGACGACGAGCTGGAGCCGTTCAGATACGCGGGCGAGGGCGCCCCCGTGCGCTGGCTGCACCAAGTGGTCTGAAAGGCGCCCCGAGGGGCAGTGCCCTGTCTTCAGGGGCGCGGGGAACTGCGCGACCAGCCCCCACCGGCTTGCAGCCGGCCGACAACAGACGCGAAACGGCGAGTGGCCCGCCCCCGACCAGGGGTACGGGCCACTCGCCGTTCACAGCAAAGAACTCAGATCGTCCTGAACGCCAGCACCACGTTGTGTCCACCGAAGCCGAACGAGTCGTTCAGCGCGGCGATCCGGCCGTCGACCGGCAGCTTGCGCGCCTCACCGCGGACGACGTCGGCGTTCGCCTCGGCCTCCGGGTCCAGGTTCTCCACGTTGATGGTCGGCGGAGCCACCCGGTGGTACAGCGCGAGAACGGTCGCGACGGTCTCGACACCACCGGCACCGCCCAGCAGATGCCCCGTCATCGACTTGGTGGCCGACACGGCCATGTGGTCGGCGTCGTCCCCGAACACCTTGCGCAGCGCCTTGAGCTCGGCGATGTCACCGGCCGGCGTCGACGTCGCGTGCGCGTTGACGTGCACGATCTCCGCCGGGTCCAGGTCGGTGCGGTCCAGCAGGTTCTGCAAGGCGTGCGAGATGCCGCGGCCCTCGGGCTCCGGCTGCACGATGTCGTGCGCGTCGGCGGAGATGCCCTGCCCGACCGCCTCCGCGTACACCCGGGCCCCGCGCTTGGCGGCGTGCTCGGCGGACTCCAGGACGATCACGCCGGCGCCCTCACCGAGGACGAAGCCGTCGCGGGCGACGTCGTAGGGACGCGACGCGCCCTGCGGGTCGTCGTTGTTCTTGGACATCGCCATCATGTTGCCGAACGCGGCGATCGGCAGCGGGTGGATCGCCGCCTCCGTGCCGCCCGCGACCACGATGTCGGCGCGGCCGGTACGGATCATCTCGATGGCGTAGCCGATGGCCTCGGCGCCCGAGGCGCACGCGGAGACCGGCGTGTGCACGCCCGCACGGGCGCCCACGGCCAGACCCACGTTCGCCGACGGGCTGTTCGGCATCAGCATGGGGACGGTGTGCGGGGAGACGCGGCGAACGCCCTTCTCCTTCAGCACGTCGTACTGGTCGAGCAGCGTCGTCACACCACCGATGCCGGAGGCGATGACCGCGCCGAGGCGGTCGGGGTCGACGGAGGTGTCCTCACCGGCCCTCGCCTCGAAACCGGCGTCCTTCCAGGCCTCCTGCGCGGCGATCAGCGCGAACTGCGCCGAACGGTCCAGGCGGCGGGCCTGCGGCCGGGGAATGACCTCGGTCGGCTCCACGGCCACCGGTGCGGCGATACGGACCGCCTGCTCGGCGGCCCACTCCTGCTCCAGGGGCTTGACGCCGGACTTGCCGGCGATCAGGCCCTCCCAGGTAGAGGCTGCGTCGCCACCCAGCGGTGTGGTTGCGCCGATACCGGTGACGACCACGGTGCGATTGGTCGGGCTCACGGGAATTCTTTCTCCAAGGAATGGGGATTCAGCGGCGCCACCGCCGGGTGGCGGGGCAGTTCAGCCCTGGGACCTGATCGGTGGATCAGCCCTGGTTCTTGAGGATGTAGTCGGTCGCATCGCCGACGGTCTTGAGGTTCTTGACGTCCTCGTCGGGGATCTTGACGTCGAAGCGCTCCTCGGCGGCGACGACGACCTCGACCATGGACAGCGAGTCGACGTCCAGGTCGTCGGTGAAGGACTTGTCCAGCTGGACGTCCTCAACCGGGATGCCGGCGATCTCGTTCACGATGTCGGCGAGACCGGCGACGATCTCTTCCTGAGTGGCGGCCATCTTGGCGCTCCTTCGTAGTTGTTCAGGTTGTACAGAGAGTTTTGCGCCCGCCGCCGCAGCGGCAGGTGGTGCGTTCCCGTGCCGGCTCACAAGATCCGGCACGGAGTGCCTAGGGGAGAGTAACGACCGTGGCGGCGTATACGAGACCCGCCCCGAATCCGATGACCAGTGCGGTGTCGCCGCTCTTCGCCTCACCGGTCGCCAGGAGCCGCTCCATCGCGAGCGGGATCGAGGCGGCCGAGGTGTTGCCGGTGGTGCGCACGTCGCGGGCGACCGTGACGTGCTCCGGCAGCTTGAGTGTCTTCACCATCGAGTCGATGATCCGCTCGTTGGCCTGGTGCGGGATGAAGACGTCCAGTTCGTCCGAGGTGATCCCGGCCGCGTCCAGCGCCTGCTGGGCGACCTTCGCCATCTCGAACACGGCCCAGCGGAACACCGCCTGGCCCTCCTGCGTGATCGCAGGGAACTTGTCGACCTCGCCGGCCCGGTAGTCCGTCCACGGCACGGTCTGCTTGATCGTCTCGGACTTGTCGCCCTCGGAGCCCCAGACGGTGGGGCCGATCGCCGGCTCCTTGGCCGGGCCCACGACGACCGCGCCGGCGCCGTCACCGAACAGGAAGGCCGTCGCCCGGTCCTCCAGGTCGGTGAGGTCGCTCAGCCGCTCGACGCCGATGACGAGGACGTACTCCGCCGAGCCCTCGACGATCATGCCCTTGGCGAGGGTCAGGCCGTAGCCGAAGCCCGCGCAGCCGGCCGAGATGTCGAAGGCCGCGGCCTTGCGGGTGCCCAGCTTGTCGGCGATCTCGGTGGCGACGGCCGGGGTCTGCTTGAAGTGCGAGACCGTCGAGACGATCACGCCGCCGATCTGCTCGGCGGTGATCCCGGCGTCGGCGATCGCCTTCCCGGACGCCTCGACCGACATGGCGGCGACGGTCTCCTCGTCGTTCGCCCAGTGCCGCGTCTCGATGCCGGAGCGCGAACGGATCCACTCGTCGGAGGAGTCGATCTTCTCCAGGATCACCTCGTTCGGCACCACCCGGGTCGGGCGGTAGCCGCCGACACCGAGGATGCGCGCATACGGGGCGCCCTTGCTGGGCTTCAGCTTCGCCATGCTCGGGCTCCTTGTCAGGCGTGCTCGGCGATGAGCTCGCGAGCAGCGTCCAGGTCGTCGGGGGTCTTCAGCGCCAGGGTCCGCACACCCGGCAGCGCACGCTTGGCCAGACCGGTCAGGGTGCCGCCCGGGCACACCTCGATCAGGGCCGTCACGCCGAGCTCCTTGAAGGTCTCCATGCACAGGTCCCAGCGGACCGGGTTGGCGACCTGCCCGACGAGGCGCTCCAGCACCTCGGCGCCGGTGGTGACCGTCCGGCCGTCCTTGTTGGAGACGTAGGCGAGCCTCGGGTCGGCGGGCACGAGCGCCTTGGCGGCCTCGGCCAGCTTCTCCACCGCGGGGCCCATGTGGTGCGTGTGGAACGCGCCCGCGACCTTCAGCGGGACGACCTTGCGCACCCCCTCGGGCTTGTCCTCGTTCAGCGCGGCGAGCTGCTCCATGGTGCCGGCGGCGACGATCTGACCGGCGCCGTTGATGTTCGCCGGGGTCAGGCCGAGCTTCTCCAGGTGCGCGACGGAGACCTCCGGGTCGCCGCCGAGCAGCGCCGACATGCCGGTCTCGGTGATCGCGGCGGCCTCGGCCATCGCGAGACCCCGGGCGCGCACCAGCCGCACGGTCTCCTCGTCGGGGAGCACCCCGGCGAGCGCGGCGGCGGTGAGCTCGCCGACGCTGTGACCGGCGATGGCGCCGACCTTGCGGGGCAGCTCGGCCGGGTCGTCGAAGAGCATGTACGCGGAGGCCAGACCGGCCGCCACCAGCAGCGGCTGGGCCACCGCGGTGTCGCGGATCTCCTCCGCGTCACCCTCGGTGCCGTAGCGGACGAGGTCGAGCTGCACGGCGTCGGACCATGCCTCGAGGGCACCGCGGACACCGGGAAGTTCGAGCCAGGGGGTCAGGAAGCCGGGCGTCTGGGCGCCCTGGCCGGGAGCGACGAGTACGAGCACTCTCACACTCTCTCTTGGGGACGGCCGACGCCGCCCGTGAGGACAAGGACGAAGAACACGAAGGGGTTTTGTGGGCCCTCGACAAAAGCCTAGAGCTGAAGATCGCCGTCGACGAGACGCCCCAGGATCAGCGCGATTCGCAGGGTGAACGCGGAGCGTACATCGGATGGCGACCAGCCGGTGACGTCAGTCACACGTCGAAGCCGGTAGCGCACGGTGTTGGGGTGAACGAACAGCATCCGGGCGGCGCCCTCCAGACTGCTCGCCTGTTCGAGATAGACGGACAGTGTCTCCAGGAGCGCCGACCCGGCTTCCTCCAGCGGTCTGTAGATCTCCTCCACCAACTGCTCGCGCGCGCTGGGATCTCCGGCGATGGCGCGTTCCGGGAGCAGGTCGTCCGCCAGCACCGGCCGCGGGGCGTCCTGCCAGGCGGAACACGCCTTCAGCCCGGCCGCCGCGGCCTGCGCGGACCGGGTGGCGGCCAGCAGATCCGGTACGACGGGCCCCGCCACGACAGGACCCGCGGCATACGGCCCGATCAGCGACTTGGCGACCGCGAGCGGGTTGTCGCTGCCGCCCGCGATCACCACCAGCCGGTCTCCGAGCACCCCGGTGAGCACCTGGAGCTTGGCGTGCCGGGCGGCCCTGCGGATCGCCTCGACGGTCAGCTCGCTGTCCCCGTCCGGCGCGGTCCCGAGCACGACACAGACGTGTTCGGGCGAGTTCCAGCCGAGCGCCGCGGCCCGTGACACGGCACCCTCGTCGGCCTCGCCGCTGAGCACGGCGTTGACCACCAGCGACTCCAGCCGGGCGTCCCAGGCGCCGCGCGCCTCGGCGGCCTGGGCGTAGACCTGGGCGGTGGCGAAGGCGATCTCCCGGGCGTAGACGAGCAGCGCCTCGCGCAGCACGCTCTCGTCGCCGGGGGCGGCGACCTCGTCGATCGCCGACTCCATGACCTCGATGGTGGTGCGCACCATCTCCACGGTCTGGCGCAGCGTGATGGCACGGGTCAACTCGCGCGGCGCGGTCCCGAAGACATCGGTGGAGATGGCCTGCGGCGCGTCGGGGTGCCGGAACCACTCGGTGAACGCGGCGATGCCGGCCTGGGCGACCAGACCGATCCAGGAACGGTTCTCCGGTGGCATGGCCCGGTACCACGGCAGCGTCTCGTCCATCCGCGCGATGGCATGCGCGGCGAGGGAACCGGAGGACTTCTCGAGCCGCTTCAGGGTCGCGGCGTGGGCATGGACGGCGTGCGCGGCGGCTTCGGATTTACGGGCTTCGGGTTCGGGCACGGGGACAAGACTGCCTTATCCGGACGGGAGCGCGTGAAAGAGGGTCACAGGTGAGACACCCCGTGGAGCTACGGTGGTGTCCGTGATGGACGTACGGCGCGCCGCGGAGCGCTATCCGGGAGGGGATCCGGCAGCGGGCATCGAGTCCCGCCACGCCTTCTCCTTCGGACCGCACTACGACCCCGACAACCTCCGCTTCGGCGCGATGATCGCCTGCAACGAGGAGCGGCTCGCCCCCGGCGCCGGCTTCGACGAGCACCCGCACAGCCACACCGAGATCGTGACCTGGGTGATCGAGGGCGAGCTGACCCACCGCGACTCCACCGGCCACGAGACCCGGGTCGGCCCCGGAGACGTGCAGCGGCTCAGCTCGGCGGGCGGCGTACGGCACGTCGAGCGCAACGACTCCGACGCGCCCCTGACCTTCGTCCAGACCTGGCTGGCCCCGCTCTCGCCCGGCGGCGACCCGGCGTACGAGATCGTCCGTGGCATCGCGGACTCCACGCCGTACGCCGTCCCGGAGGCGGGCGCGATGCTGCATGTGCGGCGGCTGGGGGCGGGGGAGCGGACGGCGGTGCCGGACGGGGCGTTTCTGTACCTGCACGTCGTGCGCGGTGCGGTGCGTGTGGACGAGGTGGAACTGGGCGCCGGGGACGCGGCACGCATCACCGCCGCCAAGGGCCTGGCGGCCGTCGGGGTGAGCCCGGCGGAGCTGCTGCTGTGGGAAATGGCCGGTTGAAGCTGTGGCCCGAGATGCTCAAGTGGTCAGGGCAGCGTCAAATGGAGGTGATCGAATACCGCCCGGCAGAGAAGAGCCGAGCCCATGGCCAGACGCAAAGCCACAGCGGGACGGGGGGACGCCTCGAAGGGGGGACTGCGACGGCTCGGTGAGTGGTGTGCGCACCACTGTGTGATCGTGATCGTCGCCTGGGTGGTCGCCCTGGGTGGGCTACAGGCCCTGAACCATCTCTACGGCGGGGAGTACTCGGACGACTTCGCCCTGTCGGACACCCAGTCCCAGGAGGGGCTGGACGTCCTCCAGGAACACGATCCGCAGGCCTGGGGCTACAGCAGCCCGATCGTCGTCCACGACGCCGACAAGCCGCTGACCTCGCTCAGCTCGCAGATCTCGACGACGGTCTCGGACCTGCAGAAGCTGCCGGACGTCCTCTCCGTGCAGAACCCGCTGGACGCCCAGTCGTCCAAGGTCGGGCCGGTCTCCTCCGACGGGAAGACCGCGTACATCACCATCCGCTTCGACAAACAGCCCTCCCTCCTCGAGGACGGTTACCTGAACGGCGTCGACGACGCCGTGCAGCCGCTGCGGTCCGCCGGCGCCGACGTCGAGTACGGCGGCTCGCTGGGCGAACTGGCCCGCCCCGAGGCCGACGACCGGGTGAGCGAGGCGATCGGCTTCGCGGTGGCCATCGTGGTCCTGCTGGTCGGCTTCGGCAGTGTCATCGCCGCCGGTCTGCCCCTGGTCACCGCGCTGATCAGCGTGGTCGGCGGGCTCGCCCTGCTGGGGCTGCTGGCCTCCGCGTTCGTCTTCGCGACGGTCTCGCCCACCCTCGCCACGATGATCGGCATCGGCGTGGGCATCGACTACGCCCTCTTCCTGATCACCCGGCACCGGCAGAACCTCATGGACGGCGCCGATCCGGTGCGCGCCGCCGGCCACGCCGCCGCCACCAGCGGGCGGGCGGTGCTGGTCTCCGGCACCACCGTGATCGTCGCCCTGATGGGCCTGTACACCTCCGGGGTGACCTTCATCGGCAAACTCGGCCTCGCCGCCGCCGTCACGGTGGTCTCGGCCGTCCTGGGCGCCCTGACCCTGGTCCCCGCCCTACTCGGGCTGATCGGCCGCAACCTCGACCGCTGGCATGTCCGCCACCCGATCGCCGAGACCGACGCCGAACCGGGCGCCGAGCCCCAGGGCACCTGGCACCGCTACGCCCAGCGCGTCGAGCACCATCCGCTGCGGTATCTGACGGCGGGCGTCGTCACGGTCGCGGTGCTGGCCATCCCGCTCTTCTCGATCCAGCTCGGCCACATCGACGACGGCGCCGATCCCACCTCCTTCACCGACCGGCGCGCCTACGACCTGATGACCGACGCCTTCGGTGCCGGCTCCAACGGCCCGCTCACGATCGTCATCGACCAGAGCTCCGTACCGGACTCCCAGCGCTCCGACCTCGCCTCCAAAGCCCAGCAGGCCCTCGACGACGAGTCCGGGACCTCCTTCGTCACGCCCCTGGCGCCGACGCAGGACGGAGACGTGCTGCTCGGCACCGTCTACTCGTCGACGTCCCCGCAGAACGCGAACACCACCGACCTCACCAACCGGCTCGTCGACCACACCCTGCCCGACGCGCTGTCCGGCGCCGACGCCAAGGGATACGTCACCGGCACGACGGCCGCCCAGGTCGACTTCCGCGACATCGTCGCGAGCCGATTGCCGCTGATCATCGGCGTGGTCGTCGCCCTGGCCTTCCTGATCGTCCTCGCGGTCTTCCGCGGCGTGCTCGTCGCCGTCAAGGCGGCCGTCCTCAACGTCCTGTCGATCGCGGCCTCGTACGGCGTCGTCGTCGCCGTCTTCCAATGGGGCTGGGGCGGGCCCGCGCTGGGCGTCCACGGCAAGGTGCCCATCGAGAGCTATGTGCCGATGATGATGTTCGCCATCATCTTCGGGCTGAGCATGGACTACGAGATCTTCCTGCTGTCCCGGGTGCACGAGGCATGGCTGCGCACCGGGGACGCCAAGGCCGCCGTCGCCCATGCCCTGGAGATCACCGCACGGGTGATCACCTGTGCCGCCCTGATCATGGTGAGCGTCTTCGCGGCCTTCATCATCAGCGACAACATCGTGGTCAAGATGCTGGGCCTGGGCCTCGCCGTCAGCGTGCTCATCGACGCCACCGTGGTGCGCCTGCTGATGGTGCCCGCCGTGATGACCCTGCTGGGCCCGCACGCCTGGTGGACGCCGCGCTGGCTGGACAAGATCCTGCCGCACATCGACACCGAGGGGGAGGGCGAGGCCCTGAAGACTTAAGGCTTCGCCTCCGCGAGAACAGCGTCCGTGAACGGCGGCCACGCCTCGACCGCCCACGGCCCGAACGCCCGGTCCGTCAGCGCGACGCAGGCCAGGCCCGCGTCCGGGTCGACCCACAGGAACGTCCCCGACTGCCCGAAGTGCCCGAAGGCGCGCGGCGAGGACGCGGAGCCCGTCCAGTGCGGGGACTTGCCGTCGCGGATCTCGAAGCCGAGCCCCCAGTCGTTCGGGTTCTGGTGCCCGTACCCCGGCAGCACGCCCTTCGTCCCCGCGTACTGCACGCTCATCGCCTCGGCGACCGTCCGCGGGTCCAGCAGGCGCGGCGCCTGCACCTCCGCCGCGAACCGCAGCAGATCCTCGACCGTCGACACCCCGTCCTTCGCCGGGGAGCCCTCCAACGAGGTCGACGTCATGCCCAGCGGCTCCAGCACCGCCTGCCGCAGATACTCGCCGAACGCGATGTCCGTCGCCTTGGCGATGTGGTCCCCGAGCTGCTCGAACCCGGCGTTGGAGTACAGCCGCCGCTCCCCGGGCGGCGCCGTCACACGGTGCTCGTCGAAGGCCAGCCCCGAGGTGTGCGCGAGCAGATGCCGGACCGTCGAGCCCTGCGGCCCGGCCGGTTCGTCGAGCTCTACGGCGCCCTCCTCGTAGGCCACCAGTGCCGCATACGCGGCCAGCGGCTTGGTCACCGACGCGAGGGGGAAGCGGTGCCCGACCGGACCGTGCGTACCGAGGACGGTGCCGTCCGCCCGTACGACTCCCGCGGCGGCGGTGGGAACGGGCCAGTTCTCGATCAGTGCGAGGCTGCTCAGCGACATGCCTGTGAGCCTAAGCCGCTCAGAGCGTGAGAATCATCGTGGGGTCCGGCTTGTGGACGAAGCCGAGGGACACATAGAGGGGCTCGGCCTCCGGGGACGCGGTGAGCATGACCTGCCCGGCGCCCCGCTCGCGGAACCAGGCCAGCAGCTCGTCCATGCACGCGCGCGCGTATCCCCGGCGCCGCGCCTGCGGATCGGTGGCGACACTGAAGACGTACCCGGCGAGGCCGTGCGGATTGCTCGCCTTCCCGATCCGGTAGTCGACCGTCCCGACCACCAGGGCGCCCAGCGCCCCCGGCCGCAGCGGATGGTCCACGACGAACGCGGCGAAGTCCCCGTCCCCGTCGCCCAGCTTCTGGCGCAACGCCGGCAGGGACTCGGTGTGCCACGCCGTGGAACCGTCCCCTCCCGGCAGCGCGTCGATCATCACCTGACGCAGACGCAGCACTTCCTCCGCGTCCTCGGTCGTGGCACGGCGTACGAGGTTCATGCCTGGCACGCTAGCCACGGTGATCACGCCATGTCCCGTGGTTTTCTTACCGTTTCGGCTTGCTTGGAGCGCACTCCAAGGTCATAGCGTTGAGCGCATGACGGTGATGGAGACCACGAGTACCACCAGGGCCGACAGCTGCGTCGCCCCGCCGCCGCACCCGCACCGACGGCCGGAAGGCCAGGACAGCTACACGATCAGCGAGGTCGTCGCCTTCACCGGTCTGACGGCCCACACCCTGCGCTGGTACGAGCGGATCGGCCTGATGCCGCACATCGGCCGCTCGCACACCGGCCAGCGCCGCTACAGCAACCGCGACCTGGACTGGCTCGACCTCGTCGGCAAGCTGCGGCTGACCGGCATGCCCGTCGCCGACATGGTGCGGTACGCGGAGCTGGTACGCGAGGGCGACCACACCTTCGGTGAGCGCTTCGAGCTGCTGGAGTCGACCCGCCGCGACGTACTCGCGCGGATCACCGAGCTCCAGGACACGCTCGCCGTGCTCGACCGGAAGATCAGCTACTACGCGGACGCGGGGCGCCTGTACGAGCAGGACAGGCACGGGCCCGCGAAGCACGCGCACGAGAAGCAAGCGCACGAGAAACAAGCGCACGAGAAGTACGCGCACCAAAAGCACGCGCGAGAGAAGACGGAGCAGGCTGGATGACCGACAGCACGATCGCAACGGCACGACTCGGCGCGGACGGCCCCGAGGTGGGTGTCCAGGGCCTCGGTTGCATGGGCATGAGCTTCGGCTACGGCCCCTCGGACGCGGACGAGTCCAGGGCGACCCTGGAGCGGGCGCTGGAGCTGGGCGTGACGTTGTACGACACGGCGGACGCCTACGGCGCGGGTGAGAACGAGAAGTTCCTCGCCCCGTTCTTCAAAGCCCACCGCGACGAGGTAGTCATCGCCACCAAGTTCGCCCTGTCGATCCCGCCGGACGACCCGACGCGCCGGATCATCCGCAACGACGCCCCGTACATACGCCAGGCCGTCGAGGCGAGCCTGCGCCGCCTGGACGTCGACGTGATCGACCTCTACTACATGCACCGCCGGGACGTGGACGTCCCCATCGAGGAGACCGTCGGCACGATGGCCGACCTGGTCCGCGAGGGCAAGGTCAAGCAGCTGGGCCTGAGCGAGGTGACCGCGGACGAACTGCGCGCCGCGCTCGCCGTCCATCCCATCGCGGCGGTCCAGTCCGAGTGGTCCCTGTTCAGCCGGGACATCGAGGCGAGGGTGGTCCCGGCCGCCCGCGACCTGGGCGTCACCCTGGTGCCGTACTCCCCGCTGGGCCGGGGCTTCCTGACAGGTTCCTTCACCAACGCCGAGGACCTGACGACGGACGACTTCCGCCGCCAACAGCCCCGCTTCACGGGCGAGAACGCCGCGACGAACGCCGCGCTCGTGGACGCCATCCGCAAGGTGGCCGACGAACACGGCGCCACCCCGGGCCAGACCGCCCTGGCGTGGGTCCAGCAACAGGCGGCCGTCCACGGCCTCCCGGTGATCCCGATCCCGGGCACCCGCAAGCCGACCCGGGTGGAGGAGAACGTAGGAGCGACACGGATCGTTCTGACGGAGCGGGACCTGGCCGCCCTGGAGCCGCTCGCCTCGCGGGTGGCGGGCACCAGGTACGCGGACATGCGCTTCGCCTCCGCGGGCCGGGAGTAGCCCCTTGAGTCCTGGAGCTCCTAGCGCTTGGGAGCTCTAGAGCTCCGCCAGCAACTCGGCCTTCTTCACCGAGAACTCCTCATCCGTCACCAGCCCTGCCTCATGCAGTTCTCCCAGGTGGCGGATGCGCTCGGCGATGTCGGCCGGGTCGCGCCGCGGTGCCGCGGCCGGCACCGCGGCGACCGGCCCGCTCTTGCGCACGGCCGCCAGTACGGCGGCGGCGAACGGCAACGACTCGTGCACGGGCCCGTATCCCAGCCCGAACACCACCGCCGCCGGATCCTGATCGGCCTGCGCGGGCCGGTCGTCGGCACCCTCGCGCGGCAGCAACCGCAGGTGCCCCTCGAAGACTTCGGGCGAGCGCCACTCCACGCCGCTCAAGTCGCCTACGGAGAAACGCTGGTCCCCGGCCTTCCACTTGGCCGACGACGCCCCCGTCCAGAACCACCTGAAGCGCACCGTCTCGCCGTCGAAGGACGCCTTCCCGTCGTACGCCTTGAACGCCAGCGGCACCTTGGGCGCGGCCACGAGAAACCGCTCCGCGGGCCCGGACTTCGTCAACTGCGCCCGCAACTCGTCGGCGTAGTACTCGGCCAGCGTCTCCTTGTCGGCCGGCAGCACCAGCCGATACGGATCGCACCCGTCCTTCAACTGCCCGGCCGCCGCCTCCATCAGAGGATCGGCACCGGGCCGGGGCTCGATGCGCAGCACCGCGGACCCGCGCTTGCCCGTCGTCAGCGTCACACCGGCGATCGCCTCGAGCGGAACGCGTCGTTCCGTAAGTGCCTGAAAGAGCTTAGGTGTTCGAATCCCCCGTTCGTAACGGATGAGCACGGAGTCGGACTCGAACTCCCAGGCGGCATGAAATCCGGCCAGTACGTCACCCATGCGGCTCATCGTATGCGGCACGTGCTCCTCCGTCGCCACCCCGCGCAGACCGCAGTTCCTGCGCTTCTACGCGCGTCCGGCCGAAGCCGTGTCGGACAAACCCGTCCGGCAGGCACCGGCATCGTCGGCGCACCGCACCGACTCGTATGCGCCAACCCCGATCTCGGCGAAGTTCAGCACGCTGTCCGTGCCCGGCTCGAAATAGCCGCCGTGTCCCTTCGCGTCCCGCGCCGACAGCACCCGCGCCCCGAACACCGACGACACCGGGTCCTCGCCGTGCCCCAGCCCGCCGACCTCCATGTACGGCACGTCCTCGACCCAGTCGTCTGCGTCCCGCATCGCCCACACATGGGCGGAGGTGCGCAGCTGGGAGGCGCTGGAGACCCGCATACCGGGGCTGCCGGCCACCGCTATGTCGGCCACCCGGCCCGGCAGGGTGGGCGCCGCCAGCCCGCACAGCACCGAGCCGTAGCTGTGGCAGAACAGGGAGACGGGCGAGCCGCCGGGCAGCCCCCGCACCAGCGCGTTCAGCCGTACGGCACCGGACTGCGCGCGCATCGCGGTCGCCGAGTCGATGCCGAGGCCGCTGGGCGCGGTGTAGTCGGCCCAGGCGATCACGGCCGTACGCGTCGAGGGCCCGGCCGCGCGCTCGGCGGCGTACAGGGACTGAGCCATTCCGACCGGCGCGGAGTACTTGCGGCTGGTGCGCTGGAAGGTCAGCAGATCGGTGTCCACGCCGGGGATGACGACCGAGATCCGCTCGGCCTCGTCCAGGTCGCCGAAGACCTCCGCGACCCGTCCCGCACCCTCCGGATCGAACGCGAGGATGTGCCGGTCCGGCTGCATCATCGCCTCGAAGCGATCCATACGGCGGGCCGCCGCACGCTGCCCGTCCGGCGAGAGTCTGTCGTCGTGCATGCGCTTGTGCTCGACGGCGCGGGCCTTGTGCAGCGCGATGCGGTTGGCGCGGTAGCGCAGCTGGGCCGGGGCGCCGTTCATATTGCCGACAGCGAGCGGATAGCGGTGCGCGAGGGTGCTGCGCTGCCGCTCGGTCAGCGAGGCGAAGAACCGGGCGAGCCGGGCGGGGGAGGCGTCCGCGGCCGGCAGTCGGTGCCCGGCGATGCTGCCCTGCTCCCAGGCGCTGATCGAGGCCTGGAGCGGGGCCGGGGTCCGCTGGTGGCGCAAGGCCGTCCAACCGGTGGTCGCCAGCATCACGAACACGACGGCCAGCGCGAGCAGAGCGCGCCAGACGTTCAGTTGCGGGGACGTGTCGAAGGAAGTCACTGGGAGGACACACTAGGAGAACGAGAGGGTCTCGCGTTAATCGAGTGACGGGTATCACGTTTCGCTGACGTGGCCTTGAACACGCCGATGACCTCAGCGTGTTCGCCAGCTCTCGCTGAGTGCCGGTCCGATCTGTTCGAGATATGAGACGGTCAACGTCCGCATGGCGTCCAGCCCGAAGTCCTCGCCGGTGCTCCACCGGCGCTCCGTCAGCCGCATCACACCGCCGAAGACGGCCACCGTCAGCCGGGGCCGCGGATCGGCGTCCACGTCCACGCCCTCGCGCTCGGCGAGGATGTGCGCGATGGTCTCCTCGATCTCCACCGACCTGCGCAGATGGGCGGCGAGCAGGACGGGTGTGGACTCGATCACCCGGTACATGCGCAGATACAACTCGACCGGTACGACGGCCTCGATCACCTCGTTGAGGGTGTCCCAGCTCTCCAGCACGGACTGCCGCAGCGCCTCCATCGGCGCCTCGTGCGCGGGCCGCTCGCGCAGCGCGCCGACGAAGTGTGCGACCGCCATGTCGCCGACCGCGAGCGCCGCGTCCTCCTTGCCGGCGAAGTAACGGAAGAAGGTGCGCTGCGAGACGTCGACGGCCTCGGTGATCTCGTCGACGGTCGTGTGCTCGTACCCCTGGGTGGTGAAGAGCTCCAGCGCGGTCCGCAGCAGCGCGTCCCGGGTGCGCTGCTTCTTGCGTTCGCGCAGTGTTTCCATGTCTGTCAGTTACCGACTTGTGAATTGGTTTGTCAATTGTCAGCGGCTGTCACTAGCCTCGAACACATGACTAGTCAGACCACCATCAAAACGACGGGGCCGGGGGGCGAGGCACCGGCAGCTCCGTCGGACGCGACGCCGACCGAGGGGCTGCGCGGGCACCCTTGGTTCACTCTGATCACCGTCGCAGTGGGGGTCATGATGGTGGCCCTCGACGGCACCATCGTGGCCATCGCCAACCCGGCCATCCAGAAGGACCTGAGCGCCAGCTTCGCCGAGGTCCAGTGGATCACCAACGGCTACTTCCTGGCCCTCGCCGTCTCCCTGATCACCGCCGGCAAGCTCGGCGACCGCTTCGGGCACCGCCAGACCTTCCTCATAGGCGTGGTCGGCTTCGCCGCCGCCTCCGGAGCCATCGGCCTGTCCGACAGCATCGCGCTGGTCGTCGTCTTCCGTGTCCTCCAGGGCCTCTTCGGCGCGCTGCTGATGCCGGCCGCGCTCGGCCTGCTGCGGGCCACCTTCCCGGCCGAGAAGCTGAACATGGCGATCGGCATCTGGGGCATGGTCATCGGCGCCTCGACCGCCGGCGGCCCGATCCTCGGCGGTGTCCTCGTCGAGCGCGTCAACTGGCAGTCGGTGTTCTTCATCAACGTGCCGGTCGGCATCCTCGCCGTCGTCCTCGGTGTCCTGATCCTGCTCGACCACCGCGCCGAGAACGCCCCGCGCTCCTTCGACATCCCGGGCATCGCCCTGCTGTCGACCGCCGTGTTCTGCCTGGTCTGGGCGCTGATCAAGGCGCCGCCGTCCGAGTGGGGCTGGGGCGACCCGAAGACGCTGGGCTTCCTCGGCGCCTCGGTCCTGGGCTTCGTACTGTTCGCCTTCTGGGAGTCCAAGGTCAAGGAGCCCCTGATCCCGCTCGGGCTGTTCCGTTCGGTGGCGCTGTCCGCGGGTGTGGTGCTGATGGTCCTGATGGCCATCGCGTTCATGGGCGGCCTGTTCTTCGTGACGTTCTACCTCCAGAACGTGCACGGCATGAGCCCGATCGACGCGGGCCTGCACCTCCTGCCGCTGACCGGCATGATGATCGTCGGCTCGCCGCTCGCGGGCGCCATGATCACCAAGCTCGGCCCGCGGGTTCCGCTCGCGGGCGGTATGGCGCTCACCGCGATCGCCATGTACGGCATGTCCACCCTGGAGACGGACACCGGCAGCGGCGTCATGTCGCTGTGGTTCGCCCTGCTCGGCCTCGGCCTCGCGCCGGTCATGGTCGGCGCCACGGAGGTCATCGTCGGCAACGCGCCGATGGAGCTGTCCGGCGTGGCCGGCGGTCTTCAGCAGGCCGCGATGCAGATCGGCGGCAGCCTCGGTACGGCCGTGCTGGGCGCCGTCATGGCCTCCAAGGTCGACAGCGACCTGGCCGGCAACTGGACGTCCGCGGGGCTTCCGCCGCTCACCGAGGCACAGCGGGCCCAGGCCTCCGAGGCGGTCCAGGTCGGTGTGGCACCGCTGGCCCCGGGCACCCCGAACCCCATCGCCGCGAAGATCACGGACGTGGCGCACGACACGTTCATCTCCGGCATGAGCGCCGCGTCCCTGGTCGCCGCCGGTGTGGCCGTGGTCGCCGTCTTCGTCGCCTTCCTCACCAAGCGCGGCGCGAACGCGGAGGCGGGCGCGGGCGCGGCGCACATCTGACGTCCGCCGACGCGCGCGAGCCGCACGCGCTCACGCGCCCAAGGGAGGGGTCCCGGGCCGGAGTTCCCCTATCAGGGTGACAACGCTCAAGATCCCTCCCACCGGCACGCGCCGCAGGTCACAGTGGGTCATGCCAGGGCCAGCGGCGCGCTGCCGGAGGGGGTCAGCGCGCCGGGGTCCGCATCCCCGGCATGAACCGCGCCCCGTGGGTACTCGCCAAGTCGAACACCGACTCAGGGAGTTGACGATGGCGGGCTTCTCGCACGGTACGCGCAGGCACCCCCGCTCACGTGGCCGGACGTGGTCACGGACCGGGCCGGATCGCGCGACCCTGGGCATCATCGGGGCCATCTGTGCGGTCGCCGGCTTCTTCGTCCTGGGCATCGTTCTCGGCCCGGTGGCGATCGTCTGCGGCTGGCTGGCCATGGGCCGCACATGGTCAGGAACCCGCCACGTCCCCGCCCTGATCGCCGTGGTACTCGGCGCGATAGACACCCTGCTGGCCCTGCTGTGGCTGTCAGGAACCGCCGGCCTGGGCAACGGCCTGCTCTGACCGCACTGCCGCCCACCCCCCCGGCCGCTCGCCGGGACCCGCGTAACGCGCCCATCCCGCGCGGACTTGCCCCGGCACCGGCACCGGGCACCTGGCCCTGTCCCGCATCCCGGCCCCGGTACGCATGCCTGGCCCCGGCTACCTGGCCCTCGCCGGGCACCGAGGACGTCTGCTCTGCGCCGACCTGCCCCGGCACCCCGCCGCTCCGGTCCGACGCCCCCCGGCCTCTCGCCGGGACCCGCTGTAACGCGCCTGAGCCGCGCGGACTTGCCCGGCATTCCCGGCCCTGACACCGGCCCCTGCATCCCGGCCCCGGTACCCGTGCCCCGGCTTCGGGTACCTGGCCCTGGCCGGGCGCCGCTCCCGGGGCGCCTGCTCTGCGCCGGCCTGCCCCGGCCCCCCAGCCCGGACTTGGGCACCCAGCCTCACTCCCGCCACCCGCCGCTTCGGCCGGACGCCCCCCGCCCGGCCTTTCGCCGGGACCCGCGTAACGCGCCTGTCCCGCGCGGACTTCCCCCGGCCCTCCCGGCCCCGGCCCGGGCACCTGGCGCTGTCCCGCATCCGGTCCCGGTAGGCGTGCCCCGGCCTCGGGTACCTGGCCCTGGCCGGGCGCCGCTCCTGGGGCGCCTGCTCTGCGCCGGCCTGCCCCGGCCCCCCCGGCCCGGACTTGGGCACCCGGCCTCGGTCCCGGCACCCCGCCGCTTCGGCCGGACGCCCCCCGCCCGGCCTTTCGCCGGGACCCGCGTAACGCGCCTGTCCCGCGCGGACTTCCCCCGGCCCTCCCGGCCCCGACACCGGCCCGGGCACCTGGCGCTGTCCCGCATCCGGCCCCGGTACCCGTGCCCCGGCTTCGGGTACCTGGCCCTCGCCGGGCCGCTCCAAGGGCGCCCGCTCCGCGCCGACCTGCCGCGGCACCCCGGCCCGGACTTGGACACCCAGCCGCAGCCCCGGCACCCCGCCGCTCCGGCCGGAGGCCCCGCCGAGGCGGGGACATCTCCCGGACACCCTCGCCGGGCCACCGCTCCAACGCGACTGCTCCACATCGACCTGGCACCCCAGCCCCGGACAAGCCCCTCCCCGGGCACGGGAGCCTTGCCGGGCCAACCGCTTGCGCATGCTCCGCACCGACCTGTCCGCGGCGTCCCAGCCCCGCACCGGGCACTTTGGCGTCAGCCCCGGCACCCGGGCACCCGGCCCACAACAGGCCCCGCCCTACCTCGCCTGCTCCCCGCCGACCTGCCCCGGCACACCAGCCCCGGGCACACCAGCTCCAGTCCCAGGCACCCCCGCACGCCCCGCCCCCGCAGTGGCCGTTGTCCCCGCGCCGCCGCCCGAGAGTGCGGCGACCTCGGCTCGGAGGGCTCGGACCTCCTCCGTGAGGAGCTTTATCGCTTCCGTCTGGCGCCGTTCCTCCACGTCGTCCATCTCGAAGCGGGCTATGAACCACGCGGCGATGTTCGCGGTCACCACACCCAGCAGGGCGATTCCCGACAGCATCAGCCCCACCGCCAGCATCCGCCCCAGGCCGGTGGTCGGCGCGTGATCCCCGTAGCCCACGGTCGTCATCGTGGTGAACGACCACCACACCGCGTCACCCAGCGTCCTGATGTTCCCGTCCGGAGAGTCCCGCTCCACCGACAGCACGGCCAGCGACCCGAACATCATCAGCCCGATCACGGCCCCGCCCACATAGGTGGTGAGCCGTATCTGCGAGGCCAGCCGCGCCCGCTGCCCCACCAGCAGCAGCGTCGACACCAGCCGCAGCAGCCGCAGCGGCTGTATCAGCGGCAGCAGCACCGCGCACAGGTCCAGCCAGTGCGTCCGCACGAACTCCAGCCGGCGCTCGGCGAGCAGCAGCCGCACGGCGTAGTCGAGCGCGAACACGCCCCACACCACCCACTCCACCGCGAGACACGCCGCGACCACGTCCTTGCTCGCGTCGGGGCGGACGATCGGCACGGCGTAGGCCACGGCGAACGCCAGGGCCAGACCGAACAGGGGGCGCTGGGTGAGGCGTTCCCAGCGGAGTTGTGCGGACGCTCGCTTCATGGGCCGCATCGTAGGAAATGTGAAGGGGTGGTGTGCCCGCGGGTCACCCACGGGCACACCACCCCATCGAGCGGTTGACGCTCCGGCGCTACGCGTCGCCTCCCGCCGCCCCCGGATCCGCCGCCGACACATCCAGCAGCTGATACCGGTCGATGGCCTGCTTCAGCGCCGAGCGGTCCACCTTGCCCTCCTTGGCCAGCTCGGTCAGCACCGCGACGACCACCGACTGCGCGTCGATGTGGAAGTACCGCCGCGCCGCCCCACGCGTGTCCGCGAACCCGAATCCGTCCGCGCCCAGCGACTGGTACGTCCCCGGCACCCACCGGGAGATCTGGTCCGGCACCGACCGCATCCAGTCGGACACCGCCACGAACGGCCCCTCGGCCCCGCTCAGCTTGCGCGTCACATACGGCACCCGCTGCTCCTCCTCCGGATGCAGCAGGTTGTGCTCCTCGCACTCCACGGCCTCGCGCCGCAGCTCGTTGAAGGAGGTCGCCGACCAGACGTCGGCCTTGACGTTCCACTCCTCGGCGAGGATCCTCTGCGCCTCGACCGCCCACGGGACGGCGACACCGGCGGCCATGATCTGCGCGGGGATCGACCCCGAGGTGCCCTCGCTGAAGCGGTGGATGCCCTTGAGGATGCCCTCGACGTCGACGTTCTCGGGCTCGGCGGGGTGCTGGATGGGCTCGTTGTAGACGGTGAGGTAGTAGAAGACGTCCTCGCCGTGCGGATGCTCCGCGTCGCCGCCGTACATCCGGCGCAGACCGTCCTTGACGATGTGCGCGATCTCGAAGCCGAACGCCGGGTCGTACGCCACACAGCCCGGGTTGGTCGAGGCGAGCAGCTGGGAGTGGCCGTCGGCGTGCTGGAGGCCCTCGCCGGTCAGCGTCGTACGGCCGGCGGTCGCGCCCAGGACGAAACCGCGCGCCAGCTGGTCCGACATCTGCCAGAACTGATCACCGGTGCGCTGGAAACCGAACATCGAGTAGAAGACGTAGACCGGGATCAGCGGCTCGCCATGCGTCGCGTACGCCGAGCCCGCCGCGATGAGGGACGCCGTGCAGCCCGCCTCCGAGATGCCGTCGTGCAGCATCTGGCCCTGCGGCGACTCCTTGTAGGCGAGCAGCAGATCGCGGTCCACCGCCTCGTACTGCTGCCCCAGCGGGTTGTAGATCTTCGCACTCGGGAAGAAGGAGTCCATGCCGAACGTGCGGTACTCGTCCGGCGCGATCAGCACGAACCGCCTGCCGAGCTCCTTGTCCCGCATGAGGTCCTTCAGCAGCCGTACGAACGCCATCGTGGTCGCGATCGACTGCTGCCCGGAACCCTTCTTCACGGTCGCGTACGTCTTGTCGTCCGGCAGCGCCAGCGGCTTGGAGCGCACGACACGCGTCGGGACGTAGCCGCCGAGGCCCTTGCGGCGGTCGTGCATGTACTGGATCTCCTCGGAGTCCCGCCCGGGGTGGTAGTACGGCGGCACCCCGCTCTCCAGGTCCTTGTCGGCGATCGGCAGATGCAGCCGGTCACGGAAGCGCTTGAGGTCGTCGACCGTCAGCTTCTTCATCTGGTGCGTGGCGTTGCGGCCCTCGAAGTTGGGACCGAGCGTCCAGCCCTTGATCGTCTTGGCCAGGATCACCGTCGGCTGGCCCTTGTGCGCCTTGGCCGCCGAGAACGCCGCGAAGATCTTCTTGTGGTCGTGGCCGCCGCGGCCCAGGTGCAGGATCTGGTCGTCGGTCATGCCCTCGACCATGGCGCGCAGCCGCTGGTCGTCACCGAAGAAGTGGTCGCGGATGTAGGCGCCGGTCTCGGTGGCGTACGTCTGGAACTGGCCGTCCGGCGTGGTGTTCATCCGGTTGACCAGGATGCCGTCGCGGTCCCGGGCGAGCAGCGGGTCCCAGGTGCGGTCCCAGATCAGCTTGATCACGTTCCAGCCGGCGCCGCGGAAGATCGACTCCAGCTCCTGGATGACCTTGCCGTTGCCACGTACCGGGCCGTCGAGGCGCTGGAGGTTGCAGTTCACCACGAAGGTCAGGTTGTCCAGGCCCTCGCGGGCGGCGATGGACAGCTGGCCGAGCGACTCCGGCTCGTCCATCTCGCCGTCGCCCAGGAACGCCCACACGTGCGACTTGGAGGTGTCCGCGATGCCGCGCGCCTCCATGTAGCGGTTCATCCGCGCCTGGAAGATCGCGCCGATCGGGCCGAGGCCCATCGACACGGTCGGGAACTCCCAGAAGTCCGGCATCAGCCGCGGGTGCGGATAGGAGGACAGTCCGTACGGCGCCTTCGACCTCTCCTGGCGGAACGCGTCCAGGTTCTGCTCGTCGAGCCGGTCCAGCAGGAACGCGCGCGCGTAGATGCCCGGGGAGGCGTGGCCCTGGAAGAAGACCTGGTCGCCGCCGTCGCCCTCGTCCTTGCCGCGGAAGAAGTGGTTGAAGCCCACGTCGTAGAGGGAGGCGGAGGAGGCGAACGTGGCGATGTGACCGCCGACGCCGATGCCGGGGCGCTGGGCCCGGGAGACCATCACCGCCGCGTTCCACCGCGTCGCGTTGAGGATCTTGCGCTCGATCTCCTCGTTGCCGGGGAAGAACGGCTCGTCCCTGGTGGCGATCGTGTTGACGTAGTCCGTGCTGCGCATCTCGGGCACGGCCACGCGCTTCTCGCGGGCGCGTTCGATCAGTCGCAGCATCAGATAGCGGGCCCGCTCCCGCCCGCGCTCGTCCACGGCGGCGTCGAGGGAGTCGAGCCACTCCTGGGTTTCCTCGGGATCGAAGTCAGGAACCTGACTCGGAAGGCCGCCAATGATGATCGGGTTGCGATCTGATCCGGAAGCCACGCTGTTCCTTACCTGTCAGAGGGCCGTGTTTCAGGGGTTTCTGGGTGTCTGCACCGCTCACCATCGTGTACCTAGGGGCGCCATACGTCATCTCTACTGTGAGGTAACCGGCCCCTGGTCAACGGTGGAGTACCTATGGATGGTTCCCAAACGCACAAAGGGGGCAGATTGGTGTGGTGCGCGTCACCCTGAGACGATGATGGTGTGCGCGGAGTTGCGGTGACACGTTCAGGAACGTCACCGTTTCGGCGGTCTGAACGGCCGGGTACTTGCGCGATCCGCCCCGCCCGTGTGGACTACGGCCAATGCTTCGCGCACGCGCGTGGCTGAGTTATTCCCAAGACATGATCAGGAGGCAACCCGTGAGCGCGACCGCGGACCACGCGGAGGAGCGGACGAACCCTGCCGCAAGGCTGGGGTTCCAGCCCGAGCAGGTGGTCCAGGAGATCGGCTACGACGACGACGTAGACCAGGAACTCCGCGAGGCCATTGAGGAAGTCGTCGGCAGTGAACTCGTGGACGAGGACTACGACGACGTCGCCGATGCCGTGGTGCTCTGGTTCCGCGACGAGGACGGCGACCTGACGGATGCGCTGGTGGACGCCACCACGTACATCGAAGAGGGCGGCTCGATCCTGCTGCTGACGCCGAAGACGGGCCGTGACGGCTACGTGGAGCCGAGCGACATCTCTGAAGCCGCGACCACGGCGGGGCTGTCGGCGTCCAAGAGCGTCAGTGTCGGCAAGGACTGGAGCGGCAGCCGTCTGGTGACGCCCAAGGCCGCCAAGGCCAAGAAGTAACCGAAGTAACCGGTGGCCGGTGCCGGGCCGGGCTGACGCCCGGCCCGGCCTCCTGCACGGGCCCCGGTGGCCGCTGCATAAGGTGGACACACCACCCGAACAGCCCCACCGAAGGGACATCCACGACGATGGCGATCCAGGTCGGCGACAAGGCCCCCGACTTCGAGCTCAAGGACAACCACGGCGCCACCGTGAAGCTCTCCGACTTCCGTGGTTCCAAGAACGTCGTCCTGCTCTTCTACCCCTTCGCCTTCACCGGCGTGTGCACCGGCGAGCTGTGCGAGGTGCGCGACAACCTGCCGCAGTTCTCCGACCGCGACACCCAGGTGCTCGCCGTCTCCAACGACTCCATCCACACCCTGCGCGTCTTCGCCGAGCAGGAGGGCCTGGAGTACCCGCTGCTCAGCGACTTCTGGCCGCACGGCGAGGTCAGCCGTGCCTACGGCGTCTTCGCCGAGGACAAGGGCTGCGCGGTGCGCGGCACCTTCGTCATCGACAAGGAGGGCGTCGTGCGCTGGACCGTCGTCAACGCCCTGCCCGACGCCCGTGACCTGAACGAGTACGTCAAGGCGCTCGACACCCTCTGACGCGCCCACCCGCCCCGCAGTGGCCGACACCTGTGATTCTTGGGCATCAAGCCCTGCGGGGTTCGGGAACCCGTCACTAGGATCGAGACGTTGATCCGATATCAAACGCACGGCGGGGCTCCCCGCCCCTGGACACCAATGGAGGACTCGTGGGAGTCAGCCTCAGCAAGGGCGGCAACGTATCACTGAGCAAGGAGGCGCCCGGTCTGACCGCGGTCATCGTCGGTCTGGGGTGGGACGTCCGCACCACGACCGGCACCGACTTCGACCTGGACGCCAGCGCGCTGCTGCTGAACAACGCGGGCAAGGTCGGCAGCGATGCCAACTTCGTCTTCTTCAACAACCTCAAGAGCTCCGACGGCTCCGTCGAGCACACCGGTGACAACCTCACCGGTGAGGGCGAGGGCGACGACGAGCAGATCAAGGTCAACCTCGCGGGCGTCCCGGCCGACGTCGAGAAGATCGTCTTCCCGGTGTCGATCTACGACGCCGAGAACCGCCAGCAGTCCTTCGGCCAGGTGCGCAACGCGTTCATCCGCGTCGTGAACCAGGCCGGCGGCGCCGAGATCGCGCGCTACGACCTCTCGGAGGACGCGTCCACCGAGACCGCGATGGTCTTCGGCGAGCTGTACCGGCACGGCGCGGAGTGGAAGTTCCGCGCCATCGGCCAGGGCTACGCCTCGGGCCTGCGCGGCATCGCGCAGGACTTCGGCGTGAACGTCTGAGCCGAGCACACCTCCGGATGAGCCAGGCGCCGTACCGTTCGGGTGCGGCGCCTGGGGGTGCCCCCGCTTGGGGGAGGGCAGGACAACCAAAGAAGCATCACCCCGGGGAGGGACCAGCATCATGGGCGTCACGCTCGCCAAGGGAGGAAATGTCTCCCTGTCCAAGGCCGCACCGAACCTCACCCAGGTGATGATCGGGCTCGGCTGGGACGCACGCTCCACCACCGGAGCCCCGTTCGACCTCGACGCCAGCGCCCTGATGTGCAACGGCGGACGGGTCCTGGGCGACGAGTGGTTCGTCTTCTACAACCAGCTCAAGAGCCCGGACGGCTCGGTGGAGCACACCGGGGACAACCTCACCGGCGAGGGCGACGGCGACGACGAGTCGCTGGTGATCGACCTCTCGAAGGTGCCGGCCCACTGCGACAAGATCGTCTTCCCGGTCTCCATCCACATGGCCGACGAGCGCGGCCAGACCTTCGGCCAGGTCAGCAACGCGTTCATCCGCGTGGTCAACCAGGCCGACGGCCAGGAACTCGCCCGCTACGACCTGAGCGAGGACGCCTCCTCCGAGACCGCCATGATCTTCGGCGAGGTCTATCGCTACCAAGGCGAATGGAAGTTCCGGGCGGTGGGGCAGGGGTACGCGTCGGGTCTGCGCGGCATCGCGCTGGACTTCGGGGTCAACGTCTCATAACGCGATATGAGCAAAAGCCGGGGCCCAGTGGGGGGCAAGGGGGAGCCGACTAGACTTCGGCTTCAAAAGTTCGTAAAGCCGAGTGCGGCGCGGGGGAGCCCCGTACACACAGGATTGGGTAGCCAGTGGTTCTGAAAACCTTCGGCTGGTCGTTCGCGGTCACCGCGCTCGGCCTCGTCGCAGCGGTCCTCTTCGGGGGGTGGACCGCCTTCGGCATCGTGGCGATCCTCTCCGTCCTCGAGATCTCGCTGTCCTTCGACAACGCGGTGGTCAACGCCGGAATCCTGAAGAAGATGAATGCCTTCTGGCAGAAGATCTTCCTCACCATCGGCATCCTGATCGCCGTCTTCGGTATGCGACTGGTCTTCCCCGTCGTGATCGTGGCCATCAGCGCCCAGCTGGGACCGATCGAGGCGGTGGACCTCGCGCTCAGCGACAAGGACCGCTACCAGGAGCTCGTCACCGACGCGCACCCGGCGATCGCCGCGTTCGGTGGCATGTTCCTGCTGATGATCTTCCTGGACTTCATCTTCGAGGACCGGGACATCAAGTGGCTCGGCTGGCTGGAGCGCCCGCTGGCGAAGCTCGGCAAGATCGACATGCTCTCGGTCTGCATCGCGCTGATCATCCTGCTGATCTCGGCGATGACCTTCGCGACCCACGCCCACCAGCACGGCGGCGCCCATGTCGACAAGGCAGAGACGGTCCTGCTCTCCGGTATCGCCGGTCTGATCACGTACATGATCGTGGGCGGTCTGTCCGGCTTCTTCGAGGACAAGCTCGAAGAAGAGGAGGAGCGCGAGCACGAGGCCGAGGAAGAGGCCGCACGAACAGGAAAGCCCCGCTCGGCGGTGGCCATGGCCGGCAAGGCCGCGTTCTTCATGTTCCTCTACCTCGAGGTCCTGGACGCGTCCTTCTCCTTCGACGGCGTGATCGGCGCCTTCGCCATCACCAACGACATCGTCCTGATGGCACTGGGTCTGGGTATCGGCGCGATGTACGTCCGGTCGCTGACCGTCTACCTGGTCCGCCAGGGCACTCTCGACGAGTACGTCTACCTGGAGCACGGCGCCCACTACGCGATCGGCGCGCTCGCCATGATCCTGCTGGTCACCATCCAGTACGAGATCAACGAGATCATCACCGGCATGATCGGTGTGGTCCTGATCGGCGCCTCCTTCTGGTCCTCCGTCCGCCGCAACCGCGCACTGGCGGCAGCGGAGGGAAAAGCGGCGGCCTCGGACGAGAAGACTGAGGTGTCGTCCGGGGTGTGACAACCCTGCGGGTGAGGAACGCTCTGTGCGGGGCGGCCGGGCCTCCGGCCGCCCCGCCGGTCTTTCCGGCGAACGCTGGACTTGGGGACGTGGGGGGCGGAATGGGGTTCTTGGACGGACTCTGGCGTGGCCGGGCGGCCGAGTTCGACTCGGGCAGCGCGTCGTCGAACTCGATCGAGCTGACGAAGCGGCACGACCGGGTGTCGCTGACCAAGCAGGGCGCCGCGACCGGGCATCTGCGGATCAATCTGACCTGGCGGATGCGGACGTCGGACATCGGGGGATCGCAGCGGGAGAGCCTGCTGCGCCATCCGTTCAAGGCGCTCAAGCCGCCGGAGGTGCTCGGGCACAGCCAGAGCATGGTCAATGTCGACCTCGACCTCGGGTGTCTGTACGAGCTGGCCGACGGGACGAAGGGGGTCGTCCAGCCGCTGGGCGGGTTCCTCGGGGACGTGAACTCGCCGCCGTATGTGAAGCTCAGCGGGGACGACCGGTTCGGGTCGGCGTCGGGGGAGACGATCTACGTCAACCTCGACCATAGGGAGAACATCAAGCGGCTGCTGGTCTTCGTGTACATCTACGACCAGACGCCGGCGTTCGACCGTACACATGCGATCGTCACGCTGTACCCGAGCAACGGGCCGCGGATCGAGATCGGCCTCGACGAACGTCACCCGCAGGCCCGGTCCTGTGCCGTGGTGATGATCGAGAACGTGAAGGACGAGATCTGGGTCCGGCGTGAGGTGAAGTTCGTCTACGGGTTCCAGGCCGAGCTCGACCGGTTGTTCGGGTGGGGACTGCAATGGGGCCGCGGGTACAAGACCAAGGCGGAGCGCTGACGCCGGGTCCGGGCGGGTGCGCACGCGTCGACGCGGCCCCGCGCCCCTTGCGGCGCCGCGGCTACCGTCCGATGAACTGCGGGCCCTGCGGCGGCAGGCGGAAATCCGCGGCCGGTGCCGCCGCCGTCACCGGCGGCGGGTAGCCGTAACCCGACGGGGCCACCGCCGGCCGGCCGGCCGGCTGGGGGTAGCCGTAGGCCGGCTGGGTCGCGGGGGGCTGCTGAGGGTAGCCGTACGCCGGCTGGGGCGGGAGCGTGGTCGTCGGCTGCTCGGGGGGCAGGGGCTGGGAGACCTCGGGCGTCGGCGGGGGTTCCGCAGCCGCCTCCGACTCGTCCACCGAGATGCCGAAGTCCGTGGCCAGGCCCCTGAGGCCGTCCGAGTAGCCCTCGCCCAGCGCGCGGAACTTCCAGCCCTCTCCGCGGCGGTACAGCTCGCCGCAGATCAGGGCCGTCTCCTGGCCCGTCTCCGGCTTGATGTCGAAGTACGCCAGCGGATCACCGTCGGCGGCCGACGCGTCGTACAGCAGGATGCGCAGGTCCCGTACGCGGTCGAAGGTGACGCCGTCCGCCGAGGCGACCAGCAGGATCTGGCCGACGCCGGGCTCGACACCGGCCAGATCCGTCTGGATCGTGTCGGTGAGGCCGTCGGCGAGCCGCTTCTTGCCGAGCCGCCAGACCTTGTTCGAGGGGTGCCGGGGCTGGTTGTAGAAGACGAAATCCTCGTCGGAACGCACACGACCGTCGAGGCCGAGGAGCAGCGCCGAGGCATCGACATCCGGAACCCCCTGCCCGGGCGTCCAGCGCAGCACGGCGCGCACCGTCGTGACCTCGAGCGGGACGTTCGACCCCTTCAGCATCGCGTGCGTCATGCCGTCATCCTGCCTTCTCCGTCCTGGTCACGACAACGCGGGGGTGCGACCCGCCGTACACGGTCGTGTTTGTCCGCGTTACCAGAAATTCATGCCCGTCGGGAACCCCAGACGTGGGTATCTACGTACTATTACCGGCCACCTGTGAACCGGTCACAGGGGCCACTGAGCCACCACGGGGGAGCTCTATGCGTCATTTCGGGCACATCGCCCCGGAGGTGCGGCAGCGTCTCTTCCATCAGGAGCCGTGCGAGTTCTCCGCCGACTCCCCGGCTCGGCTGCTCTCCGCGGCCCTGGGCGCCACTCTCTACAGCCCGGCCACCCGGCCGCGGCTCGCCGACGACATCGTCAAGCAGACCGGACGTGGCGTGGTCTCGATGGTGCTGTGCCTGGAGGACTCGATCGGCGACGAGGACGTCGCCCAGGGCGAGGAGAACCTCGTCCGGCAGTTCACCGACCTCGCGGAACGCGAGGGCGCCGTGGATCTGCCGCTGCTCTTCATCCGGGTCCGTACGCCCGAGCAGATCCCCGACCTCGTGCGGCGGCTCGGTGCCGCCGTCCGGCTGCTGTCCGGATTCGTACTGCCGAAGTTCACCGAAGAGCGCGGCATGCCCTTCCTGGAGGCCCTCGCGACGGCCGAGGCGGACAGCGGACGCCGGCTGTTCGCCATGCCCGTCCTGGAGTCGCCCCAGCTGCTCTACCGCGAGTCGCGGGTGGAGACCCTGGAGGGCATCTTCCGGGTCGTCGACAAGTACCGCGACCGCGTGCTCGCGCTGCGGCTGGGGGTGACCGACTTCTGCTCGTCGTACGGCCTGCGCCGGGCGCCCGACATGACCGCGTACGACGTCCAGATCGTCGCCTCCGTGATCGCCGACGTGGTGAACATGCTGGGCAGAGCCGACGGCACCGGGTTCACGGTGACCGGGCCGGTGTGGGAGTACTTCCGGGTGCAGGAACGTATGTTCAAGCCCCAGCTGCGCCGGAGCCCCTTCCTGGAGGGCCAGGCCGAGCAGCTGCGCGAGGCCCTCATCGAGCACTCCATGGACGGCCTGCTCCGGGAGATCACGATGGACCACGCCAACGGCCTGCTGGGCAAGACCTGCATCCACCCCTCCCATGTGCTGCCCGTGCATGCCCTGTCCGTGGTCAGTCACGAGGAGTACAGCGACGCCAAGGACATCCTGCGACCCGATCGCTGCGGCGGGGGTGTACTGCGCTCGCAGTACACGAACAAGATGAACGAGGTGAAGCCGCACCGAGCCTGGGCCGAGCGCACCCTGCTGCGCGCCGAGGTGTTCGGCGTGGCCAATGAGGACATCGGCTTCGTGGAGCTGCTCGCCGCCGGGATTCCGGCCTGAACCCGGCCTACCGGCCGCAATCGACCAAGGGACGCATGAACAACGCAGTGAACGACGGGGACTGGTCCGGCAGCTGGGTCGCCGAGCGGCTCGGAGTCCAGCTGGAGGGCGATGACGAGCTCAGGGACGTCCTGGGGCTCGCCCTGCGCCGCAACCCCAAACGGGCCCATCTGCTGGTCTCCAACGTGCTCGGCAAGCACGTACCGCAGTCACCGTCCGTGGTGTACGACGCCGGGTTCACCCTCGGCCGCCGGGTGCGGGAGCTGCTGGGCGCCGACGAGGCCGCGCGCGCGGTCGTCCTCGGCTACGCGGAGACGGCGACCGGGCTGGGCCACTCCGTCGCCGACGGCATCGGGCTCGCGCCGTACCTCCACTCCACGCGCCGCCCGGTCGCCGGGGTCGCTCGTGCGGGCGGCTTCGAGGAGTCCCACTCGCACGCCACGTCCCATCTGCTGCTGCCGGAGGACCCGGCGCTGCTGGCCGGCGACGGCCCGCTGGTGCTGGTCGACGACGAGTTCTCCACGGGGAACACGGTGCTGAACACCGTGCGGGATCTTCATGCGCGCCATCCCCGGCGCAGGTACGTGGTCGTCGCCCTGGTCGACATGCGCTCGGCGGCCGACGCGGGGCGCCTCGCGGACTTCGCCGCGGAGATCGGTGCCCGCGTCGACCTGGTGGCGTCCGCCTCGGGGACCGTACGGCTGCCGGAGGGCGTGCTGGAGAAGGGGCAGGAGCTGGTCGCGCGGTTCGAGGCGGAGAGCGCCGCGGTGGGTGGTCCGTCCGCCGTATCGCCGTCGGGGCCGGTCGCGCAGTCCCCCGCACCGGCCCCCGGTGGCCCGCTCCCGGACGACAGCCGCACCGCCCCCCACGTCACCCGCGTCGACCTGCGCTGGCCCCACGGTCTCCCCGACGGTGGCCGCCACGGCTTCACCCCCGAGCACCGCACCCGCCTCGAAGGCGCCCTCCCCGCCATGGCCGCCGGCCTGGCGGAGGCACTGCCCGCCCAGGCGCGCCGCGTGCTGGTCCTGGGCTTCGAGGAGCTGATGTACGCCCCCCTCAGGCTCGCCCGCGAGCTGGAGCGGACCACCGACGCCGAGGTCCGTTACTCCACCACCACCCGCTCACCCGTCCTCGCCGTCGACGACCCCGGCTACGCGATACGCACTCGTCTCGTCTTCCCGGCCCACGACGACCCGGCCGACGGCCCCGGCGAGCGCTACGCCTACAACGTCGCCGGCGCCGGCTTCGACGCGGTCGTGGCCGTCGTCGACTCGACGGCCGACACCCCGGAACTGCACGCCCCCGGCGGGCTGCTGGCCCGGCTCGCCGCGCACACCCCCCGCGTGCTGCTCGCGGTCGTGCCCTCGTACGTCCCCGGATCCCGGTCCGTCCCCGAAAGGCCCCCGATGCTGCCCGAGCCCCTGCGTGGCCCCGACTTCTCCTCGTACGCCCCGGACGAGGTCGGCTGGCTGCTCCAGGACCTCTCGGCGGTGACGCTGGAGGCGCCGACCGAGGAGCGCGAGGAGGCGATCCAGAGCGGGGGCGCCCACTACGCCGAGTCGCTGCCGGTGGAGTACCAGCCCAGCGAGCAGTACCAGGCGCTGTTCCACTCCGCGCTGGAGGAGTCGGCGGCACGGCTGGCGCAGGCGGCCGGCGCCGTCACCGAACTCGTCCTCGCCGAGCGTTCGCCGCGCCCGGTGCTCGTCTCGCTCGCCCGCGCCGGCACGCCCGTCGGCATCCTCATGCGCCGCTGGGCTCAGTTCCGGCACGGCCTCGAACTGCCGCACTACGCCGTGTCGATCGTGCGCGGACGGGGCATCGACGCCAACGCCCTGCGCTTCCTGGCCGCACACCACGACCCCCGCGACGTCGTCTTCGTCGACGGCTGGACCGGAAAGGGTGCCATCACCCGTGAACTGACCGCGGCGATCGAGGAGTTCGCGGCGTCCGACGGCATCACCGGCTTCGACCCGGAGATCGCCGTACTCGCCGACCCTGGCTCGTGCGTGCGGACGTACGGCACCCGCGAGGACTATCTGATCCCGTCCGCGTGCCTGAACTCCACCGTCTCGGGGCTGATCTCCCGCACCGTCCTGCGCGCCGACCTGGTCGGGCCGCACGACTACCACGGCGCGAAGTTCTACCGCGAACTCGCCGACGCCGACGTCTCCGTGGCCTTCCTGGACGCCGTCTCCGCACGCTTCCCCGAGGTCGCGGACGCGGTCGACGCCACCGCCAAGGAGCTGCTGGCCGCCGACCGCGAGCCGACCTGGGAGGGCTGGGCGGCCGTCGAGCGCATCAGCGAGGAGTACGGCATCCACGACGTGAACCTCGTCAAGCCCGGCGTCGGCGAGACCACGCGTGTGCTGCTGCGCCGAGTGCCCTGGAAGATCCTGGCGCGGGCCGGTGCCGGCGCCGACCTGGACCATGTACGACTGCTGGCCGAACAGAGAGGGGTTCCGGTGGAAGAGGTCACCGAACTGCCGTACACCTGCGTGGGGTTGATCCACCCCAAGTACACGCGGGGCGCGACGGGCGCCGACGGCAGGGCGGTGAACGTCTGATGCCGGTGCTGGTGGCGAGCGACCTCGACCGTACGCTCATCTATTCGTCGGCGGCGCTGGCGCTGACCATGCCGGACGCGCGGGCACCGAGGCTGCTGTGCGTGGAGGTGCACGAGAGCAGGCCGCTGTCGTACATGACCGAGACGGCGGCGCAGCTGCTGACCGACCTCGGCGACGCGGCCGTCTTCGTGCCGACGACGACCCGGACCCGTAAGCAGTACGAGCGCATCAACCTGCCGGGCCCCACACCCAAGTACGCGATCTGCGCCAACGGCGGCCATCTGCTGGTCGACGGCGTCTGTGACCCGGACTGGAACGCGCGGGTCGCCGCCCGGCTCGCCGAGCGGTGCGCGCCGCTCGCCGAGGTGCAGGACCATCTGATGGCGACGGCGTCCCCGGCGTGGGTGCGCAAGCACCGGATCGCCGAGGACCTCTTCGCCTATCTGGTCGTGGAGCGCGAGCTGCTGCCCGAGGAGTGGGTGAAGGAGCTCGCGGTGTGGGCGGAGAACCGGGGCTGGACGGTCTCCTTGCAGGGCCGCAAGATCTACGCCGTCCCGAAGCCGCTGACCAAGAGCGCCGCCCTGCACGAGGTCGCCCGGCGCACCGGAGCGGAGCTGACCCTGGCGGCCGGCGACTCCCTCCTCGACGCCGACCTGCTCCTGGCCGCCGACCGCGGCTGGCGCCCCGGCCACGGCGAACTGGCCGACAGCGACTGGAGCGCCCCGGCGGTCAGGGCCCTGCCGGAGCGCGGGGTCCTGGCGGGGGAGCGGATCCTCAGGGAGTTCTTGAAGGCCGCCCGAGGGGCTGCCTAACCGCAACAACCTCCACCGCAGCACCCACCGCCCCCGCCGCCGGTAGGCTTCGGCGCGGGGGCGCCCGCCGTGCCGCCCACGGCCACCGTCGACAGCAGCTTCACCGTGTCGTCGTGCCCGGCCGGGCAGCTGGCGGGGGCGGAGGACTCGGCCATGGGACGGCTGAGTTCGAACGTGTCGCCGCAGCTGCGGCATCGGTACTCGTAGCGAGGCATGGGCACAGACTAAACGGCCTGACCGGATACGCACCTGTCTGTGGCCCTTTGTGATCGATCTCGTCCGATACCGGTGTGGAGGAATTGAAAAGAGCACTGATATTTTTCGATTGCCGCGAGGAGCCGCAAGGCCGGGGAGGACAGGGCTCGCTGCCGTAGAACGCGGCAGCCGTGTTCTTCCACGCGGGCACCACCGAAAGCGGGGAGGGGCGCAGCCGTGACCAGGGCTGGGCGAGAGCCGGACGAGACCATGCACTTGAAGGTCCCCGCGCTCGCGCCGGACGAGACCATGCAGTTGAAGGCCGCCGCGCCGCCGGACGAGACCGTGCAGCTGCGGACGGTCGAGACGCCTTCAAGCCAAAATCCGGGCGACTCCTCCGGCAAGGACAAATCCTCCGGCAAGGACGACTCCTCCGGCGCGGACTCCTCCGGTACGGACTCCTCAGACGCGGGAGACTCCTCCGAGGCAGGCGGATCCCGCGCGCAGGGCCGTCGCCGCAGGGCCGCGCGCCCCTCCGGCCCTGCCCGCGTCAGAGCCGCCGCCGCTCCCCTGGTGGCCCGCCTCGCTCCCTGGGCGGCCCGTCTCGCGCCGTACCTGCGACGGCTGCGCCCGCACTACCCGCGCCCCGGCCGCACCGGCTGGCGCCGCTGGGCGCCCTCCTGGCGGCAGTGGCTCGGCGGCGTGCTGACGCTGCTCGGCCTGAGCACCGTGGCCTTCGGCCTGGCCTACGCCGCCACCGACATCCCGGAGAACCTCAACACGTACGCCACCCAGCAGGACAACGTCTACTTCTGGTCCGACGGCACGCCCATGGCCCGCACCGGCTGGGTGCGCCGGCAGAACATGCCGCTGAAGGACATACCCGAGGACGTCCGCTGGGCGGTCCTCGCCGCGGAGAACGCCGGTTTCTACAGCGACCCCGGCATCTCGGTCAGCGGCGTCGGCCGCGCCCTGTGGCGCACCGTCGGCGAGGGCGACACCCAGGGCGGCTCCACGATCACCCAGCAATACGTCAAGAACGTCTACCTCAACCAGGACCGCTCGATCGGCCGCAAGTTCACCGAGGCCCTGCTCGCCCTCAAGCTCGACAACCGGATGAGCAAGGACGAGATCCTGGAGGGCTACCTCAACACCAGCTGGTTCGGCCGCGGCACCTACGGCATGCAGCGGGCCGCGCAGGCGTACTACGGCAAGGACGTGGGGGAGCTGAACGTCAGCGAGGCCGCCTTCCTCGCCTCCCTCCTCAAGGGCGCCGGCCTGTACGACCCGGCGCTGAGCAAGGCCAACCATGACCGGGCGGTGGAGCGCTGGACCTGGATCCTGGACCGGATGGTCGACATCGGCAAGCTCTCGGCGTCCGAGCGGGCCGAGTACCGCAAGTTCCCCGAGCCGCTGCCGCCGGGCCGGGTCTTCGACACCGGAAAGCAGAGCGACTACCTCGTCGAGCTGGCCGCGCAGTACGCCAAGAAGGTCGGACACCTTTCGGACAAGGAGTTCGACCTCGGTGGCTTCCAGATATATACGACCTTCGACCGCAAACGGGAGAACGCGCTCACCGAAGCCGTGACCAAGGCCCGCAAGAAGGCGGCGAAGGACCATCCGGCGGCGGCGAAGACCGCGCACTACGGCGCCGCCTCGGTGGCCGCCGACGGCCGTATCCTCGCCGTCTACGGCGGCCCCGACCACCGCAAGCAGGGGTACAACGAGTCCAACGCGACCACCGTCCCCGCCGGTTCGGCCTTCACGCCCTTCGTCTACGCCGCCGCGCTGCACCACGGCGTCCACAAGACCCGCGACGGGGCCGCGACCCAGGTCACGCCCGAGACCCTGTACGACGGCGACGACGGCGTGCCCGTCACGACGCCGGAAGGGCCCTACTGGGACCGCGCCGGCAAGAAGGTCGCCGCCCGCAACGACGGCCGCAAGAACTACGGGCAGATCAGCCTGCACCAGGCCCTCGCCCAGTCCGCGAACACCCCGTTCATGCAACTCGGCATGGACACCGGTCTGGACAAGGTGCGCAAGACCGCGGAGGCGGCCGGCCTGCTCTCCTCCAGCTTCGGCGCCCAGGTGCCGGCCCTGTCCCTGGGCAGCGCCACCCCCAGCGCGATCCGCATGGCCAGCGGATACGCCACCTTCGAAGCCGCGGGCAAGCATGTCGAGCCGTACTCGGTGGCGCGGATCACCCACAACGGCTCCCGCATGAAAATGGACAAGCCGGCCCAACGGCGGGCGGTCCCGGCGAAGGTGGCCGAGCAGGTCCGGTCCGCCCTCCGGGACGCCTACGCTCTGGCCCACCCCGAGACCGCGGCCTTCGCCCCGGGCACGGCGGGCAAGGTCGGCACCACCCAGGGCGACACGGCGGCCTGGTACGTCGGCACCGCCGAGTCCGTCTCGACGGCCGTCGTGACCTACCGCATCGACCTCGCCAAGAGCCTCGAACCACTGCCGCTGAAGGGCGTCGCCGGCACTCCCGCCGAAAGCGTCCCCTACGCCATCTGGTCCGGTGCCCTCGGTCTCGGCTGACCCGGCGAACCGGACCTCCTCAGCCCCGCCCAGCCTCCCCAGCCCCTCGCAGAATGAGCCGCGCATGAAATCACCGTCCGGCCGCCGCCGCCGACCCCGAGCAGCCCGCCGCAATCCGCCCCCGGGCAAGCTGACCCTGGCCGCCCTCCTCGTCGTCGCCTCCCTCGTCGGCGGCTATCTGCTGCTGACCCGCACCAACAGCGCCCCCACCGCGTCCTCAGCCGACCGGAACAGCGACCGCCGGCCCGCCGCCGGGTCGAGCCACGCACCGCAGTGGGACGGAAAGACCAAGGTCCTCGGCGACGGCTCGACCTCCTACACCGGCCCGCAGAAGGGCCAGCTGAAGCCCGTGCCGCTCAAGCCGGGGCAGAAGCCGCCGCAGTTCGTGGTCTTCTCCTGGGACGGCGCGCTCCAGGGCGACGACGAGCTCTTCTCCCACTACCGGGAGATGGCGAAGCGGTACAACGCCCACATGACCTTCTTCCTCACCGGCATCTATCTCCTGCCCAAGGACAAGAAGGACCTCTACACCCCGCCCCAGCACCCGAAGGGCTCGGCGGCCATCAGCTTCCCCACCGACGAGCACATACGCACCACCGTGGAGCAGCTCGGCAAGGCGTGGAAGGACGGCAACGAGATAGGCACCCACTTCAACGGCCACTTCTGCGGACCCAAGGGCGGCGGCGACTGGAGCGTCGAGGAGTGGAAGAGCGAGATAGACCAGTTCTTCGACTTCGCGGAGAAATGGAAGTCCAACACCGGCTACACCGACATGGACCCGCTGCCGTTCGACTTCAGGAAAGAGGTCACCGGAGGCCGCGCGCCCTGCCTGGAGGGCCAGGAGAACCTGCTGAAGGCCGGCAAGAGCTACGGCTGGCGCTACGACGCCAGCTCCACGGGCGACTTCCAGATATGGCCCACCAAGAAGAACGCCATATGGGACTTCCCGCTCCAGATGCTCCCGTACGAGGGCGGTGACTTCCAGGGCCTGTCCATGGACTTCAACTTCCTCTACAACCAGTCCGACGGCGAGACCGACGGCGACCCGGCCCAGTACGCCAAGTGGCAGCAGGAGACCCTCGACACCTACATGGCGGGCTTCAACCGGGTCTACTACGGCAGCCGGGCCCCGCTCTTCATCGGCAACCACTTCGAGGAATGGAACGGCGGCATCTACATGAAAGCCGTCGACCAGGTCATCGAGAACGTCTGCACCAAAAAGGACGTCAAATGCGTGTCCTTCCGGGAGCTCGCCGACTGGATGGACGTACAGAAGCCCGAGACCCTGCAGCGGCTGCGCACCCTCGACCCCGCCCAATCTCCCGATTGGGACACAGTGGTGAAGTAATCGTCGCCCTGCCTTCATCTGGCTTGCGGAGATGGTGTAAAGATTCCTTGCCCGGGTTCGACCAACCCGGCGAGGAGGATTCCGTGAGATCGAGAAAACTGACCCATGCACGCCGCCGGGCCACCATAGTCGGGGCGGCTGCCGTCTCCGTCGTCGCCGGAGTTGCGCTGCTGCCCAACTGGAGCGCCGGCGCGACGGTCACCGACGACCCGACGGTCGACGCCCGCACCAAGGCCACCTTCCAGCGGCTGGCCGACGCGGTCTTCACCGACCGCACCAACGCCCTCGTCGACGGCGGACAGAGCCGAAGCGACAAGCCGCTCACCGACGGCTTCACCGACGACGTCCGGCTGTCCACCAAGGCGGCCCGCGGCGAAGACAGCGCCCTGTCCGCGCTGGAGGGCCGCAAGGACCGTCTGGAGCGGCTCGGCGAGACGTACCGCAAGGCCACCACCGACGTCACCCTGAACGCCACGCGCGTGAAGGGCCGCAAGGCCAAGGCCGCGGTCACCGAGACCACCACCCTGACCTACGCCGAGGCCCGCGGCAACGAGCCCGCGACGACCCGGTTCCAGGCCCACCACGAACTCACCTTCACCGCCGACCGGCACGGCAACTGGCAGCTCACCGGCATCCGCGACACCGACCAGGGCATCGCGGTCAACACCCTCGCGAAGCCGTCGGTGAAGGCTCCCAAGGCCCCCGCCAACACCACCATGCCGTCGGCTCCGCGCGCCGCGACCAGCTACCCCGCGCCGCCCAAGCGCAAGACCCTCACGGGCGCCGCGCTCGACTACAGGGCCATGGCCGCCTATGCGGAGAAGCACTGGAGCAACTACAACAAGGACTACCCGAACTTCAACGGGCAGGGCGCGGGCGGTGACTGCACCAACTTCGTCAGCCAGGCCCTGAAGGCCGGCGGCTGGAAGCACGTCCCCGGCTATGTCTACGACTACACCCGGTGGTTCGGCAACGCCGACATCCAGTCGCACTCGTTCATCGGCGTCAACGAGTGGTCCTGGTTCGCGCAGAACTCCAAGCGGACCACCAGCCTCGCCAACGTCTACCAGATGGACGTCGGTGACGTGCTCCAGGTGGACTTCGACAAGGACGGGTCCAAGGACCACACCATGATCGTCACCTACCGCAGCCCGCAGGGCGTGCCGTATCTGACGTACCACTCCAACAACACCTACCGGCGTTCGCTGGCGAGCCTCATCGCGTCGTACCCGACCGCCGCGTACTACGCCTACCGCACCTGACCGCCCGGCGGGCCCGCTCCTCCACCGGCCGTCCGGGGAGGGGCGGGCTCAGTGTCCGGCGCCGCGCTCCTCGCGGATCAGGGCGACCACCCCGGCCACGGACTGCCGCACCGCTTCCGTCTCGGTCAGGAAGTGCCAGTAGTCCGGGTGCCGGCCCTCCAGCGTGCCGATCGCCCGCTCCAGCCGCGCTACGGAATCGTCCAGTGGACGCGCGTGCCGCGGATCCGGGGTGTTCCGGCCCGCCATGGCCAGCCGCTGCGCGTCCCGGATCGCGAACCGGGTCCGCTCGATCTCCCGCTGCGGATCCTTCTGCACGGCGTTCAGACTGCGCAGCCGGTCACCGGCCGCCGACACCGACTCGTCCGTGCCGTTCAGCAGCGCCCGCACCGTCGACAGCAGCGCGGTCGCGTCCGGCCAGCGCTGTTCGTCGCGCGCGGCCCGGGCCTCGGCCAGCTTCAGCTCCGCCTGCCGTACGTTCTCCGCGGCCCGCTCCGGGACGCCCTGGAGGTCCTGCCAGCAGGCCACGGTGAACCTGCGCCGCAGCTCGCTCAGCACCGGCTCGACCTGCTCGGCACGCGTGGTCAGCGCCTGCGCGCGCGTCCGCAGCGAAACCAGCCGGTGATCGATCTCGGCGGCCCGCTCCGGCAGCCGCTCGGCCTCCGCCCGCACCGCCCCGGCCTCCCGGGCGACCCGCTCGGCGCGCTCCAGCGTCTGCGGGACGCCATGCTGCCCGGCGCCCTGGTTCAGCTTGGTCAGCTCCGGTGCCAGCGCCGCGAGCCGGGCGGCGAGGTCGTCCGCCGTCAGCCCCGAGGCCCGTACGGTGTCCAGCGCGTTCGACGCGGCGAGCAGCCCCTGCCGGGCGCGCTCGACGGCCGGGGCGAGCCGGGCCAGCTGAGTCTCGGCCTTCCCGAGCAGCGGCCCGAGCCCGTCCGTGAACCGGTCCAGCTCCCGCCTGACGTTGTCGAGGTCGTCCTTGGCCTTGGTCAGCTCGGCACGGGCCCGGGTGGCCGTCGACGCCTCCAGGTCGTCGCGGTCGAGGTCGTGCGCGTCGACGGCCTGGATGTACTGGCGGGAGACCTCGTCGATCCGCCGTCCCAGCGCGTCGAAGTCCGTGATCGCCCGGCGGGCGGCCGGGGAGTCGTCGACGGCGGTGATCGTCTCGATCGAGATCCGCAGATCCCGCTGGGCGGTGTCCAGCTCGTAGAACGCGGCCGCCGCCGCGTCCTTCGCCGCCTGCGCCTCGGCCCGCTGGTTCTCGGCCCGCCCGCCGAACCAGCGCCGGGTGCCGCCGCCGGCGAACGCGGCGGGCAGCGCGAGGGCGGCCACCAGGGGCAGCGCGACCAGGGTGAGGGCGTCACACAGCGCGGACCGCGCGTGACGCGCGTCGCGCCGGACCCGGTCTGCGGCCCGCGAGGCGTCGCGGGCCGGGACGTGCCCCCCACGCACGGGGCCGCGCTGTGCGCGCGGCACTGACGGCGAGTTCGGCTGCTCAGGTGTCGCCGTCACATCCCTCTCCCGTGCTGTGATTCACCCTGCCGGTGTCATTCTCCCACCCGTACAGGACGAACACACGGGCCGATCAGTTCGCCATGTGCACCGAAATCTGTCCGTCGCCGGTGCGGGCCGAGACGACATGGGCGCTGCTCTCGTCCCGCGGCACGGACACGTCCACCGAGCCGTCACCGGCCTCGGTCGTCACGTGGTACCTGGCCCGCGGCAGCTCGATCGACACGGAGCCGTCGCCGCTGCGAGTCTCCACCAGGTCCGGCACGGCGCCGAGTTGAAGCTGCACCGAACCGTCGCGGGTCCTCGCCCGCACCTGCCGCGAGGTGACGTCATGGACGCTCAGCGAGCCGTCCCCGGACTCCAGCTTCAGCGGGCCGCCGGCGTCGGAGACCCGCACCGAACCGTCCCCCGTCCGCAGGTCCAGCGGGCCGGTGGCGTCGGTGACATGCACCGACCCGTCCCCCGTCCGCACGCTCAACGCGTCCCGGAATCCGCGCGCCCGCACCTCGCCGTCCCCGTCCTCGACCTTCACGGCGACGCCGCGCGGCACCTCGATACGGTGCTTGGTCGAACAGTTGGCGATCATGCCGGAGCACTTCTCGCGCAGCACCAGCCGGTCGTCCTTCATCTCCCAGGTCACCTCGGGATCCGCCCCGACCGCGACCGACCCCTGGAACCACCGGGTCACCTCGACCGCGCCGGCCTTGTGCCCCTCGGCGGCGACGATCTCCAGCGACGAGTCGTCGGAGTCCACGGTCAGCGTCCGCCCCTCCAGCGCGAAGGACCGGTGCTCGGGCTCCTTGTCGTCCCCGGCGGAGGCCCCGCACCCGGCCACACCGACCACGAGCAGAACGACGGCTCCGGCGACGGCGAGTACACGAGCGGAACGGGTACGGCCCATGACGATCTCCCCCTGAACTTCGGGACCGGCCCCACGGCCCGTCCTACGACGCTCCTTCGACCGTAGGGACCCGGCCCCCGTCACGGGATCCGGGCCACTCCCGGATCCTTGCGGGGGATAACCCCAGGACATCCCGGACGGCCCCCGATACGGGTTTGCGGGACATGGCCCTGGGCAAGGTAGGCTGTCGACTCGTTCTGGGGTGCGTAGCTCAGGGGTAGAGCGCCTGCCTTACAAGCAGGATGTCGGCGGTTCGAAACCGTCCGCGCCCACCGACTTCGGTAGCGGGTCAAAGGCCTTCCAGGGTTGTCCTGGGGGGCCTTTCCTGTGCTCGCGGCTCGTCCGGGTGGTCGTGGCCCTGCCCGCACGGGTGGGCAGGGCCACGGGGGCGGGGATCAGTAGTTGGCGTTGGCGAGGATCTCGCCGTCCTTGTCGTACACGGTCACCAGTCCGTTGTCGGACTCGTAGCACGACGTGAACGCGGACGCGATCAGCTTTCCTTCGCCCTGGTGCGGGCCCATCATCCCGCCGCTGAAGTCGGTGAAGACCTCGGGGGCGTCCAGGATGTCGTTGCGCTTGTCGGCGCCGGTGACCTTGGTGACGTGCTTGACCGCGGCCTTCTCCGTCGGGGTGCCGGACTTGGCGACGCAGGCCTGGAACTCCTCGGCCTGAGTCTTCTGCGCCGGGGCCTCCTCCTTGGCGGGCTCGGCGGGCTCCTTCTTCGTGTTGTCGGCGTTCTGTCCGTCGGCGGCGCTGATGGCCTTGTCCTTCTTGGACGTGTCGGTGGAGTCGTCGCTCCCGCCGCCGCCTGCCACTCCGGCGATGACCAGGAGGGCTACGACGCCCGCGCAGCCGAGTCCGGCGATCTTGCCGACGCTGCGCTTCTTGGGCGGCTGGTTGGAGTACTGCTGGTTCACGTGTCCCCCAGGGATCGCTCTTGACTTACACGTGTACGACTTGTGAAGGACTCGCGTGGTTGTAGAAGATTGGAATAACTCACACGATCGGGTGATCTACGGCCCGTAGTCATGCGTAGACGCAACAGATCTGCGTCTGAGGTGCCGAAGTAGGCCCGGCGATACGCGGCGTCGGCAAAGGGCCCCGGCCGTAGCGGTGGGGCCCGTCGTCCTCACGGCTGTCCTGTAGCCGCCTTTACGGCTGCTCTTCCGGCGTCTCGTGGGCGTGTTTCAGCCTCATGCGGGCGTCGACCCGTTCCGTCCCCGTGAACTCCGACCAGAAGCGGTGGCCGCTGACGAAGACCGCGAGTTCGTGTTCGCGGCGGCGCAGTTTCTCGACCTCGGCCTGCTCGTCCTCCGTCCAGCCGGGGGAGGCGGGGCGTTCGACCTTGCGCCAGCCGTTGTCGTCGCTGAAGCCCTCCAGGGGTGCGACCGACCAGGGGAGCCGCCTCAGCAGGGCCGACAGCTCGGCCCGGACCTGATGCAGCTCCTCCTGGCCGGCGAGGAGGTCACTCGGAAAGTCATAGGGCGTAGCCACGGCCCAATGCTACGCCTGTTCGATTTTGAGGGGCGAGTTTCTTCCGGGGCTTCATACGAACGAGTGTGTGGGCGCCGGGTGGCCGGGCGCCGGCATGTCCGGACGGCAGGTCCTAGGCCCTGTCGTCAAATTCCCGCCTGCCGTGCGACGCCATGCACGCACTCTCGCCGCACCGGGCGCAGACCCACGTACAACCAGTACGAGGGTCCGCGCCCGGCACGCCGAGAGCACGCACCTGACGCCGCGCGGCCCGCCCTGCGGGCGGACGACGGGAATTTGACGACAGGCCCTAGTGGCCTGCCGCCCTCAACTCGCCCACCACGCGCGTCGCCACCGGCGCCGGTACGCCGTGCCGGTCCGCCGCACGCAGCAACGCGCCGCCGATGGCGTCCAGTTCGAGCGGGCGGCCCGCCTCGGCGTCGCGCTGCATCGACGACTTGGTGGTGGGCGGGAAGGCGTCGAGGCGGGCCAGCACCTGGGCCGGGTCGACAGGACCGCCACAGGCGAGGCTGACCGCCGACGTCTCCTCGAGCAGGGCCGTCAACTCCTCCCGGTGACGCGTGCGGACGTCGCCGATGGGCAGGGCGCGGCGGGTGGTCAGCAGGGCGAAGGGGGCCAGCAAGGCCATCTTCGCCCACAGGGCCGACGTCTCGTCGGTCAGGACGCGAGTGGTGAGGCCGGCGTCGCTGAACGCCCGCGCGAGGGCGTCGAGGAGGTCCTGGGGGACCTCGTCGCCGGCGAGGTCGATCTCGGCGAAGGGGGTGCCGTGTTCGATCACTCCGGGCGCGACCCGCGTGGACTCCGCCCGGATGACGGCGGGGGCGACCCGGTCGGGCCGGTACCGGGTGCGCAGCGTCCGCGGGTGTTCGACGCCGTTCAGGAACGGGACGACCAGGGCGTCGCCGAGCACGGCGGGCGAGACGCGCGTCAGGGCCTCGTCCAGGGCGGTCGCCTTGACCGCGATCAGGCAGGCGTCGATCGGTTCGCGGAGTTCGGTGTCCGCGTCGACCTCGGCCGTGAAGTCGCCGAACAGGCCGCTGCGGACCTGGATTTTGGCCGTCCGCAGCGTCTTGGCCGTCTCGTCGCCGGCCAGGCAGACGACCCGGTGGCCGGACCTGGACAGGAGCGCGGCGAGCAGGCCGCCTATGCCGCCCGGGCCCAGTACCGCCACGCGGAGTTCGCTCTTCGTCGTCATGCGAGTCCTCTCGTCGGTCGGCCCCTTCTGCAGGTGGCCGCCTCGGAGGCGATCATGGCAGAGATGCGTCTGTTCGAGGGAGACTGTTGGACATGTGCCGCAGTATCAAGACCCTTCGCCCGCCCGCGTTGCCCGAAGAGGCGACGGACGACGAGATCCGGGCCGCCGCTCTCCAGTACGTGCGCAAGGTCTCCGGCTTCCGGGCCCCCGCCGCGCACAACCGCGAGGTCTTCGACCGCGCCGTCGATGTGATCGCCGAGGCCACGGCCGACCTGCTGGCCGGTCTGGAGATCCGGGGGCAGGCCGTCCGGCAGGCGGGCTAGGCCCTGTCGTCAAATTCCCGCCTGCCGTGCGACGCCATGCACGCACTCTCGGCGCACCGGGCGCAGACCCACGTACAACCAGTACGAGGGTCCGCGCCCGGCACGCCGAGAGCACGCACCTGACGCCGC
>NZ_JBIMKE010000011.1:0-204337 GCF_043673425.1 Streptomyces sp. M41 | reverse complement strand
GCCACGCACACCCCGCGATGATCATCTGGGCGACCTTCGCCATGCTGATCACCGCGACACCGATCTTCGCCTGGCGCTACATGCTGCGGCAGGACAAGAAGAGGCCCGCTGCGCCGGTGCCGGGCAACACCGGGCCGCAGGAAGCGGTGCCGCAGGCGGGGCCGACGGGACAGTCCGGGCCGGTGGGGCAGTATCAGCCGCAACCGCTGCCCGCACACAACGCGTCCCACGCCCCGCACCACAAACCGAGTTGGGCCGCCTCCGGCAGCGGCACCGACCAGACCATGCAAATCGCCCTTGGTGGACTTGGGGGACGTAAGGAATGAACGACCGTGCAGGCCGCCGCCGCGCCCGTCGACTCGCGATAGGTACGGCGGTGGTACTCGCGCTGGCCGGGATGAACGGGCCGTGGCTGTACCGGGTCGGTACCGAGAAGTATCACGAGTACCAGATCAACAGACCCGAGTACAAAGCCGAGAACGGCAAGTGGGAGATCGTCGAGTTCCCCGAGGAATACCGCCAGAACACCATTCACGCGGCCCTGCTGCACACCGGCAAGGTGCTGCTGATCGCGGGTTCCGGCAACAACCAGGACAACTTCGACGCCAAGCAGTACGACACCCGCATCTGGGACCCCGTCAAGGGCACCATCAAGAAGGTGCCGACGCCGAACGACCTGTTCTGCACCGGCCACACCCAGCTGGCCAACGGCAACCTGCTGATCGCGGGCGGCACCAAGCGGTACGAGAAGCTCAAGGGTGACGTCACCAAGGCCGGCGGCCTGATGATCGTCCACAACGAGAACCCGGACGAGCCGATCACGCTGCCCGCCGGCACCAAGTTCACCGGCAAGGAGAACGGCAAGACGTTCGTCTCCAAGGACCCGGTGCTCGTGCCACGCGCGAAGAAGGTCTTCGACAAGGCGACCGGCGAGTTCCTGCGCAACGACCCCGGTCTCGGCCGGATCTATGTCGAGGCGCAGAAGAAGGGTGCCAAGTACGAGACCGGCACCCAGGACAACTACCGCGTCCAGGGCCTGACCGGCGCCGACGCCCGCAACACCTACGGCATCGCGCAGAAGCTCGCACTCGACAAGAAGGACTTCCAGGGCATCCGCGACGCCTATGAGTTCGACCCGGTCGCCGAGAAGTACATCAAGGTCGACCCGATGCACGAGGCCCGCTGGTATCCGACGCTCACCACCCTGAGCAACGGAAAGATCCTCAGCGTCTCCGGCCTCGACGACATCGGCCAGCTGGTGCCGGGCAAGAACGAGGTGTACGACCCGAAGACCAAGAAGTGGACGTACCTGGAGAAGATCCGGCAGTTCCCGACGTACCCCGCGCTGTTCCCGCTGGAGAACGGCAAGATCTTCTACTCGGGTTCCAACGCGGGCTACGGCCCTGACGACGTGGGCCGCGATCCGGGCATCTGGGACGTGGAGACCAACAAGTTCACCAAGCTGCCCGGCCTGAGCGACGCCAAGCTGATGGAGACCTCGGGCACGGTGCTGCTGCCGCCGGCGCAGGACGAGAAGTACATGGTGATCGGCGGCGGTGGCGTCGGCGAGTCCAGGGAGTCCAGCGAGAAGACCCGGCTCATCGACCTGAAGGACGACGACCCGAGGTTCGTGGACGGGCCGTCGCTGGAGAAGGGCACCCGCTATCCGCAGGCGTCGGTGCTGCCGGACGACAGCGTGCTGGTGTCGGGCGGTTCCGAGGACTACCGGGGCCGCGGGGACTCCAACATCCTCCAGGCGCACCTCTACCGGCCGGGCGCGAAGGAACTCGACCGGGTCGCCGACCCACTGGTGGGGCGCAACTACCACTCCGGGTCGATCCTGCTGCCCGACGGCCGGGTGATGTTCTTCGGCTCGGACTCGCTGTACGCCGACAAGGCCAACACCAAGCCGGGCAAGTTCGAGCAGCGGATCGAGATCTACACACCGCCGTATCTCTACGGGGACGCGCAGCCGTCGCTGTCGGGCGGGCCGCAGACCATCAAGCGCGGCGGGACGGGCACGTTCGCCTCGCGGCACGCCTCGTCCGTCGAGAACGTACGGCTGATCCGGCCGAGCGCGTCCACGCATGTGACGGACGTGGACCAGCGGTCGGTGAAGCTGGACTTCGAGAAGTCCGGCGACAAGATCACGGTGACGATGCCGAAGAACCGGAACCTGGTTCCGTCGGGCTGGTACATGCTGTTCGTGACCGACGACCAGGGCACGCCCAGCAAGGCCCAGTGGGTCAGGGTCCCGTAGCGAGCACGTACCGGCGAACGCCTACTGGCGCACACGTACTTGGGGGCGCCCTCCGTGACGGAGGGCGCCCCCAGGTGTCATACGGCCCCTTTGCCGGGCCTTCGGGCTACTTGCTGGCCTTGGCGAGGCCCAGGGCGTACTGCGCCCACCACTGGCCCGCCTTCGGCCCGCCCTTGCACTCGCCGTCCGACTCGCCCGGCCGCTTGACCCAGACGTAGGCGTCGACCAGCGGGTCGGCCGTCTTGGTGGTCGGCGTCTCACCGAGCGCGCGGCCCGGCGGGTTGCACCAGCGCTCGTCCGGGTTGCCCTCGGTGTAGGGGCCGTTGCCGTTGCGGCTGGTGTCGATCACGAAGGGTTTGTCGCCCACCTTGGCGGAGAGCTCCTTGCCGTACGCGATCGAGTCCTTGGTCGTGTAGAAGTTGGAGACGTTGACCGAGAAGCCGTCGGCCTTGTCGATACCCGCCCGCTTCAGAGGCTCGAAGATCTGGTCGGGGTGGCCCCAGCCGGCGTTGCCCGCGTCCAGGTAGACCTTGGTGTTCTGCAGGGACTTGAGCTTGGCGACGGCACCGCTGAGGAGGTCGTAGCGCTCCTCGTGGTACTCCCCCGCCGTGCAGTTGTCCACCATGTGCAGCACCGCGTCCGGCTCCAGGATCACCGTCGCCTCACGGTCGCCGATGCCCTTGGCGACGCTGTCGACGAACGCCCGGTAGGCGTTGCCGTCGGCGGCGCCGCCCTCGGAGAACTGACCGCAGTCGCGGTGCGGGATGTTGTACAGCACCAGCAGCGCCGTACGGCCCGCCTTGTCGGCGGCCTCGGTGAAGCCGCGCGCCTGTTCCTCGGGGCTGTCCGGGCTGATCCACTCACCCGTCGGCTGCTCCGCGATCTTGCGGATCTGCTCGGCGTCCTCCTTCTTGCCGGCCTTCTGGTAGGTCACCAGCTGCTGGGCCGCGTTCCCGTCCGGGTTCACCCAGAACGGGTCCACGGCCTTGGGCTGTTGACCTATCCCGGCGCCGGCGTTGTCCTCCGGCTCGTCGCCGTCCCCGGACGAGCAACCCGCGACCAGCAGTGCCACCCCCAGCACCGCGGCACACGTCCGTACACGAGCGCCCCGCGAGGCCCCCCTCTTCAGGTACATCCAACTCCCCCCTGGGTGCGCTGTTCCAAGACTCAATCCTGACATACGTGTCGTGGGGCGAACGAGGTCGCCGAGTGTTGTCGGGGAGCTGTTACAACCAGGGGCGCGGCTGGAATGACCAGGCAGGCGCATGCCCGCAGGGAGCCTGGGCGGGGCAGGGATGTGTGCGGCAGGCACCGGTCCGCTCGGGAGATCCGGTCGCAGACGCGGTCCTCGATCGGCTCGTGGGCGACGCCGCCCTGCGCCCGGAGGCGGGACCGACGGACGGCGAGGGCTGCGTACGACGCCGTCCGCCGCCGCGCGGCACCCCCTGACGACCGACCTCTAGGCCCCGGCTCTCTTCCGCTCTAAAGTCCTCTGCGGACGGCCCCAGCCCCGGTCGGACACCCTCCCGCTGGTCGTACCAAGACCTCCCGCGCAGGTCGCCGGGTTACTCCCGCAGCCCGTGCGCGCGCGGTTGAGGACCGCCCGGTCGGCGGCTCCGAGGGGGAGCGGGTCGCCGGCCGGGCCAGGTGCGCGACGCCGCCCGGACGGACGGCCTGCCGTTCGCGGCCTACAGACCCGTGCCCGTCAGGTACGCCGACACGATCACGTTCGCCGTGTAGGTGCCGGCGGCCCGGTCGAAGGTGCCGCCGCAGGTGAGCAGGCGCAGCTCGGCCCGCCCCGCGCGGTGGGGGCCGTAGGCCTGGCGGGCGTCGAAGCGGGCGCGGTCGACGACCTGGACGTGTTCCACGGTGAACTCTGCGAGCTTCCCGTCGTCACGGAGCACCCGCACGAGCGCGCCCGGCGTCAGCGCCGCGAGCCGGTGGAAGACGGCGGGGCCGGTCTCGGTGTCGGCGTGCCCCACGAGCAGCGCGGCCCCGGGGGCGCCCGGGCGCACACCGGCCGCGTACCAGCCCACTGCTCCGGCCCGCTCGAAGGGCGGCGGATCGATCGCACCTCGCGGATCGAGCCCGCGGGCCACCACCGGTGCCTGCACACCGAGTGCCGGGATGTCCAGGCGCTGTGGCAGCGCGTCCCCCAACGGGCGTACGGAGGACGGCAGCCGGACCTGCTGGGGCCGGCCGACCGCGGCGACGTCGCCCGATACCGGCGCCGATATGTTCAGCCGTACGGCCGTGACCTCCTGCCCCCACAGCCACAGCCCGAGCAGCAGTACGACCCAGGCCACCCCCATCAGCAGGCGGGCGCGGTATGCGGGGCGGTGGTGCTCGTCCATCGTCAGCGGGGCCGTCGGCTCCGGCGGGCGCTGCGCAGCGCCACCGCGGTGGCGGCGACACCGGCGAGAACGAGCCCGGTCACGGTGTGCGCGGTGCCGGGGCCGGCTTCGCGGGCGTCGACCATGGCGAGGCGTTCGGCGCCTCCGCCGCCGGCCCGCACCGGGGCCGTGGGGGAGGCAGGGGTCGACGGCTGTGCGCCGTGCGGCTGCGGGGCGGACGGGCCCGCCTCCCGCTCGCCCACGCTGACGGTGCCCGTGCGGGTCCGCTCGCCGCAGGCGACCTTCACGTCGTAGGTACCGGCCTCGAGCGTGGAACGGACCCGGCTCTCCCCGCCGAGGGTGCCGTCCGTGCCGGCGGTGAGGCGTGCGTCGGCGACGAACGCCGTGGAGACGGCCCTGGCCGTCCTGCCCGGGCAGCCGCTCACCCGCAGCGCGATGTCGCTGCCGGCGCGCGGGGACGACGGGCTGACCGAGACGCCCCCGTCCGTCGCGTGTGCCGCCGGGCTGACGGCGACCGCCCCGAGGGCGGCGATCGCGCAGAGAGTGACGCGCAGTGATCCCATCGTGAACCTCCAGATATCTGGAGGCTGCCCCCGGAGCACGGGCCCCGCATCCTCAACGGGGCCCGCTTTGGTCCGTACGGGTCGAATCCCGGGTGTACCGGGTTTCAGATGCGGTCGACCAGGTCCGCGATCGAGTCGACGACCTTGGACGGCCGGTACGGGAAGTTCTCCACCTGCTCGGGCCGGGTCAGGCCGGTGAGCACGAGGAACGTCTGCATCCCGGCCTCCATGCCGGCGAGCACGTCGGTGTCCATCCGGTCGCCGATCATGGCGCTGGTCTCGGAGTGGGCGCCGATGGCGTTCAGGCCGGTGCGCATCATCAGCGGGTTGGGCTTGCCCGCGAAGTACGGCTGCTTGCCGGTCGCCTTGGTGATCAGCGCGGCGACCGCGCCGGTCGCGGGCAGCGGGCCCTCGGTCGAGGGGCCCGTCTCGTCGGGGTTGGTGCAGATGAAGCGGGCTCCGGCGTTGATCAGCCGGACCGCCTTGGTCATGGACTCGAAGGAGTAGGTGCGGGTCTCGCCGAGGACGACGTAGTCGGGGTCGTGGTCGGTGAGGATGTAGCCGATGTCGTGCAGCGCGGTGGTCAGGCCCGCCTCGCCGATGACGTACGCCGAGCCGCCGGGGCGCTGGTCGTCGAGGAACTGGGCGGTGGCCAGCGCCGAGGTCCAGATGTTCTCGATCGGCACTTCCAGGCCCATGCGGTTCAGCCGGGCGTGCAGGTCGCGTGGGGTGTAGATCGAGTTGTTGGTGAGGACGAGGAAGGGCTTGCCGGAATCACGCAGCTTCTTGATGAAGGCGTCGGCGCCGGGGATCGGTACGCCCTCGTGGATGAGGACACCGTCCATGTCGGTGAGCCATGACTCTATGGGCTTGCGGTCTGCCATGTTGCTGTGACTCTCCTGGCCTGCGTACGGATGGGAGGGGGCGCCGGAACCACGGCGTACCGACGCCCCCAGCGTAATCAGGAGTGGCTGATCCTGACCCCGTCGATCACCCGGTACTCACAGCTCCCGGGCCCGCAGCGCGGTCGTGAGTTCCTCGCCGCCCGCGGGTCCGCTCACCCAGATCTGTCCGAAGTTGCGCAACGAGGCGCCGCGAGCCTCCGCCTCGCGCTCGATCTGCACGACCTCATGGCCGCGTTCCACTCTCACGACGGCAACGCTCCGCTGGATCGGGGAACTGGAGGGATCCGGCTGACAACGAGAGCGTGAACCGGCGGGGCGGGCGGGCCCGCGAGCTGTGGGATCAGCGGCGTTTGCGGGCGATCAGCAGGGCGGCTCCGGTCAGCAGGAGGCCCAGCGTCGCGGCGAAGGTGACGGCGGGGGGTGAGGTGAGGCCGGTGCGGGCGAGTTCGTCGGCGAGGGTGAGCTGGTCGGGGGCGGTATCGGGGGACCCGGAGGGGTTGGGGCTCGCCGGGCCGGCCGAAGCGTCCTCCGCCCTCTCCTTGGCGGGACCGTCGGTCGGGGCGGCCGGGTCCCGCCGGTCGGCCTCGATGGTGAAGCGGTAGTCGTTGGACTGCCCGACCCAGTCGCCGTCTCCCTCGTGCCGCTGCACGACAGCCGCGTTGACGGTGACCTCGTTCGGTACGGCATCGGAGGTGAGAGCGAGGCGTACCTTCACCGAGACCGTCTTGCGGGGGCCGACCGTGAAGCCGGGGAAGCCGTCGAAGGCGCCGACGAGTTCGTCCTGGTCGGTGGTCTCGAAGCGGACGGCGTGGGGGCGCTCGTCGTCCGGGCCGCCGTAGAACTCCAGCCGGGGCTGGGACGGCTCGAGGGTCCGCTTGCCGTCGACGAGGACGACCACGGGATGGATGCCGGTGCAGGTCCGGTCCGTCTTGTTCGTGAGCTCCAGGTACCAGGTGCCGAAGCCGCCGCCGGCCGTGTAGGAGTCGGGGCCGCCGCGGAGCCGGGTGGTGAGGGGGAACGTCCGGCCGTCGGTGGCACAGCCGGGCAGCTCGGCCGGGGCTTCCGCCCGCACCGGGGGCGCCGCGGCGAGGAGGGCGGCTGCTGCGAGGCAGAGGGGGGCGGATGTGTGCGGTCGCATGAACACATGACCATGCCGGGTGTGGGCACCTTTCGGGCGATGCCATTCCGGGGGGTTGGGCAAGTCCGCTCGATCAGCGCATGCGGGGCGGGGTCCGGTCGCCGGCTCCGGGTGGAACGTGCGATCCTCCCGCCCGGCCTCGACGCGTCGAAGGCGCGGCAGCGGACGGTCGGCCGGAGGCGGCGCAGCAGCGGGTGGCGCGGCGCGCGGTGCAGCAGCGTGAGCACCGGCGCCGCCGCGTTCGTGGTTCCTCTCCCCCGCTCCGGCCCGGCCCCGCCCGCACCCCCTCGCCTCACCCCTCCGCCCGCCCGAACAGCGGCGCCAGCAGCAGTTGGGCCGCCCCCTCGGCCACCTCGCGCTCCCCGCCGGAGGCAACCCGTACCGGCACCGCCTCCTCGCCCGCGCGCCGGGCGCGTTCGTCGAGGACGGCGGTGACCCCGCGTACGAAGGTCTCCGGGGCGGCGGCGACCGTACGGCCGCCCAGCAGGACCAGATCGACGTCGAGCAGCGCGACGAGGTTGCCGGCGGCGGTGCCGAGCACGCGGGCCGCCTCCGCGAGGTCACCCCGCTCCACGGCGGCCAGACACAGCGCCTCGACGCAGCCCCGGTTCCCGCAGCCGCAGAGCGGGCCGTCCAGCTGGACGACCTGGTGCCCGAACTCCCCGGCCCCCGTCCGGGCCCCCCGATGCACGGTTCCCCCGATCACCAGCCCGCCACCGACCCCCGCGCCGAAGTGCAGGTAGGCGAAGGAGGCGACGGACGCGGCCTCACCCCCGACCGCCAGCCCGAGCGCGGCGGCGTTGGTGTCCTTGTCGACGACGACCGGCAGCGAGAGCCGCCGCGCGAGCACGTCCCGCAGCGGGAAGCCGTTCCACTCCGGGAACCCCGTGACCCGGTGCAGCACCCCGCGCCGATGATCGAGCGGCCCGGGCAGCGCCACCCCGACCCCGAGCACGGCCCCCGGAAGACGGGCCCCCATGGCCGACCCCTCAGCCTCCAGCGCCCGAGAGCCCAGGTCCCCGGGCTCCCGTCCCTCAGCCGTCAGGTTCCGATGCCCTCGCCCTCCGGGCCCGGACTCCCCAGGCTCCGGCCCGGCAGACCCGACGCCCCGACGCCCCCGCCCCTCAAGCCCCGATCGGCCAGGCCCCGAGTCCCGATGCCCCTGCTCCTGCCCCTCACGCCCTGATTCGCCAGACCCCGAGTCCCGATACCCCGGCCCCTCAGGCCCCAAGTCCAGATGCCCTCGTCCGCCGGGCCCCGGTTCCCCAGACTCCCGCGGGGCAGACCCCACGCCCGGATGCGCACGCCCCTCAGACCTCGATCCCCCAGAGCCCAAGTCCCGACGCCCCGGCCCCTCAGACCCCGATCCCTCACCCCCCGGCCCGACTCCACCGCCCCCAAGCCCTCCGACCCCCAGCTCGCCCAACGCCCCCAACTCGCCCAGCTCCCCCAACGCCCCCACCTCACGCACCACCCGCTCGACGACCGTCTCCGCACCCGCCCCCAGGTCCAGTGGTGTCCTGCGGTGCGCGACCACGGCCCCCGTCAGATCGCAGAGCACGACCGTCAGCTCGTCCCGGTCCAGATGTACCCCGACCGCGTGCCCGGCCTCCGGCACCAACCGCAGCACCGTGCGGGGCTTGCCGCCCGTCGAGGCGCGGCGCCCCGCCTCCGCAGCGAGCCCGTCCTCCCGGAGCCTCGCGGTGATCTTGCTGACGGCCTGCGGGGTGAGCCCGGTGCGCTCGGCGAGTTCGAGTCGGCTGATCCCCTCCGGACCGGCCGTGCGCAGCAGGTCCAGCACGAGCGCGGTGTTGTGACTGCGCAGGGCGCCGAGGTTCACCCCACCCACGTCCACTCCGCCGACCTCGCTCTTCGTCCTGTTCACGCCACCCATCACACGACCATTCTCCTCCGCGCTTGCACTTTGGCAACAGCGTTGCGAAAGTGGACGCATGACTGGCACCTCCGGCACGACCGCTACTCCCCTCCGCGTGGGCCTCATCGGCTACGGCCTCGCCGGCTCCGTCTTCCACGCCCCGCTGATCGCGACCACCGAAGGGCTCGCCCTGGACACGGTGGTCACATCGAACCCGGAGCGGCAGGAACAGGCCCGCGCCGAGCACCCGGGCGTCCGCGCCGCTGCCACGCCGGACGAGCTGTTCGCCCGCGCCGACGAACTCGACCTGGTCGTGATCGCGTCCCCGAACAAGACGCACGTCCCGCTCGCCGGCGCCGCCCTCAAGGCCGGCCTCCCGGTCGTCGTGGACAAGCCGATCGCCGGCACGGCGGCCGAGGCGCGCGAGCTGGCGGCGTTCGCCGAGGAGCGCGGTCTGCTCCTGTCCGTCTTCCAGAACCGCCGTTGGGACAACGACTTCCTGACCCTCCGCCAGCTCCTGACCGAGGGCGAGCTGGGCGACGTATGGCGATTCGAGTCCCGCTTCGAGCGCTGGCGCCCGCAGACCAAGGGCGGCTGGCGGGAGTCCGGCGACCCGACAGAGATCGGAGGTCTGCTGTACGACCTCGGCAGCCATGTCGTCGACCAGGCGCTGGTCCTGTTCGGCCCGGTCACCCAGGTGTACGCCGAGGCGGTCGTCCGCCGCGCCGGCGCCGAGACGGACGACGACACCTTCCTCGCCCTCACACACGCGAACGGCGTCCGCTCCCACCTGTACGTCTCCGCGACGACCGCCCAACTCGGCCCCCGTTTCCGGGTACTGGGCTCGAAGGCGGGCTATGTGAAGTACGGCCTCGACCCGCAGGAGGCGGCGCTGCGGGAGGGGCTGCGCCCGGACCCGGCCCGCCGGTCCACCGGCGACTGGGGCACGGAACCCGAGTCGATGTGGGGCCGCGTGGGCGCCGGCGAGTCCCCGCTGACCGGCGGCGGTCGCGCCGAACCCACCCTCCCCGGCGACTACCCCGCTTACTATGCGGCCGTGGCGAAGGCTCTGCTGGACGGCGGCCCGAACCCGGTGACGGCCCTGGAGGCGGCAGCCGCCCTCGACGTCCTGGAGGCGGCCCGCCGCTCGGCCCGTGATGGAGTGGCGGTGCCCCTGTGACGACCAACAAGACGCACAAGACGCAGGCTCAGACACATAAGGCGCACAAGATGCACAGCCCGGAGATCACCCCGAAATTCCACCCGGAGATCACCCCGCCGCTCCAGGACCTGGAGGCCCAGGAACGCCGTCTGGTCTTCCGCCAGTTCACCTACGACGACGCCTGGGCGCTCGGGTCCCTGCTGGTGGAGATGGCCCGCGAACGCCAGGCCCCGGTCGCCATCGACATCCACCGGGCCGGACAGCAGCTCTTCCACGCCGCACTGCCCGGCTCCACCCCCGACAACGACGCCTGGATCGCACGCAAGCGCCGGGTGGTGGAGCGCTACGGCGCCTCTTCCTACGTGGTCGGCGCCCGCTTCCGCGCCAAGGGCACGACGTTCGAGGACTCCGCCCGCCTGGACCCGGACACCTACGCGGCACACGGCGGCTCGTTCCCGATCAACGTCGAGGGCGTAGGCGTAATCGGTTCGGTGACGGTGAGCGGCCTACCCCAACTGGAAGACCACCGCTTCGTGACAGAGGCCCTGGAACAGTTCCTGACCCAGCAGTAAGCCACCTTCAAGGGGCGCGGGGAACTGCGCAATCTTTTAAGGGGCGCGGGGAACTGCGCGACCAGCCACATCCCACCCGCGCCCAAAAACGCCCCGCAGCCCCACCCCCCTCCCCCGCCCAACCCAGCGGAGCGCCTACGCCGGCTTCACCTCCTGCCGCTGCCTCCCCAGCCCCTCGACCTCCAGCTCCACCACATCCCCAGCCCGCAGATACGGCTTGGGCTCGGGCTGCCCCATCGCAACCCCCGCCGGCGTACCCGTGTTGATGACGTCACCGGGGTACAGGGTCATGAACTGGCTGACGTACCGCACGACCTCGCCCACCGGGAAGATCTGGTCGGCGGTCGTACCGTCCTGCTTCAGCTCCCCGTTGACCCAGAGCTTCAGCGAGAGCCGCTGCGGGTCGGGCACCTCGTCCGCGGTCACCAGCCAGGGGCCGAGCGGGTTGAACGTCTCGCAGTTCTTCCCCTTGTCCCAGGTCCCGCCCCGCTCGATCTGGAACTCCCGCTCGGACACATCGTGCGCCACCGCGTACCCCGCGACATGCGCGAGCGCCTCCTCGGCGGACTCCAGATACCGGGCCGTACGTCCGATGACGACCGCGAGCTCGACCTCCCAGTCGGTCTTCGTCGAACGGCGAGGGATCAGCACCGTGTCGTTCGGTCCGACGACCGTGTCCGCGGCCTTGAAGAAGATCACCGGCTCGGCGGGCGGCTCGGCGCCGGTCTCGCGGGCGTGGTCGTGGTAGTTCAGCCCGATGCACACGACCTTGCCGATCCGGGCCAGCGGCGGTCCGACCCGCAGCCCGGTCGCGTCCAGCACGGGCAGCTCACCGGCGTCCGCCGCGGCGCGGATCCGGCCCAGCGCCGCATCGTCGGCGAGCAGCGCTCCGTCGATGTCCGGCACGACGCCCGTCAGGTCCCGCAGGGTCCCCTCGCCGTCGAGCAACGCCGGCCGCTCCGCTCCAGCCGTACCGACTCGCAGCAGCTTCATGATCACAATCTCCCTCGATCGCGGAGGCGCCCGCCGACGGGTGCAGCCATCGGAGGACTGGTCGATCCTCCAAGGTCAGCGACCAGTCCGCAATACCCGGTTCACGTACTGGACCGCGGTCCCCGGCCTCGGCGGCCGACGGCGACCGCCCGCTCAGCGATAGAGGACGGCCCGCTCAACCGCGCTCCAGGTGGTGCTGGTCACCACATAGAGGGCAGCCGCCAGCGGTACCACCGCCACGGTGACGAGGGTGAAGAAGGACATGAACGGCATGACCTTGGTCATGGCCGCCATCCCCGGCACCGCCTGAACGTCACCGCCCCGGCCACCGCTCCCACCCCCGACCTGCATCGGCATCGCCGGATTCGCGGCCATCATCTGCTTGGTACGGCCGTAATTGAACGCGGCCACGCAGGCGACGACCAGGAACAGCCCGACGTAGACGAGTCCCGCTCCCCCGAACACCCCGCCGTCACCCAGCGCGTCCGTCCAGTGGTCGCCGAGCGGCGCGGCGAACAGCTGGTGAGTGAGCAGTTCGTTCGCCCGCCCGCCGATCGTCGTGTTCGAGAACAGGTGGTAGAGCAGGAAGAACGCCGGCAACTGGAGCAGGCTGGGCAGGCATCCCGACAGCGGTGACACCCTTTCCTCGGCGTGCAGCTCCAGTACGGCCTTCTGAAGCTTCTGCGGGTTCTTCGCATGCTTCTTGCGCAGCTCGGCGATCTTCGGCTGCAACGCGGTCCGCGCCTTCTGCCCACGCGCCGCGGCCCGGGACAGCGGATGCACCAGCAGCCGTACGAAGGCGGTGAACAGGACGATCGCGCCGGCGGCGGCGGAGGCGCCGAACAACGGATGGAGGAGGTCGGCCAGTTGCTGGACAAGGTCGGCGAAAACGGACATGAATGAGCCCTCCGAGGGTCTCGTCGTGCCGGAATGAAGCGGATGAACCCGGTGAACCCGGTGAAAGGGGTGAAGAGGGTGATGGGGATATGCCGGACATCGGCATGGCGGCATGACGACCCGCGTGAGGTCACGCGTTTCGAGCTGGCGGGCTGCTGAGCTCGTGGGCTACTGCGCCGGTAAGCGGGTGAGCTGCTTCGAGTACCTGTGTGCGTGCCCTACGCGACGGTCGCCGAGAGGGCGTGCCCGGGTGCCCGGGGCCGTGGCCGGCCGGAGGCGTCGGGGTCGCGTTGTGTGAGGAAGGCCGTACGGCGGGCTCGGTCACGGATGGCCGTGCGCACCCGGGTGGGCGCCACGGCGGGCGCGGCTCGCGAGGCGAGCAGGGAGCAGACGGCGAACGCGGAACCGGCGGCGGCGGTCGCGGCGAGCGCGACGGCCGCGGAGAGGCTGCCCGTGTCGAGCAGCGCGATCTGGAGGAAGAGCAGCAGCAACGAGGCGACGGGACGCGGATTGGCCCAGCTACGGATCATTGAGCGGCCCCTCCCCCTCGTAAAACCATCCTCGTACAACCCATCCTTGTACAGGTTTTCGTCATACAGCATAGCGAGGCCGCATCGACACGAGCTTGGCCCACACCACCAAGCGGTACTTCGACGTGTACTCCGGAGTGCAGGTGGTGAGGGTGAGGTAGTAGCCGGGTTCGGTGTAGCCGTAAGCCGGCTCGACCGTCGAGCGCGGGATCGGCCGGATGACGCTCACGTCGTGGGCGGTGGTCCGCGGCAGGGTTCGGTCGACGGCGTACGTGTACGTCGCGTTCCGCGTCTCGACCAGGACGGTGTCCTCGGGCTTGAGCCGGTCGATGTACCGGAAGGGCTCGCCGTGGGTGTTGCGGTGCCCGGCGAGGGCGAAGTTGCCGGGGCGGCCGGGCTGTTGGGTGCCGGGGTAGTGGCCGGCGTACCCCTTGTTGAGGACCCCGCCCCTGCCGACTCCCTCGGCGACGGGGACGCGAAGGTGGAGGCGGGGGATGGAGAGGATGGCGTAGGCGCGGGACCAGTCGGGGGCGGCGGCGGACCGGGGTCGGCTGCTTGTGGCCGGGGCGGTCGGCTCGGCGGAGGTGGGTGCGGCCGCGGGCGGGGGTGGGGGCGTGGCCGCCGTCGGCGGTACGGCCGTACGCGGGTCGCCAGGACCGCCGTCCCAGGCACGTTCCAGAGCGCGGACCTCCCGCTCGGCTCCCTCCCTGGCCTCCCGGTTGGTCCACCACAACTGATGGACGACCAGCAGCAACAGCACGACCCCTACGGTGACCAGCGCTTCCCCGCCACCCCACAGCACCCGCCGCCGCAGTGCGCGCCGACGAAGACCGCTGTGCCGCACGACGCGAACCCGCACCATCCGAGAGCCTCCTTCGCCGGGCCGCCCGCACGATAGGGGGCGTGACGCGAGGTCTCCAGACCCGTGCGGCCATGAGCTGGACCTGCGACGGCGGTACTGGCCCCGTCACTCCCCCTTGTTCACTCCACCGCTCTCTCCTCCGTAAGCCATGGGCAGTACGGTGTCCCCCATGCGCCCCGACACGCCTGCCGAAAACGTCGACCACACCGCTGAAGCGGCACGCCTGGAGCGAACCGCCGGCCTCTACCCCGAGGACGCCGAGGCCCTGCTCCTCCAGGCCGCGGCCCACCTGGAACTGTCCGGCGACCGCCCGGCAGCCACAGCGCTCTACGACCGCCTGCTGTCGTCGTCCGTGAGCCTGGACGACCCCTACCTGGTCCGGGCCCTGAAGGCTTCGAACCTGTGGGAGTACGGCCACGAGGCGGAGGCGAGGGCGATCATCGAGGGCGTCCGGGCAGGCTCCCCCCGGGACCCGGCGCCGTGGGTGATCGTCTCCGAGGCCCTGGAGTCGCACGACGAGCTGGAGGCGGCGCACGAGACGTTCACGGAGGGCGCCCGTCTGCTCCTGACGGACGTCCCGGAGCCGCCGTACGCCACTCACCCGCTGCTCTTCGGCCGTCACCGGGTCCGCCGCATGCTGGGCGTGGCCCATGACGAGTGGGACACCCTGGCGGACACCCTCCACTCGATGCCGGTCTCCCTGGACGAACTGCACGACCCGAAGCGCGTCTGGTCGCTGGGCTCGGACAACCCGGCGGAACTGGAGGCGGAGATCTCGCGCCTGCGGGCGGAGCTCGGCGCGTACCGGGCGGCCCTGTCCCGCCCGTTCCCCGTGGCGGTGCTGCACTGGACGGCGGAGGAACTGACGGAGCTGGTGTCCGCGTATGCCTCGCTCTCGGCCGAGTACCCCTCCCACGACGAGCACCTGTCGACCATAGAGGCGTCGCTGCGCGAGCTGTCGGCCTCCGGCACCCCGAACCTGGGCATCGTGACGGGCACGGTGCCGTCGTACGAGGCCTTCGCCGCGTCGGAGGGCGCGTCCCCCGAGGACGCGGCACTGCTGCCGCAGTACGCGACGACGCTGGCGGCACGGGGCCGGGCCGTGGCGTGGCCGCCGCAGCGCCAGGCATCCTGCTGGTGCGGTTCCGGGCGGCTGTACGGCGACTGCCACGGAGGGTGACGGCAGACCTCTGGGCGCTGGGCCCGCGGGCATTCGGCTCGGCGGGCCCGGCGCACCCTGCCGTCGATCAGCTCGCATACACCTCGGCCAACGGATAGCCGCCCGAGTCGAAGGTCTCCCGGCACACGGACATCCCGAACGCGATCTCCAGGCCCTTGAGAAACCGCTCCTTCCAGTCGGGTATCAGGCCGCCCTTGTCAAAGACCGGCCGCCCGTCGACATAGCGAACATCGGGACGGCAACCCGCCTCGTGCATGGCCCAGTTGAGGAAGGCCATCTCCGGCGCCTGGTCGAAGTAGTGCCCGCCGCGCAGCGCGCTCTCCTCGTCGAAGGACCCGTGGATCTCGCCGCTCCACACCGGCCGCCCGCCTTCGAAGTAGACCATGCAGTACATCCCCCGCGCGGAGACGTGATAGAGCAGGACAACACGGCCCGCCCCCTGTGGTAACGCGAATCCGTCCCGGAAGTGGAGCAGAAAGTCGAAACGCCCGGCGAGAAAGGACCAGTCGCCTTCCTTGCCGTAGACGGTCACCTCAGGTTCGTCCGGGACGCGCGTATCGGGATGGGTCCGGTCATAGATGCCCTTGGCCTCCGCCCCCACCACCTCGGGCATCTCCCAGGGCACGGCCCCGAACACCACCGCCAGATCCTGCGGCGCAACCCCTTCCGCAAACACGAGCCCGGCCTGATCCCCCAGCACAGGATCCCCGGACCAACTCCCCCACCGCCCACCGAGCCAAGCAATCCCATCGTCATCAGCCATGACCAAGGACGGTAACAAGCCCCACTGACAACGCAGTTGCCGTGCTGAACCATGGGGTCGATCCTGGCCTAGGCGCCATGCTCACCGAGCGCCTCTTTGCTCCCACCACTCACGGTGATACCGGAGGTAGTCCGGATGCACTCGGTGCCAGCCCTTGGTCTCGAGCTTGGGCAACAGCACCTCCCCGAACATCGCCGCGCGCACAATGATCGACCAGTTCTCGTCGACCACGACAGCACCAACATCCAACCGGACATGGCAGTTGGGGCATACACAGAGGATGTTCTGTTCGACGTCAGGGCCGTAGTGGGGCCTACCCAACGGCCTGATGTGTGCGCCTTGGCTGTACGCCTCACCGTCTGGGCCTAGCAGGCGACCGCCGCAGAGCTGGCATTCGCCGTTGTAGAGCTTCTTGACCCGTCGTGACGTTGCCACGCTTCGAATGAGGCGCTGAACCGGCATGGTGCGGACCTCTGGGTACCGCTCCGAACCTTGCAGTTCGTGCTGCTCTTCCAGGGCTTCCAGGGCTTCAGCAACTTGAGATTCGACGGCCGTATGACCCTGTTGAGACTCAGGCAGACGAGTCAGATCGAATTGGCAGATCTCTACCTCGGTCCCATCCGGAGCTGGGAGCTTGGAACGAGTCGTGCGTACGGCCGTGACTCGATTCGTTGCCCTTCGAGGCTCCGGTGTACCGCATCCAGGTCCACCGATCGTCATCATCGATGTACCCACCGTTCAACACGATGGCATCGGCGACCGGCAGGCCATCTCGCTCATCTCTGAGCCAGGAGATGCCCTTCTGGTTGGTCTGATGCAGCTTGGCGGCCAGCACAGCCATGCGGTTGTCGAAGTGGTCCCCCACATCAACCCCGTCGATGCTACCGATAGTGCGTTCGATCCCCATGAATCCATACTGGATCGAACTTGATCAACTATGTCAATAAGCAGTCGACTGGAGGCAGTTTTTGAGCGAGGCGCAGGCGTCCGCGCACGCGCCTCTCGCCGCTCTGCTCCGTGTCAGTGCCCTCTGTTACATATGGGGCAGTGGTCCGAGCGAGCGGGGGTACGGCATGGCCGAGCCGGAAGAGTTGTCGCAGCCCTTCACAGGTCTGTACGAGCAGCTGATCACTCTGCGCTTCCAGACGCAGTTGAAGGGGCTCGCAGACCTTGGCTGGCACGCCCTGAGTGATGCAGTAGGTGCGGAGTCAGTGCCTCATGTCCTCGCCAGGCATGTGTCGGAAACGGTCCGACGCGTCCTCCAGAACCTTCCGGCCGAGGAACGCGTCTACGCGGCCAACCACATTCTGGATTCCATCGGCACCCTCGAGGGTGCGCAGCAGTGGGTGGATCTCGTAGCCGAAGGGCCCCGCCAACTGCTTGCTTTGACACATCAGGAAGCTCCGGGCGTCTTCGCTGTCCGGCCCGGTATCCCGCTATCGGACACCGCCCTGATCACCAACGCACCGGAGGATCCGAGCCTCGGATTTGAGCTTCGCGCCGAGCTAGCCACCGCTGACCGCGTCGATCTGCTCTGCGCGTTTGTGAAGTGGCATGGCCTGCGGATTATCGAGCAGTCGCTGCGGGCCGCCCACGAACGAGGCGTACCCATAAGGGTCATCACAACGACATACATCGGCGCCACCGAGCGTCGCGCCCTTGACCGATTGGTTGAGGAATTTGGGGCCCAGGTCAAGGTCAACTACGAGACACGAGCCACCCGGCTCCACGCGAAGGCATGGCTCTTCCGCCGCCAGAGCGGCTACGACACTGCCTACGTCGGTAGCTCCAATCTGTCTAAGGCCGCTCTGCTCGATGGCCTGGAGTGGAACGTCCGTCTGTCCTCCGTGGCAACTCCTGACGTGCTACGAAAGTTCGACGCCACCTTTGAGGCCTACTGGAGCGACCCTTCCTTCGAGCCGTACCACCCGGAAGTAGACGGAAGGCGCTTGCAAGAGGCTCTTGCTATCGCTGGCGGCACATCCTCCCGCAGCGCTGGCGAGCGCAGGATCACCCTCTCTGGCCTTGAGGTGCGCCCGTATCCGCACCAGCGCGACATGTTGGAACGGCTGGCGGTTGAACGTGAGATTCACGACCGGCACCGGAATCTACTCGTAGCAGCCACAGGTACGGGCAAGACCGTGATGGCCGCGCTGGACTACAAGCAGCTGAAGAAGAAGTACGGCCGTGATCTGAAGCTGCTCTTCGTAGCTCATCGCAGGGAGATCCTGCAGCAGTCTCTCCGGACATACCAGGACGTGTTGCTCGACCAAAACTTTGGGGAGTCCTTTCATAGCGGCGACCTCCCAGAGCGCTGGACTCACGTGTTCGCAAGCGTGCAGTCCTTGAACGCCGGCACACTCCATCAACTCTCCCCCGATCACTTCGACGTGATTGTGATCGACGAGTTCCATCACGGGACATCGCCGACGTATCGGAAGATCGTTGAACACTTCAAACCGCTGGAGTTGCTGGGACTCACAGCAACCCCTGAGCGGATGGATGGAAAGAACATTCAGGGCGAGTTCTTCAACGGCCGTATCGCGGCCGAACTTCGCTTGTGGGAAGCCCTTGAAAATGAGTTGCTCAGCCCGTTCCACTACTTCGGCATCAGCGATAACACCGACCTGAGTACGGTGGAGTGGAAGCGGGGCGCCTATGACCCCAGCGCGCTGAGTAACGCACTATCGAGCGACAGCAGACGCGCTCGACTGGTGGTGAAGGCCGTCAAGAATAAGGTTGTTGAGCCTGGCCTGATGCGCGCCCTGGGCTTCTGCGTCTCTGTTGGACACGCCCACTTCATGGCAGAGGTCTTTCGCACGGCCGGCCTCAATGCCGTCGCACTGTCCGGAGAGACCCCGGCTGAGCAGCGCAAGCAGGCGCTGGCGGATCTTCGGTCCGGGGCACTTCAGGTGATCTTCTCAGTCGACCTGCTCAATGAGGGACTCGACATCCCTGATGTGGACACTCTGCTCCTGCTCCGCCCAACCTCGAGTGCCACCGTTTTCCTGCAGCAACTTGGCAGGGGCCTGCGCCGCACAGAGGACAAGGCGGTGCTCACCATCCTTGACTTCATCGGCCAGCACCGCAAGGAGTTCCGCTTCGAGAATCAGTTCCGCGCCCTGACGAACCTGACGCGGAAGCGGCTCCTGGACAGTATCGATGCTGACTTCCCGCAGCTACCGTCTGGTTGCCAAATCCTCTTGGAGGAGAAGGCAAAGAGAACCATCATCGCCAACATTAAGACCCAAATCGGCATCAACGTCACGGCACTGGCCCGCGAGGTTGCCGACTACGCCGAGCCCAGGCTCACTCGTTACTTGAGCGAAAGCGGCCGTGAGCTCAAAGAGCTATACCGTGGCAACGGCAACTCCTGGACCGGGCTACTCCGCCGCTCTGGGCTCCTCAAGGGCGAAGCACCTGAAGGTGAAGCAGCACTCCTCAAGCGCGTCTCATCCTTCCTGCATGTAGACGACCCACTGCGGGTGGCTGCCTACACCAGGATGCTCGAGGACGACGCCCCTAAGTACAGCGATCTAGATGAGCAGGGGCAAGCCTACGCCCGCATGCTCTTCTTTCAGCTGTGGCCACTTGGCGGAGTTGTCCGCAAGGGGTTCGCAAACTACGACGCCGGGTTTGCCAGGCTGCGTAGCCAGCATGCGGTGCGTGACGAACTGCGTCAGGTACTGGAGCACAACCTTGCTCACACCGAGCATGTGCCGATCCCTCTGCTGGGCATCGGTGGCGAAGCCGGAATCCCGTTGACGGTGCACGCCTCCTACACCCGCGAGGAAATCCTGCCCGCCCTCGGCCAGTCAGCCATCGGCGGCTTCATGCCTGGTGACTTCCGTGAGGGAGTGAAGTGGTGCGAAGCCATCAAGACCGACGCGCTGCTGATCACATTGGAGAAAGACGAGAAGGACTTTTCCCCACGGACCCGCTATCACGACTACGCCCAGAGCGAGACCAAGTTCCACTGGGAGTCACAGAACCAGACGTCAGAGAACTCTCCCACCGGCCTGCGCTACCAGCGTCACGCCGCTCAGGGCAGCCACGTACTTCTCTTTGTGCGCCGCTACAAGACCACCGACATCGGTGGCGCACAGCCATGGATGCTGCTTGGGCCCGCTGAGTACGACGGGCACACCGGGAGCAATCCGATGGCAATTACGTGGCGACTACAGCACAGAATCCCTGCCGACGTGTGGACCTACTCTGCCGTCGCCGCAGGGTAAGAGACCGTGACGGACCACGGAGAGGCGGCCCGCTTCGGCGTCTACACGCCGCCTTCCGCGGCGCACCGCCCCAGGCCCGATCCGTCGAGGCGTCAGATCGCGACGGATCGTCAGGGTGCTGCGCTGACCGGGTGTATCGGTCGGAGCGTGTGCACTGGGGCAAGGGGCCGGTGGGCGGTGCGGTGACGGGGGGTCAGGCGACTGGGTGTCAGTTCCCCGGATGGCGGTCCCGATGAGCGGGCCGGGAGATATCGGATTAGCCTCCGAAATGAGCGCTTAGTGGATCTTTGTGATCTTTAGTCGTGCGCTCTGACCCGACCCTAGGAGGAGTAATGCGCAAGCTTCAGAAGGCCGCTGTCGCGGCCGCCATCCTCGGGAGCTTCAGCTTCATAGCCACCGGCACCGCCACCGCTCAGGGCATGCGCCCCATGTATGACGGAGGTTGCAAGTCGCACGACCAGAACATTGTCCTCCTCAACAACATCGGGTTGCTCAACGGCCTGGCCGGAAACGCAATCAATGGCGAGGGCAATGCCGGTGGGCAGCACAACCACGTCGGCTCGAGCTGTGGCCACGGCCACTGAGTCATGAAGCGACGGGTCATGTAGCTCACCGAAAGAGGTCTCGGCGCCCGGGCCACAGGTCCGGGCGCCGAAGCCTGTGCCTGCGCCGGCGGCTGCTGCCGGGGCCCGCCATCGCTGCGGCTCGTCAGGCGGCGACCAAAGTCGCGGTGCCGTAGACCATCGGCCGACGACTTGCTCTGCGGAGCTCCTTCAGAATGACTCAGAATGACGTAGATCGAGTACGGCCAGGACATCGGGATGGGGGACATGAGGGGTTCGGGGGATCTTTTGAAGATCGGTCGTCGGGGTGGTGAGGGGCGGCGCGGGTCTGCTCCGCGGGCGGACGGCGTCAGTGTGGTCGCCGAGTCCGTCCTCGTTCTCTTGCTCTTCTGGGTGGTGTGCGGGGTCGTCGTCGGCGGCTTGGCTCCGCTGCTCGCGGACTGGCTGGTGACGCTGCCCTGGGCGCCGTTGGAGGGGCCGGCCGAGTTGCTGAGCTCCATTTCGGAGCCGGGGCGGACCATCGGTGCCGTGGGTGTGGGGGTGCTGCTGGGGCTGCTCGTCGGGTTCTTCGCCGTGCACGAGTCGCTGACCGTCAAGCTGTCCGGCGACCGGGTCGTGCTCGACGTCCGGGACGACTCGCAGGAGTTCGGGCGCGATGACGTGGCCCTCGCGGTGCGGGACGGCAAGCAGCTCGTGCTGCTCGATCCGGAGGGCATGGAGCTCGCGCGGGAGGACTGTCATCTGCCCTGGCGGCGACTGGCCGACGTCTTCGCCGAGCACGGTTATCGATGGGCCGACGAGGATCCTCACCGGGCGGAGTTCAGGCGTTGGGTGCCCGGTGTGCCCGGCCTGCCCGAGGGGGCGGACGCGCTGCTGAGGGCCCGTGCGGCGGTGAGAGAGAAGGACGGCGGCGACCAGGACGCCCGGGAGCTGCGCGGGGAGCTGCTGCGGCTCGGCGTCGTGGTGCGGGATGAGAAGAAGCGGCAGTACTGGCGCATGCCTGCGCCTCGGCTTCCCTGAGCTCGGGCGGCGTTCGGCCGTGTACGGCCCCTGGGGGACTGACGGAGGCCCGGGGACGACCACCCCTGGGGACGGGCAGGTACTCCGTCCCGTCCCCAGTGGCCCGGTGGCCCGGCGATCAGGCGGTCGTCCTCGTCCCCGGTGTCGTGGTCACCCTTCCCTCACCCTTCGTCAGGAGCCACTCTCGGTTCAGGGCTCCCAGCGGGATCCTCTTCTCGAGGATCGGCGTGCCGAAGATGGTCAGTTGGAGTTGGAGGGAGCCGGTCAGGTCCACTCCGCCGTAGACGGCGTAGGAGCCTGACGCCGTGGCGGTGCCGTCGGACGAGCCCTCGGCCGTCGCTTCGGCGTGGGCGCGGACGTACGGGGCGAGGTCGGCGGTGACGCCCACGGCGCCGTAGAGGCCGACGGTCGCCTCCGCGCCCAGCGCGGCCTTGACGTCGCCGGCCGCCGTGACGCGGGCCTTCAGGGGCTCCCCCGTCATGTCGGACTCGCTGACCGGGGTCCAGCCCTTGGCCCAGGAGAAGGTGCCGCCGACGCGGAAGTCGCCCTTGAGGTCCTGCTCGACGTCCACGGTGACCCGGCCGTCCGCGGCCACCTGGATGTAGCAGGTCAGGTCCAGGTTGACGACCACGGGGATCGGGCCGACCTGGATCACCGGGTCGGCGTGCAGTTTCGCGAAGGGGATGCGCAGGGGCTGGTCGCCGGTCGAGGCCGCCGCGCGGCCCTTCAGGGACCACTGGGACGCCCAGTCGCCGGACAGCCCCAGGAAGGCGCCGCCTGGTGCGGCGTCCGCGCCGGAGCCGTCGTAGGAGAAGGCGACCTCGGGGGCGAGCTGCACGAAGCCCTTGACGGAGGCCGCCGCCGACACCGGGCCGCCCTCTGCCGTGCCTACCGCCGCGCCCACGTCGATACGGAGGCTGCCGAGCGGGAGTTTCGCGCCCTCGGGGCCGAAGCGGAGGCCGCCGGTCTTGGCCCAGGAGACCTTGACGCCCTGGACGAGCGGGTCGACCTCGATGGCCGACGGGTCCACCGGGACCGTGCCGTCGGCCTTGCCGGCACCCAGCACGGAGTTGAGCTTCGCCGGTTCCGTGTCGACCGTCGTGGCGCCGTCGTCCGCGGTGCCCACGACCTCGGTCACCTCGGCGAGTACGCCGTCGGGGGCGCCGGGGGCGGGAGCGCTGGCGATGATGTCGCCTACGGAGACCGGGGGTTGGGTGGTGGCGGGGGTGGACGGGCGGGCGGTCGGCGTGCTCGTCCTGGAGGTGGCGGGCGGGGCGGTGGCGGGCGGGGCGGTGGTCGGCGTGTTCGGCGCGGACGCGGCCGGGGGCGTGGTGGGCCGGGGCGGCGGCGACGCGGGTGAGGAGGCGGAGGCCGACGGGGGCGTCGTCGGCTTGGCCACGGACTTCGCCGCGATCACCGCCCGTCCGCTCTTCCTGTCGTACGAGGCGACCTTGAGGGAGGACTTCCGGGCCCTGCCTGCCTCGCCCCCGTCGGCGACCGCGGTGGGAGTGGCCGTACCGGACGGGGCCGCGACGACGGCCAGTTGTTCCTGGACCGCGGCGGCCTCGGGGCTCTTGGCCGCCGTCGTGGGCGCCGCGTCGGCGGAGCTCGGGGAGTCGGTGGAGCAGCCGGCGGTGAGCAGGGCCGCGACGGTGACCGCCGTCAGTAAGGCATGTCCCTTGAGCCTGGATCTGTGCACGCGTGTTCCTCAGGAGCGGTGTATGGGGGTGCGCTTCGGGAGGTGACCGCTGGGAGGGCATGACGGTGCCGGCGCGCCGGTCGCGGATGCGTCGACGGGCGGGCGGTCGGGTACACCGGCGCGCGGACGCTTGAACGCGTAGACGCGCGACGGCGGTTACCCCCCAGTAGTCACGCATGAGCATGCCAGCACCGCGGAGACAGCAGCCGCTTTCTTTCCGGGTGAGCGCGGTGACGTGAGTCACAACTGCGTCGCCCGGGCCGGACAGGGCCTGACCTGGGCCGTCTCAGGCCGCCGCCGGGCACCCCGCGCTCCAGGAAATGGTTGCCGCGTGAAGACGCCCCGCTCTACCGTGAGTTGACTTCGAAGAGACGTTCCCCGGAAACACGCCGCAGAGCGGAGCGTCACACCTCGCCGAGAGATCGCCGAGAGATCGTCGAGAGCTCACCGAGAGTTCAGCGAGGTGCAGGAGGGGCGGCAGCTGTCTTTGTCGACCCCTCAAGTCGGAGGTTCCTCCATGAACGTCCCTGCACACGTGGGCATCGGCCTGCCCATCGGCGACCCCACCACCCTGCTCACCTGGGCCCGGCGTGCCGATGCCGGTCCCTTCAGCTCGCTCGGCCTGCTCGACCGGCTCGTCTACGACAACCCCGAGCCGCTGGTCGCCCTGGCCGTCCTCGCGGGCGCCACCTCTCGCATCCGTGTCCAGACCGAGGTGCTGCTCGCGCCGCTGCGGGACACCGCCCTGCTGGCCAAGCAGGCCGCCACCCTGGACCGGATGACCGGCGGGCGTCTCGTCCTGGGTCTCGGCATCGGCGGCCGGGAGGACGATCACCGGGTCGCGGGTACCGACTTGCGCACCCGCGGCCGGCGTCTGGACGAGCAGATGGCGACGATGCTCCGCCAGTGGTGGGGCGATCCGTACGGCGACGGCATCGGCCCCATCGGTCCCGCCCCCGCCCGGCCCGGCGGCCCGGAGCTGCTGTTCGGCGGCTTCAAGCCCGCCGCCGTCGAACGCGTCGCACGCTGGGGCGACGGCTTCCTCGCGGCGGCGGCACCCTCCTGGGCGGGCGGGCTGTTCGACACCGTCCGCGCGTTCTGGAAGGAGTACGGCCGCGACGGCGAACCCCGCCTGGTGGCCCAGGTGAACGTGGCGCTCGGCCCGCCGGACGTCCTCGACGACGCGCGGGCCCGGATGCACGCGTACTACGCCTTCACCGGCATGCCGGACCGCATGGTCGCGGGCCTGCTCACCACCCCCGCCGAGATCCGCGCCGCGATCAGCGCCTTCGCCGATCTGGGCGCCGACGAGGTGATGCTCTACTGCTACGGACTCGACCCGGACCAGGTGGACCGCTTGGCCGACGTGCTGTGACACCACCGTTGCCGGAACTGTGGGCTCCGCCATAGCCGTGCGGTTCAGGCCCTGTTGGACTCGGCGCACTCGTCCGCGCAGTGCCGAATCCCGCCCGGAGGCCGGCCAAGTGTTCCTGCTGCTCCTGCTGTTCGTCGTGGTCGCGGTGATCATCGCTTTCGCTCTCTGCGGCCACGGCGTCGGTGCCCTGTCCGACCGGGGCATACGGCACACGGGCGCCCCCGGCGTGCTGCGCGCGCTCGCGGCTCTCGCGGGCGCGGGTGCGTGCGCCCTGTACGCATGGGGGCTGCTCGGCGTCGCCGGCGCGGTCATGGAGGCGGAGGACGGCGGCACCGACTCTTCGCCGGCCTGGGCCTGCCGTACGCCGGGCTGGGCGGAACGGCATCAGCGGGGCATCGAGATCGTCGACCACGGAGTCTCGTTCCTCCCGCTGGGATTCGTGTGCGAGACGAGCGACGGCGGCAGTTACGACACCGGTGACGTGCCGTCGTACGTCAACCCGGGCGTGCTCGGGCTCGCCCTGGCCGCCGCGGGGTGCGTCGTCGGCGCGGGGTGTGTGTCGGAGCTGCGCGCCCGGGCCGAACCGCGCAAGGGCACGGCCGGTTAGCCTCGCTCTCCAGCGCACGGCAGGAATGGACGCGGGTGCGCCCTGCCCCTGGCCTCGTTCTCCCCGTCGGACTCGTCGCCGTCCGCCTCCGGTTCCGGACTCGTCCCGGCGAGGTTCACGGCCCTTGCTCCGGCGGCGCTGGGAGGGGCAGGCTCCCTCCCCGCCTGGGGCAGCCGTGTCAGGCGAGATCCCGCCGGCGGCCCACCGGAACCGCCAGCAGGTACAGCGGCGGCAGGAGCGCGGCCGTGCACACCGTCCACAGGGCCGCGTGCGTCCCCGCGTACGTGGCGAGCAGGCCGGCGGTGAGGGCGCCGAGCGGCTGGGCGCCCCAGGAGACGAAGCGGACGGTGGCCATCACACGGGAGAGGAGCTCACGCGGGGACTCGGTCTGGCGGTGGGTGCGGGTGGCGATCGACCCGATGACGACGCCGAAGGCGAAGCCGGCGTTGCCCAGGGCGAACCAGTACGCGTCGGCCGCGGACGTGGTCAGCGGGACCAGCAGGGCGGCAGCGCCGCCGGCCAGCGCGGTCCCCACGAGCCCTCGGGCGGTGCCGAACCGCCGGGTCAGCCGGACCGCCACGGCGGATCCGGCGAGCGCGCCGACGCCGTCCATGGCGAGCACCAGGCCGAGTTGTACGGGCGTCAGACCGGCCTCCCGGACCAGGTAGAGCGGTGTGAGGGCGACCAGGGCGGCGCAGACGAAGTTGGTGGCGGTGGCCCAGAGCATGCAGGGCAGCATCACCGGGTGCCGCGTCACGTACGTCCAGCCCTCGCGGATCAGCCGGAGGGTGCCGTCACCGGTGCGGACGGCGGGACGGCGTTCGGGGAGGGTGCGCAGCAGCACCGCTGAGAGCAGGTAGCTGGCCGCGTCCACGAGGAGCGCGCCGACCGGGCCCGCGGCGTGCACGAGGAGACCGCCCCCGGAGGGCCCTCCGGTCTCGGTGACGGCGTGTGTGCCGGACATCAGGCTGTTGCGGGCGGCGAGCTGCCGGTCCGGGACGATGGCGGGCAGGAAGGTCGAGTTGCCGATGTCGAAGAGTACGGTCGCGGCGCCGGTGACCAGAGCGGCGAGCAGCAGGTGCGGGTAGGTGAGCCGGTCGAGCCACCAGGCGAGCGGGAGGGATCCGGCGGCGGCGAACCGTACGAGATCGAGGGTGACCTGGAGGCGGCGGAGCGGGACGCGCTGGGCGATCACTCCGGCCGGGAGGCTGAGGAGCAGCCAGGAGATCTGTCCGGCGGCGGCGAGCAGGGCGGCCTGGAGCGCGGTGGCGTCGAGGACCGTGAGGGCGACCAGAGGCAGAGCGAGGGCGGTGACGGCGGTGCCCGCGTTGCTGACGGTGGCAGCGGCCCAGTAGCGCCAGAAGACCGCCGGGGCCGAGGTCGCGTGGTGGGTGCTGGTGCTACGGCGATCGCGCTCCGGGACCGTCGGTGTCTCGCTCATGCGACGCCCATCCTCCAGTGAGTCTCTTATGGGAACTTACTTGCGGCGACTCAGTTCCTATCCGGAACTGACCGCATGACGCAAGATGGTTTCGAAGGCCGGACGTTGTATCCGCAAGACAGGAGAGCCATGGGCAGGTCGGTGCCCGAGCGGGACGCCGCCTGCGCGATCGCGCAGGCGGCGGCGGTGGTCGGCGACTGGTGGAGCCTGCTCCTGGTACGGGAGACCGCACGCGGGCACCACCGGTTCGACGCGCTTCAGCAGGAGTTGGGGATCTCCCGGAAGGTGCTGACCGAGCGCCTTGCGCACCTGGTGGATGCGGAGGTCCTGGAGAAGATTCCGTATCAGAGTGGCCCGGTGCGGTACGAGTACCGGCTGACGGAGAGCGGGCGGGGGCTGCTGCCGGTGCTGCTCTCGATGCAGGACTGGGCGGACCGCTGGCTGCTCGGCGACGGCTCGCTGAGCGGCACGGCTGCTGAGGAGAGTGCGGAGGCGCTGCGGGTGGCGGGCCTGGTGGGCGAGTCGCTGCCGCGCCTCGAACTGCCGGGACACCGGGACGGCGAGCAGCTGGATCCGGTGGCCGAGGCCGCGGCCACCGTCCTGTTCTGCTATCCGGCGACCGGTCGCCCGGGCCCGTTGCCGGACGGCTGGGCCGACATCCCGGGTGCCATCGGCTGCACGCTGGAGAACCGCCTGTTCCGGGACGCGTACGACGACTTCCGCGCGGCGGGCGCCGAGGTGCACGGCGTGAGTACGCAACGTCCGGACGAGCAGCGGGTGTTCGCGGTCGAGGAGGGCATCCCTTTCACCCTGCTCTCAGACGTCGACCTGCGCCTCGCCGCCGCTTTGCGGCTGCCGGTGTTCCGGGCCGGGCAGGCACTGCGGCTGAAGCGGGCGGTGCTGGTGGTGGACCGCGCACGCGTGGTGCGTCAGGCGCGCTTCCCGGTGACGGACATCCCGGGGGCCGTGCGCGAGGCGCTGGCGGTGGTACGGCGGGTGGCAGCGGGGAGCTGAAGGGTCGAGCCCCTCCCCCGCTCAGACACCCCCTAGGCCCCCAGATGGCTCAGCACATTCACCACCCGTCCGTTCGGATCCCGCACGAAGAAGCGCCGTACGCCCCACTCCTCCTCCCGGAGCTCCCGTACGACCTCCGCACCCGACGCCACCACCCGCGCGTACACGGCGTCCACGTCCTCGACCTCCACGCTGAAGTCGGGGACGACGGGGGCGGTGCGTTCCTCGGTGAAGAAGCTGATCTGGGCCGTGGGGTTGGAGGGGGACGCCATGGTCGTCACCCAGCCCATGTTCATCACCTCCTCGAAGCCCAGCAGGCCGTAGAAGTCACGGCTCGTCTCCAGCTGCTCCTCGGACCCGACCTGGACGTCGGGGACGATCCTGCGGATGGTCATCGGACAGGGCTCCTCATCGGCGTCCCGGCACCGGCACTCGGCGCCGGTCCTGCTGTTGTCGCCCCCAGTCTGCCGATCACCGTGCCGGGCCGCCGCCTCCAGCCGCCCCACCGGCGCCACCGGCGCCCGCGGAACCCGTGCCTCCCGTGGCCCCCTTGCCGCCGCCCGCAGCGCCGGAGGCGCCCGCAGCCCCCGCCGACCGCACTCCCCCCGTCCCCCCGGACGGCGACCCCACCGCGGTCAGCGGTCGGGCGATGTCCTCCAGGGAACGGCGTTCCGCGCGGACCGCGAGGAAGGCCGCGACCAGGCCCGCCAGGCACATCAGGCCCGCGCCGATCTGGAAGGCGAGGACCGTGTCCCCGACCTTGCCGGTCTCGGTGAGTTTGGCGAAGAGCAGCGGGCCGCTGATGCCGCCGGCGGCGGTGCCGAGGGCGTAGAAGAAGGCGATGGACATCGCCCGGGTCTCCATCGGGAAGACCTCGGACACCGTGAGGTAGGCGCTCGACGCGCCGGCCGAGGCGAAGAACAGGACGGCGCACCAGCAGGCCGTCATCGTGGCCGCGCTCAGTGTGCCCTGGTCGAACAGCCAGGCCGTGCCGAAGAGCAGCAGACCCGAGAGCAGGTAGGTCGATGTGATCATGATCCGGCGGCCGACCGTGTCGAAGAGCTTGCCGAGCAGCAGCGGGCCCATGAAGTTGCCGATCGCGATGACCGCGAAGTAGTAACCGGTGTTGCCGCTGGGGACGTCGAAGAACTGGGTCAGGATCGCGCCGAAGCCGAAGGTGATGGCGTTGTAGAGGAACGCCTGGCCGATGAAGAGGGCGAAGCCGAGGGTGGCCCGCCTGCGGTACTTCGAGAAGACGGTGCGGCCGATCTCCAGGAACGTCACGCTGCGGCGCTGGCGGATGGTGATCTCGCCCTCGGGGCGGGGCAGCGGCTCGCCGCGCTCCTGCTCGACCCGTCGCTCGATGCCGGACACGATCCGTTCCGCCTCGTCGTCGCGGCCGTGGATCAACATCCAGCGCGGGCTCTCCGGGACGTGCCGCCGTACCAGGAGGATCACCAGTGCGAGGACGGCACCGAGCGCGAACGTCAGCCGCCAGCCGACGTCCGCCGGGAAGATCGCCGTGTCCAGCGCGACGATCGACAGCAGGGAACCGCCGACCGCGCCCAGCCAGAAGCTGCCGTTGATCATCAGGTCGACGCGCCCGCGGTACTGCGCCGGGATCAGCTCGTCGATCGCGGAGTTGATCGCCGCGTACTCACCGCCGATGCCGAATCCGGTCAGGAACCGGAACAGGAAGAACCACCAGGTGTCGAAGGAGATGGCGGTGAGGGCCGTCGCCCCCAGATAGACGGCCAGGGTGATCATGAAGAGCTTCTTACGGCCCCAGACGTCGGTGAGGCGGCCCCAGAACAGGGCGCCCAGACAGGCACCCGCCACATACAGCGCGGCGGCCAGACCGGTGACCTGGCCGGAGGTGATCGGCAGGCCGCTGCCGGGCTCGGAGAGCCGGGGGGCGATGTTGCCGACGACCGTGACCTCCAGGCCGTCGAGGATCCACACGGTGCCGAGGCCGATCACGATCGTCCAGTGCCAGCGCGACCACGGGAGGCGGTCCAGGCGGGCTGGGATGTCGGTGGTGATGGTGCGGCCGGTCTCGGACTGTGCTCTGGCCATGGGCCCCCTCCTCCTCGAGCGGAACCCGCTTCGAGTGCCCTGAGGTGGGCGTTCTACGCCCCCAGCGCGCGCGACACGGTGTAGATGACCAGGCCGGCGAGCGAGCCCACCACCGTGCCGTTGATCCGGATGAACTGGAGGTCACGCCCGATGTGCGCCTCGATCTTCTTCGTCGTGTGCTCGGCGTCCCAGCCCGCCACGGTGTCCGTGATCAGGGAGGTGATCTCCGCGCGGTACGTCGTCACGACGTGCACCGCCGCGTCCTCGACCCAGCGGTCCACCTTGTGCTGCATCGAGGGCTCGGCGGCCATGCGGGCGCCCAGGGACAGCAGCGAGGCCCGCACGCGCAGACGCAGCTCGCTGCGCTCGTCCTCGGCCGCCGAGACGATCATGGCGCGGACGGCGGTCCAGGCGGACGCGATCAGGTCCTGGACCTCGCCGCGGGCCAGCACCTCGCTCTTCCAGCGCTCCACGCGCGCGCGGGTGTCGGTGTCGGACTGGAGGTCGGAGGCGAAGTCGATGAGGAATCGGTCGAGGGCGCCGCGCGCGGGGTGGGAGGGCATGTCGCGCATCTCGGCGCAGAAGCGCAGCAGTTCCTTGTAGACCCGCTCGCCGACCTTCTTGTCGACGAACTTCGGCGTCCAGCCGGGTGCGCCGCCCTGCACGGCACCCATCACGTCCTCGCCGTGCAGCACCAGCCAGTCGTAGGCCCGCGTCACGATCAGGTCGACGGCTCGTTTGTGGGCGCCGTCGGCGACGATCCCCTCCAGCATCTTGCCGATGCCGGGCGCGATCTCGCGGGCGTCGGCGCGGCGCGTGATCGCCTCGCCGACCACCGCCTGGACGTCGGAGTCGCGCAGCACCCGCAGGGCGCCTCTGAGGGCCGTGGCGAGCTCGGCCGTCACCCGGTCCGCGTGCTCGGGGTCGGCGAGCCAGGCGCCGAGCCGGCTGCCGATGCCGACGGCGCGCAGCCGCTGCCGTACGACGTCCTCGGAGAGGAAGTTCTCCCCCACGAACTCGCCCAGGGAGACGCCCAGCTGGTCCTTCTTGTTGGGGATGATCGCGGTGTGCGGGATGGGGATGCCGAGGGGGTGGCGGAACAGTGCCGTGACCGCGAACCAGTCCGCCAGGGCGCCGACCATGCCGGCCTCCGCGGCTGCGGCGACATAGCCCGCCCAGGCGCCGGCGCCCTCGTTGGACGCCCACTTGGCGAGGACGTAGACGAGCGCCACGAACAGCAGCATGCCGGTCGCGGTGATCTTCATCTGCCGGACCCCGCGGCGCTTCTCCTCGTCGGCGGCGGTGAACGACGTCATCGCGCGGACGGCCGCGGCGGGCGCATGCCGGTTACCGGCGGCATCGGCCCGGGCATGCTGCTCTACGTCACGCGTTCCCGCTTCATCCGGATTCGTTCGTTCCATCCGCTCCACCCGTCCAGTGATCCCTCGCACACATTGTCCCTTCCTGACCTACTCCTGGAACGAATCAAGAGTTCCCGGCGTCTGTCCCGTGGGGGGAGGTCGATGGCGAACTCCGGATGAAGTCCGGCGGCCCAATGGGGGGTCCGTGCAACTCCCCTCCGCCTTATGACGCATCATGAGGTGATCACATCGGAGCCTCGGGCTCCCATCCGCCCGAGGAGACACGCATCGCATGACCAGGCGTCACGGTTATGCCCTGCTTTCCGCGATCATCGCCCTGATCGTGGCGGTTTCGGCCGCCATCTATGTCGGAGTCGCCTCCGACGACGGCAGCACCACCGGCGAGCGCACCCAGGCCAAGCAGGGCGGCCCGCGCAACCGCGCCGCCCCGGCCTCCACCGGCATCTGGGTCGGCGCCTGGTCCGCCTCCCCCGTCGGCGCCGAGCCCGGCACCGAGGTCGAGGGGATGGCCGGCCGCTCGGTGCGCAATGTCGTGCACACCAGCGTCGGCGGTACGAGTGTCCGGATCACGCTGTCCAATCTGTACGGCCAGTCGGCGCTGACGATCACGCACGCGTCGGTCGCCCTCGCCGCCGGAACGGGTACCGCGGCAGCCGTCGCCGACACCATGCGCAGGCTCACCTTCGGCGGCAACACCACGGTCGTCGTCCCGCCCGGGCAGCAGGTGCTCAGCGACGCCGTCCGTATCGCGATCCCGGCCGAGGCCGACGTCCTGGTCACCACCTACTCGCCCACCCCGTCCGGCCCGGTGACCTTCCACCCGCACGCCCGCCAGATCAGCTACGTCGCCGAGGGCGACCTCGCCGAGGACGCGACCGGGGTGGCGTACACCGGGCAGGTCTCCTCCTGGCGGTACCTGACCGCGCTGGACGTCCTCAGCAACGAGTCCGACGGCACCGTCGTCGTCTTCGGCGACTCGCTGACCGACGGCATCACGTCCACGCAGAACGCCAACCGCCGCTGGACGGACGTCCTCTCGCGCCGGCTGCGGGCCGCGGTCGCGGAGGGTCGGGACGTGCCGCGCTACAGCGTCGTCAACCAGGGCATCAGCGGCAACCAGGTCCTCGCCAGCGGCGCCGGGCGCCCCGCGGACAACCAGGCCGGCATCGGCCGCTTCCACCGTGACGTCCTGTCCCGGACGAACGTCAAGGTCGTCGTCATCGACCTCGGCGTCAACGACATCCTGCGCAACCCCCGTCTCGCCGACCCGGTCCGCATCCTCAACGGTCTGCGCACCCTGGTCCGCCAGGCCCACGCCCGCGGTCTGAAGGTCATAGGCGCGACCCTGATGCCCTTCCAGGGCCACCGCGGCTACACCGACGCCCGCGAGAGCGTGCGCCGGCAGATCAACGCCGAGATCCGCGGCGGCCGGGTCTTCGACGCGGTCGTCGACTTCGACGCGGCGGTCCGGGACCCGTACAACCCCCGCAAGTTCCGCCCCGACTACGACTCGGGCGACCACCTCCACCCGAGCGACAAGGGCTACGACCGCATGGCACAGACCTTCGACCTGGAGGACCTGAAGGGCGCGGCGCCGGCGGAGCTGTGACGGACGCGGTGCGGGGCGCCGGAGAGCCGCTCACAGCGCGCCCCGCGCCGGGTCCCGTTCAGGCATCCCGCCCAGCCCTCGCCCCCGCTCCCGCTCAGTCCTCGTCCCGGTCCCGCGACCGCTCCCAGCGGTTGCCGCGCTCGTCGTGGACGTGGCGGAACATCTCCCGGTGCTCGTCGAGCATCGCCCGGTGCGCCTCGTACTCCTCGTCCCGGGCGGATGACCGCAACTCCCGCCGCTCCGCCTTGCGCTCCAGCTTCTCCCGACGGCGCTCCTCCCGGAGCTCCTGCCGCTGGGTCCGGGTCAGCTTGCGTTCGACGCCGACGCCGCCCCAGAAGGCGAACCCGGTCACGATCACCCGGGGCGCCCCGGGGTCACCGGGAACGCCCTCCTCCCGGTGATCGAATCCCCCCATGATCCCGATCCCGCGCACCACGACCTCGACGCCGGGCGGCACGATCACCTGCACCCCGCCCATGATCGCGACGCAGTTGATCTCGATCTCCCGGTCCGCGAAGTTCGCCTCCCGCAGATCGATCTCGCCGCCGCCCCAGAAGGTGAAGCAGTTGAACCGCTTCGGCACGGTCCACCGCCCCTTGCGCTGGAAGGCGGACATCACGGCGACACCCCAGGTCGAGGACCCCTCGCCGCCGACGATCCGGTCCGGCCAACTCGCCTGAGAGCCCCCGGCCTTCTTGACCATGTCGACCTTCGGCACGGCGACCGCGCCGACCGGCAGATCCCGGGTGATCGGCGCCAGCTCGCCGTAGGTCCGCGCCTGGTACGTGGCGTCCAGGCGTTCCTCGAACTCCTCCATGTCGAGACGCCCCTCGGCGAGGGCGTCCCGCAGGACCTCGGCGACTCGTTCACGATCTGCGTCGGAGGCGCGAAGCTCCGGGGCGTCGTCGGTCATGGACAGCAGCCTACGAGCAACCCCGCACCGGGGCTACGAGATCGCCCGGTCGGCCTGTCCGTCCTGCTCGGCCCACTCGCCCGGAGGCTCGGGGGCGCGCCCCGACGCCTGCAGCATCTTGGCGATCACGGCCTCGATGTCCGGCTCCCGCACCGACAGATCCACCAGCGGATACTCCGCCGCGACCCGCGCCACCAGCGCCGCCGCCGACTCGGCCGCCGGGAAGGCCAGCCACTGCCGCGGCCCCTCCACCTTCACCACCCGGGCCGGCGCCGCCTCGATCGGCGGGAGCTCGCGCGCCAGGTCGACCACCAGGATCCGCTCGCTCTCCCCCACCTCGTGCAGCCCGGCGAGCGGACCGTCGTACATCAGCCGCCCATGGTCGATGACCATCACCCGTGAGCACAGCTGCTCGATGTCCTGGAGGTCGTGCGTGGTCAGCAGCACCGTCGTCCCACGCTCGGTGTTCACCTCACGCAGGAACTCGCGCACCTTCGCCTTGGAGATGACGTCCAGGCCGATCGTCGGCTCGTCCAGATACAGCACGTCCGGATCGTGCAGCAGCGCCGCCGCGATGTCACCGCGCATCCGCTGCCCGAGCGAGAGCTGACGCACCGGGACGTCCAACAGCGGTCCCAGGTCGAGGAGTTCGACGAGACGGTCGAGATTCTCGCGGTAACGGCCGTCGGGGATGCGGTACATGCGGTGCATCAGCTTGTACGAGTCGATCAAGGGCAGGTCCCACCACAGCGTCGTACGCTGCCCGAACACCACCCCGATGCGATGCGCGAGCCGGGTGCGCTCGCGGGAGGGGTCGAGGCCGGCCACCCGCAGCCGGCCGCCGCTCGGCGTCAGGATGCCGGTCAGCATCTTGATCGTCGTCGACTTACCGGCGCCGTTCGGGCCGATGTAGCCCACCATCTCGCCGCGCGCCACGGTGAAGGAGATCGAGTCGACGGCCCGCACCCGCCGCCGCTCCCGCTTGAGGAAACCGGTCTTCTTGCGCACATCGAAGACCTTCTCGATCCGGTCGAGTTCGATGAAGGGCTCGGTGACGGCTTCGGTGAAAGGCTCGGTGACAGTGTCCATCGACTGCTCGCTAACTCCCCGTGCTCCGATACGACCTCAGCCCCGACCGCCACGCCAGACCGGCCAGCGCACAGCACCCGGCCGCCACCAGCGGTGACGCGAAGGCCGTCCACCCGGGCAGGCCGATCGGGTACGGCCGCCCCAACAGATGGGCGGCGGGGACCCAGTTGACGAAGGCGAGCGGCAGCATGAAGGTCACGCCGCGCACCAGGTCCTTGCCGAACACGCTCGGCGGATACTGCAACAGGGTGTTCCCGCCGTACGTGAACGCGTTCTGCACCTCGGCGGCATCCTGCGCCAGGATCTGGAAGGCCGCGCCCGCCACGAAGAACGTCGAGAAGATCACCGCGCCGCTGACCACCACGACCGGCACCAGCAGCACCTTCGCCACGGTCCAGTCGACGTCGACGGCCACCAGAGCCCAGCCCAGCACCACCGCACCCTGGGTGATCTTGCCCAGGCGGCGCAGCGCGAAGTGGTCGGCGCCGATCTGGGCGAGCACCGGCGCGGGCCGCACGAGCATGGTGTCGAACGAGCCGTCCCGGATCCGGCCGCCCAGCACGTCCATCGAGCCCAGCGCGAGATCGGCGATCCCGAACGCCGTCGCCGACAGCCCGTACAGCAGGGCGACCTCGGGCATCGTCCAGCCACCCAGCGAGTCGACCTGCGAGAACATCAGCAGGATCGTCACGAAGTCCAGGCCGGTCACCAGCAGGTTGCCGAGCACCGTGACGACGAAGGAGGTGCGGTAGACCATGCTGGAGCGCACCCACATCCCGGCGATCAGCCCGTAGGCCCGCAGCCCCTCGCGAAGGACGCCGCGTTCACCCACCCTGGACCACCACCCGCCGCGTCGCCGCCGACTGCAGCAGCCGCCCCGCCGTCAGCAGCACCACCGCCCAGAGCGCCTGGAAGGCGTACGCCCGCAGCGGATCGGTCTCCCCCATCAGCACGTCCGCCGGCATCTGGACCTGCGCCGCCCAGGGCAGCACCTGCACGATGTCGCCGAGCGCACCCGGGAAGGCGTTCAGGGGCAGCACCATGCCGGAGAAGAAGATCCCCGTGATCATCAGGGCCTGGTTGACGCCCGTGCCGTCCATCAGCCAGAACACGCTCAGGGCAACCAGATAACGGATGGCGAAGCTGACGAGAGCCGCCAGCAGGAGCGTGACCACGAACGCCGCCCAGACGGTGGCATGGGCCGGCAGCGCCATCGGGAAGAAGACCGCACCGAACGCGAACGGGATCACCCCCCGCCCGAGCAGCTGGAACAGCGCCCGGCCCAGGTCGCTCGCCAGCCACCACAGTTGGAGGTCGGCCGGCCGATACAGGTCGACGGCGATCTCCCCGGTGCGGATGCGCTCCATCAGGTCCTTCTCGACGCCCCCGCCCTGGATGGCGAGGGTGGCGTACAGGCACTGCCCGAGCCACACATAGGTGACCGCCTGGGTCTGGTCGTACCCGCCGAGGTGCGGCTTCTCGTCCCACAGCGCCAGATAGGTGTGGACGAGGATCACACCGAAGACGGTGTTGGTGAACACCCCCGCCGCCGTCGCCACCCGATAGGTCGCGTACCGCCGGAACCCCCTCAGCGCGACGGCCGCGTACAACCGCCCCGAGCCCACATCCACAGCCCTCCTCGCCCCGCCGGCACCGAAGCGCAGGAGCCTAGTGCGCGAAGGCGAGGCGCGGCGAGCCGTTTTCCGCCCGGCACGGCGAGCCGTTTTCCGCCCGGCACGGACCCCCGCGAGAGCCTGCTCACTTTCCCGCCACACGCGTCGGTTTCCGGGAACGGAACGCCTGGTGCGAGAGTCTTCAATGGGGGCGCATTAGGCGTACGAGGCGTACGGGAACGTACGACGCGAAACAGGAGTCCGGGCAACGACATGAGCGACGAGCAGCAGCCGCCACAGCAGCCGACCCCGAAGGCCCGGCGGCCCAAACGGACGGGATGGCGGCGGATCATCCCGACCTGGCGCACGGTGCTCGGCACCCTCGTCATCGGCGCGTTGCTGCTGTTCGGGTTGTTCTTCCTCGGCTACTCCATGGTGAAGATCCCGCCGGCCAACGCCCTCGCCACCAAGCAGGCCAACGTCTACCTGTACGCGGACGGCTCGGTGATCGCCCGTGACGGTCAGGTCAACCGGGAGAACGTCACCCTCGCGCAGATCTCCAAGCCCGCCCGGCACGCGATCCTGGCCGCCGAGGACCGCGACTTCTACACCGAGTCCGCCGTCGACCCCAAGGCGATGGCGCGGGCCGCCTGGAACACCGCCACCGGCAAGGGCAAGCAGTCCGGCTCCACCATCACCCAGCAGTACGTCAAGAACTACTACCTGCGCCAGGAGCAGACCGTCACCCGCAAGGTGAAGGAGTTCTTCATCGCGATCAAGCTGGACCGCGAGAAGAGCAAGGACGAGATCCTGGAGGGCTACCTCAACACCAGCTTCTTCGGCCGTAACGCCTACGGCATCCAGGCCGCCGCCCAGGCCTACTACGGCATGGACGCCAAGGACCTCGACCCGGCCCGCGCCGCGTACCTCGCCGCGCTGGTCAACGCGCCCAGCGAGTACGACGTCGTCGCCCACCCGGAGAACAAGTCCGCGGCCCTGGCCCGCTGGAACTACGTCCTGGACGGCATGGTGACCAAGGGCTGGCTGTCCGAGAGCGAGCGGGCCGGCATGAAGTTCCCGAGGCCCAAGGAGGCCACGGCCTCCACCAATCTGTCCGGGCAGCGCGGTTACATCGTGCGGATCGTGAAGGACTATCTGATCCAGAACAAGATCGCCTCCGAGGAGGACCTGGAGGCGGGCGGCTACCGCATCACCACGACCCTGCAGAAGGACAAGCAGGACGCCTTCGTCGAAGCGGTCGACGACCAGCTGATGTCCAAGCTGGACAAGAAGAACAACAAGGTCGACACCTACGTCCGCGCGGGCGGCGCCTCCGTCGACCCGAAGACCGGCAAGGTCGTGGCGATGTACAACGGCATCGACTACGTCAAGCAGTACACCCCCAACGCCACCCGCCGGGACTACCAGGTCGGCTCCACCTTCAAGCCGTTCGTGTTCACCTCGGCCGTGGAGAACGGGTCGACCACCCAGGACGGCCGCCCGATCACCCCGAACACGATCTACGACGGCACCAACAAGCGCCCCGTGCAGGGCTGGACCAGCGGCTACGACCCCGCCAACGAGGACGACGTGTCCTACGGCGACATCAGCGTGCGCACGGCCACCGACAAGTCCGTCAACTCGGTGTACGCGCAGATGGCCGTCGACGTCGGCCCCGAGAAGGTCAAGGACACCGCGGTGGAGCTGGGCCTGCCCTCCGCCACGCCCGACCTCAACCCGTACCCGTCGATCGCGCTGGGCACCGCCACCGCGAGCGTCCTGGACATGGCGGAGGCCTACGCGACCCTCGCCAACCACGGCAAGCACGGCACGTACACCATGATCGAGAAGATCACCAAGGACGGCTCCGACGTCATCGACCTGCCCAAGCGCAAAACCTCCCAGGTCATCAGCCGCGAGGCCGCCGACACCACCACCTCGGTCCTGAAGAGCGTCGTGGAGAACGGCACCGGCACCCCGGCCCAGGCGGCGGGCCGCCCGGCCGCGGGCAAGACCGGCACCGCGGAGGAGGACAAGGCCGCCTGGTTCGCCGGCTACACCCCCGAACTGGCCACCGTGGTCGCCGTCATGGGCCAGGACCCGGTCACGGCCGCCCAGAAGCCCCTGTACGGCGCGCTGGGCGTCAACCGGATGAACGGCAGCGGCCCGCCCACCGCGATCTGGGCCCAGTTCACCGAGAAGGCCCTGAAGGGCAAGCCGGTCAAGGACTTCGACCTGGAGCTCCAGCAGGGCGCCGACGTGCCCCAGTACCCGACGACCGACCCGACCGAGGGCGACCAGGACGCCGACGAGCAGGACGAGGGCGGCGCCACCGAGGACCCGACGGACAGCGGCCAGGACACCGAGGGCCAGACCGGTGGCCAGACGCCGGGCCAGCCGGACGGCGGCACGACGGGCGGCCCGACGACGGGCGGTACCACCGACGGGGGCACGGCCGACGGCGGCACGACCGACGGGGGGACGGCCGACGGCGGTACCACCGACGGGGGCACGACCACCGAGGGCGGCACCACGGGCGATCCCGGCAGCGGCGGAACGGACACCTCGGGCGGCGGCGCCACCGGCGCAGGCGGCACGGACACGGGGGGCGGCGGCACAACGGGAAACACGGCCGGAACGCAGGGCGGCACCCGTAGACAGTGACCGCGGAGCCGGTCCGGTGACCGCAGGGCCGGCTCAGTGACCGCTGGTCGCCTTCAAACCCACCACGGCGACCAGCAGCAGACAGACGAAGAAGATCCGCGCCGCGGTGACGGGCTCCCCCAGCACCACCATGCCGACCACCGCCGCACCGGCCGCCCCGATGCCGACCCACACGCCATAGGCGGTGCCGATGGGCAGGGACCGGGCGGCGTAGGAGAGCAGGACCATGCTGGCGACGATGCCGGCGCCGGTGAACAGGCTGGGGACGAGCCGGGTGAAGCCGTCGGTGTACTTCATGCCGATCGACCAGCCGACCTCGAGCAGACCGGCGACGACGAGCAGGACCCAGGCCATGACAAGCACCTCCGAGACGTGGCGGCGTAATGCGGGGGTGCGTCGTCTTTGCCTGCATCCCGGTACGGCGCGTCTCGTCGGGCTCCTTCAAAGCTAGCAAGGAAACGGGAAAAGGGGCTGGTGACGACGGTCACCAGCCCCTCGGCCCGTTGAACTACAGGTACAGCCCCGTGGAGTCCTCCGACCCCTCGAACCGGTCGGCGGCCACGGCGTGCAGATCGCGCTCGCGCATGAGGACGTACGCGACTCCACGCACCTCGACCTCGGCCCGGTCCTCCGGGTCGTACAGGACCCGGTCGCCGGTCTCCACGGTCCGGACGTTCTGCCCCACCGCGACGACCTCGGCCCAGGCCAGCCGACGGCCCACGGCCGCCGTGGCGGGGATCAGGATGCCGCCACCGGAACGCCGCTCGCCCTCGCTGGTGTCCTGCCGCACGAGTACTCGGTCGTGCAGCATCCGGATGGGCAGCTTGTCGTGATGGGTGCTGTGCTCGTTTCTGTTGGCGCTCACACCTTGAACCTACCTGCCTGGGCCGCCTGTGTACGCCGTCGGGTCCGCGTCACTCAGTCCCTGCGGCGCCGGGTGCCGAGAGCCAGCAGGCCCACGAGCCCGACGGCGACGAGGGCGACGGGCACGATCCGCTCGATGCGGGGCGCGCCCTCCTCGTCGGTGAACCGGGCCTTGACATCGCTCACGGCCCGGTTGACGCCGACATAGGCCCGTCCGAGGGTGTGGTCGATGTTCGAGACGACCTTGGCCTTGGCGTCGCCGACGATCGTCTTCGGGTGCACCCGCACCCCGATCTCGTCGAGCGTCTCGGCCAGCGCTGCGCGGCGGGCCTTGATGTCCGCCTCGATCTGCGCCGGTGTTCTGGTGTCCGACGTGTCCGCCACCGTTCGGCCTCCGAAGTGAAGCTGATGCTGTTTGCGGACAGTCTGTCAGCTCCACGGCGAACCGCACCGTCAGGCTCCCCGGTTACGCTGGTTCGATGAGCGAGCGACTCCAGCCGGGGGATGTGGCCCCCGCCTTCACCCTGCCCGACGCCGACGGCAACGAGGTGTCCCTCTCGGACCACAAGGGCCGCAAGGTCATCGTCTACTTCTACCCGGCGGCCCTCACACCCGGCTGCACCAAGCAGGCCTGCGACTTCACGGACAACCTCGAGCTCCTGGCCGCGGCCGGCTACGACGTCATCGGCATCTCGCCCGACCAGCCGGACAAGCTCGCCAAGTTCCGCGAGAAGGAGTCCCTGAAGGTCACCCTGCTCGCCGACCCGGAGAAGACCGTCACGGAGTCCTACGGCGCGTTCGGCGAGAAGAAGAACTACGGCAAGACGTACCTGGGCGTCATCCGTTCCACGATCGTCGTGGACGAGGAGGGCAAGGTCGAGCGGGCTCTTTACAACGTCCGGGCGACCGGCCATGTCGCCAAGATCATCAAGGACCTGGGCGTCTGAGCGTCCCACCCGGCCAGTAGCATGGCCGGGCAAGGGCAGGCGGCCGTGGTGGAATTGGCAGTCACGCTGGGTTTAGGTCCCAGTGGGGTAACTCCCGTGAGGGTTCGAGTCCCTCCGGCCGCACCATCTACTGCGCGAGCAGTTCCCGTACGACCGGCACCAGTGCCCGGAACGCCTTGCCCCGGTGGCTGATGGCGTTCTTCTCGTCGGGGCTCAGCTCGGCGCAGGTCCGGCTCTCGCCGTCCGGCTGGAGGATCGGGTCGTAGCCGAAGCCGTTCGTGCCCGTCGGCGTGTGCCGCAGGGTTCCCCGCAGCTGCCCCTCCACCACTCGTTCCGTGCCGTCGGGCAGGGCGAGCGCCGCCGCGCAGGCGAAGTGGGCGCCGCGGTGGGGCTCGTCGATGTCGGAGAGCTGGGCGAGCAGCAGGTCGAGGTTGGCCTTGTCGTCGCCGTGCCGGCCGGCCCAGCGGGCGGAGAAGATGCCGGGGGCGCCGTTCAGCACGTCGACGCAGAGCCCCGAGTCGTCGGCGACCGCCGGCAGGCCGGTGGCCCGGGCCAGGGCGTGCGCCTTGAGCAGCGCGTTCTCGGCGAAGGTGACGCCGGTTTCCTTGACGTCGGGGATGTCCGGGTAGGCGTCCGCGCCGACGAGGTCGTGGGGCAGTCCTGCGTCGGCGAGGATCGCGCGGAGTTCGGTGATCTTCCCGGCGTTACGGGTGGCGAGGATCAGGCGGGTCATGGGGTCCAGTATCCCGACCCGCCGACCGCCGCAGCGACGGGCCGGGTTACCGACCGACGGGCCGGGTTACCGACTGGTGGGCCGCCCGGCGATCGGAACCCTGTCCGTCCCGTCGCTGTCGCGCTTCGTGCCGGGTGTTACGGCGTGCAGACCTTGGTGAGTTCACCGGCCGCCTTCGTGACACCGCCGATGTCCGGGGTCGTGTCGCCGTTCTCGACGGCCCCCTGGACGTCGACGAGAGCCTTGCGCATGTCCTCGGTCGCCTTGTCGAGGTCGGCGTCGTCCGTCTTGTCGCCGATCTTGTCGAGGTTGTCCCCGATGGACTTGATGGCCTCGTCGATCTTCGTCGGGTCGTTCGACGCGCTGTCAACGGCCTGCTGCAACTCGGTCACGCTGTCGGCGATGGCCTCGGCGGTCTGAACGCAGTCCAGCGCCTTGTCGACGGCGTCGCAGCCGGTGGTCAGTCCGGCCGTCAGCCCGACTGCCGCGATGACTGCGGCAACTGTGGCGATACGGCTCCGGCGGCGTCGGCTCGTGGCCATGGTTGACGTTCCCTCCCTGCTCAGGCCTTGCAGGCCCCCCGTTGTGCACTGGCCGGGCGTACAGCGGTGTGCCGTACGCCCGTACCTCTAGGGACGCGGGGAAAGGCGGCGCGGTTGCCCGCGGCTGTGGCTGTTCTTGGTGCGTCCTTTACTTTTCGAGGACGCCGGCAAGCGCCTTGCGCTGCAGATCGGCCAGTTCCCCGCAGCCCGCGACCGCGAGGTCGAGCAGGGAGTTGAGCTCCTCGCGGGCGAACGGCTCGGCCTCGGCGGTGCCCTGGACCTCGACGAATCGGCCGTCGCCGGTGCAGACGACGTTCATGTCGGTGTCGGCCTTCACGTCCTCCTCGTAGCGCAGGTCGAGGAGCGGTACGCCATCGACGATGCCGACGGAGACGGCGCTGACCGTGCCGGTGAGCGGCTTGCGGCCGGGCTTGATCAGCTTCTTGCCCTGGGCCCAGGCGACGGCGTCGGCGAGGGCGACGTAGGCGCCGGTGATGGCGGCGGTGCGGGTGCCGCCGTCGGCCTGGAGGACGTCGCAGTCGAGGACGACGGTGTTCTCGCCGAGCGCCTTGTAGTCGATGACGGCGCGCAGGGAGCGGCCGATGAGACGGCTGATCTCGTGCGTACGGCCGCCGATCTTGCCCCGGACGGACTCGCGGTCGCCGCGGGTGTTGGTGGCACGGGGCAGCATCGCGTACTCCGCGGTGACCCAGCCCTCGCCGCTGCCCTTGCGCCAGCGCGGGACGCCTTCGGTGAAGGAGGCGGTGCACAGGACCTTGGTGTCGCCGAAGGAGACGAGGACGGAGCCCTCGGCGTGCTTGCTCCAGGAGCGTTCGATGGTGACCGGGCGGAGCTGCTCGGGGGTGCGGCCGTCGATGCGAGACAGTGAGGACATGCCGTCGAGCCTAGCCGCAGACGGGGAGGGCCCTTCCCCATCGCCGGGAAGGGCCCTGCGGGACCGTCCATCAGGGCGGTCGGCCCGGGGCGGACCGCCCTGATGGGCGGTCGGCCCGGGACGACGGTGCCCGGGCGTCACATCATGTCTTCGATCTCCGCCGCGATCGGGTCGGCGTCGGTGCCGATGACGACCTGGATGGCGGTGCCCATCTTCACGACACCGTGGGCGCCGGCGGCCTTCAGGGCGGTCTCGTCGACCAGCGCGGGGTCGTTGACCTCGGTGCGGAGCCGGGTGATGCAGCCCTCGATCTCCTCGATGTTGTCGATGCCGCCGAGCCCGGCGACGATCTTCTCAGCCTTGCTGGCCATGTTCCTTCTCCCTGATCCGAACCGCTTTGTCGCAGTAACCCACAGTTGGCCCAACTTCGCGAGCGGACATGTCGTACCTGCCGAAGGATGGCGTTCACGACATGGGAACCGTCCCGTCGACTGGTCTACACCACCATGGCGACGGCCGACAAACCCAGCCCAGCGGAGCCGGGAGGGACGCCATGAGCGCCGAGAGCGCCGACAGTTCGGTCAGCCCCGCGCGCTCCCGCTGGCACACCCTGTTCCAGGGCATGCAGAAGATGGGCCGCAGCCTTCAGCTCCCCATCGCCGTACTGCCGGCCGCCGGCATCCTCAACCGGCTCGGGCAACCGGATGTGTTCGGGGACGAGGGACTGGGGTGGGACAACGTCGCGAAGGTGATGGACGGCGCGGGAGGCGCGCTGCTCGACGGTTCCCTGGGACTGCCCCTGCTGTTCTGCGTCGGCGTGGCCATCGGCATGGCGAGGAAGGCGGACGGTTCGACGGCACTGGCGGCGGTGGCCGGGTTCCTCGTCTACTTCAATGTGCTGCGCGAGTTCCCGAAGGACTGCCCGCCCGGCACGGAGGAGGTCGCCACCATCGGCTGCGCGACGGCCGACGGCGCGGTGAGCGCGTACGAATATCAGAACCCCGGCGTCTTCGGCGGCATCGTCATCGGCCTGCTGACTGCCTTCTTCTGGCAGCGCTACCACCGCACGAAGCTGGTGGACTGGCTCGGCTTCTTCAACGGGCGGCGGCTCGTCCCGATCATCATGGCGTTCGTGGCGATCGTGTTCGCCTCGCTGTGTCTGTGGGTCTGGCCGCCGATCGGTGACGCGCTGGAGAGCTTCAGCGACTGGATGAGCGACCTGGGAGCCTGGGGCGCGGGAGTGTTCGGCATCGCGAACCGCGCGTTGCTGGTGGTGGGGCTGCACCAGTTCCTCAACGTGCCCATCTGGTTCCAGTTCGGCACCTACACCACACCGGACGGCGAGGAGGTGCACGGTGACATCAACATGTTCCTCGCGGGCGACCCGGACGCCGGCCAGTTCACCTCGGGCTTCTTCCCGATCATGATGTTCGCGCTGCCCGCGGCGGCGCTCGCCATGACGCACTGCGCGAAGCCGAGCCGCCGCAAAGAGGTCGGCGGTCTGATGACATCGGTGGCGCTGACGTCGTTCGTCACCGGCATCACGGAACCGATCGAGTACTCGTTCCTCTTCATCGCCCCGCTCCTGTACGCGGTGCACGCGCTGCTGACGGGTGTCTCGATGGCGGTGACCTGGGGTCTGGGCGTGCACGACGGTTTCAGTTTCTCGGCCGGGCTGATCGACTACGTCATCAACTGGAATCTGGCGACGAGACCCTGGGCGATCATTCCGATCGGCCTGTGCTTTGCCGTCGTCTATTACGCGATCTTCCGTTTCGCGATCACCGCGTTCGACCTCAAGACACCGGGCAGGGAGCCCGAGGACGAGGTCGAGGACGTCACGAAGGGCTGATGAGGAAGTCCGGACGGCTGACGAGGGCATCCCGAGAGTCTGACGAGGACACCCCGAAGGCCCGACGCGGACGCCTCGGGCCCGACGGGGACGTCGCTAGGGCCGACGGGGACGTCGCAAGGCCCGACGGGGACGTCGCAAGGCCCGACGGGGACGTCGCAAGGGCCTGACGACAAGGCCCCAAAGGGCCTGGTGACGACGTCCCGAAGGCCCGACGACGACATCCCAAAGGTCTGACCAAACAGGACACTCCGCGTAGCGCTCCGGTCGCGCAATTACGGGTTCCTTATATCGCCTCCACCGTGCTACAACAGGTCTACACCACTCAGTGGTTTAGACCAGACGCCGCCGTCTCCCTTTCTTTCCCCGGGCGGCGCCGTGCCCTGCCCCAGCCTATGGCCGGGTGGACCCCCTGGAGGAAGTTGTGACCACGGCCAGCGCCGCTCCCGCGGCCGACAAGAAAAAGGGCGCCGCCGCGATGGCTGTCATGCAGCGCATCGGCCGCAGCCTGATGCTGCCGGTGGCGGTCCTCCCCGCCGCCGCCCTCCTGGTCCGCTTCGGCAACGAGGACATGCTGGGCGACCCGGAGTTCCCCACGTTCCTCACGAAGATCGCCGGCTTCATGGCGGCCGGCGGCAACGCGATCCTCGACAACATGGCGCTGCTGTTCGCCGTCGGTATCGCGATCGGCTTCGCGAAGAAGTCCGACGGCTCGACCGCGCTCGCGGCCGTGGTCGGATACCTGGTCTTCAAGAACGTGCTCGCCACGTTCACCGACCCGAACCTGCCCCAGGTGGCGAAGGCCGTCGATGGCAAGGTCGTGATGGTCGACGCACCGGTGGACGCCAAGGTGCTCGGCGGTGTGGTGATGGGCATCGTGGTGGCCCTCCTCTACCAGCGCCTGTACCGCACCAAGCTCCCGGACTGGGCGGGCTTCTTCGGCGGGCGGCGCCTGGTCCCGATCGTCTCCGCCTTCGCGGGCCTGATCATCGGCATCGTCTTCGGCTACATCTGGCCGGTCCTCGGCACGGGTCTGCACAACTTCGGTGAGTGGCTCGTCGGTTCGGGCGCCGTCGGCGCAGGCATATTCGGTGTGGCCAACCGCGCGCTGATCCCGATCGGCATGCACCACCTGCTGAACTCGTTCCCGTGGTTCCAGGCCGGTGAGTACGAGGGCAAGAGCGGCGACATCGCCCGCTTCCTGGCCGGTGACCCGAGCGCCGGCCAGTTCATGACCGGCTTCTTCCCGATCATGATGTTCGCGCTGCCGGCCGCCTGCCTGGCGATCGTGCACTGTGCCCGCCCGGAGCGCCGCAAGGTCGTCGGCGGCATGATGTTCTCCCTCGCGCTGACGTCCTTCGTCACCGGCGTGACCGAGCCCATCGAGTTCACCTTCATGTTCATCGCCCCGGTCCTGTACGCCATCCACGCCGTCCTCACCGGCGTCTCGATGGCTCTCACCTGGGCCCTGGGCATGAAGGACGGCTTCGGCTTCTCGGCCGGCGCGGTCGACTTCGGCCTGAACCTCGGCATCGCGACCAACCCCTGGGGCCTGGCCCTGGTGGGCCTGTGCTTCGCCGTGGTCTACTACGCGATCTTCCGATTCGCGATCACCAAGTTCAACCTGCCGACGCCGGGCCGCGAGTCCGACGAGGAACTCGCCGAGCTCCAGAAGGCGGAGGCGAAGTAGCCGTAAGGCCGTAGGGCCCTAAGGCCCAGCCGAGCCGCACATTACGAAGGCCCCGGAACCGGGTGGGTTCCGGGGCCTTCGTAATGTCGCACGGCAACCCCCGCCACGGACCAGCCCTCACTCCGGACCAATCCTCGCTATGGACCAATCCTCGCTATGGATCAGATCTCGTACGTCTGCCGCGGCGCCGCCAGCTCCACCGGACCGTCGTAGACCGCGCGCGCGTCGGCCAGGTTGACCTGGGGGTCGGTCCAGGGCGGGATGTGGGTGAGGACGAGGCGGCGGGCACCGGCGCGGGCAGCTGTCTGGCCCGCCTCACGGCCGTTGAGATGCAGGTCGGGGATGTCCTCCTTGCCGTGCGTGAAGGCGGCCTCGCACAGGAAGAGGTCGGCGTCGAGGGCGAGTTCGTCCAGGGCGGTGCTGATGCCCGTGTCGCCGGAGTAGGTCAGGACCTTGCCCCCGTGCTCGATGCGGATGCCGTACGCCTCCACCGGATGGGCCACGCGTTCCGTGTGCACCGTGAACGGGCCGATCTCGAAGGTGGACGGCTTGACCGTGTGAAAGTCGAAGACCTCGCTCATGGACGAGGCGGTGGGGGTGTCGGCATAGGCGGTGGTCAGACGCTGCTCCGTGCCTTCGGGTCCGAAGACCGGAAGCGGGGCGCAGCGGCCACCCTCATGCCGGTAGTAGCGCGCCACGAAGTACGCACACATGTCGATGCAGTGGTCGGCGTGCAGATGGCTGAGGAAGATCGCGTCGAGGTCGTAGAGACCGCAGTGGCGCTGCAGCTCGCCCAGGGCGCCGTTGCCCAGGTCGAGAAGCAGCCGGAAGCCGTCGGCCTCGACGAGGTAGCTCGAGCAGGCCGATTCCGCGGACGGGAACGACCCCGAGCAGCCGACGACGGTGAGCTTCATGAAACAGAAACCTCCGCTGGCGGAAAATGAGAGGATCGAGAACTTTGGCGTCGGGGGTCGTGCGGTTTGTCGAGCGTAAGGCGCAAAACCTTTGGTCGCTCCTCCGCCAAGGGCGGTTGTGGGCGAACTCACCTGAGCGGTGCTGCCATCTGGGCTACGTGGCGTTCAGCTGTTCGACCATGATCGGAGGACACCTCCAGGGCATATCCACGCCGCCTCCGACAGGAGCCCTTCGACCACCGTACGGGTGTTCTCGTCCTCGTCGGGAGCCAGGTGGCCATAGGTCTCCATGGCAACCGCTTCGGTGGGCCACCGAACCGCCGCACAGCTCGACGCCCTGTGCGCCCGCCGGTGCGGATCAAGGTCAGCGGAAACCCCAGGTCAGGGACTCAATCCGGTGCCCGGTGCGCGCGACCCCTCCGACTGGAGGCCCTCTCAGGTCACATGTGGGCGGGGCAGGCGGTGGCTCATGTGAATCAATGCCGTAAATGCGGGTGTGGCTGGGCCGGCGCAAGCTGATCGCCACCCTCAGAGGGACCATCTAGGCTGCTCTGCGTGGTGGCACAGGTAGAAGAGACTCAGAGCACGACACCCGCACCGGACGAGGGCGGCCCGAGCAACGCCCGGATCACGGTCCAGTGTGGGGACGCCTACGACCTGATGGCGGACCTTCCTCCGGAGTCCATCGACCTGCTGATCACCTCACCGCCGTACTGGGGGCTACGCAGCTACGGTCAGGAACACAACGAGGGCATCCTCAAGGAGTGGCTCGCGGAGGACGAATCCCGAGTCCAGACTGATGTGCCCCCGTACGAGTGGTACCGCAAACACGGCGGCGTGCTCGGGTTGGAACCGCTGCCGGAGTGGTACATCGGCCACCTTGTCGAGATCTTCCAGCGGGGGGCCGCGGCGCTGAAGTCCAAGGGCAGCATGTGGATCAACATCGGCGACACCTTCTTCGCCCGTTGGTCCAGCATTCGCCACGACGGCCGGCAAGGGCTCGGTGACAACCCCCGTTCCCGGCGGCGCACGCCCATGGGCGGCTACCGACAGGAAAAGCAACTTCTCCTGATTCCTGCTCGTTTCGCCATCGCGATGCAGGATCGCCGCTGGATTCTGCGCAATGATCTGATCTGGCACAAGCCCAACGTGCCGCCGCGGCCGGAGAAGGATCGCCTGCGCCTGACTCACGAGCACTTCTTCCACTTTGTCAAGCGCCCGAAGGAAGGGCGCCCGAAGTACTACTACGACTTCGAAGAAGTAGAACCCGGGGCGCAGGACGTCGTCTATTACGACATGGAAGAGGTCGAGGACGGAGCTTGTGACGTCGTCAAGGTCAACGCCCGTTCCGGCTCAGATGGCCACTCGGCGACCTTTCCGACCGACCTGATCGAACCGCGCATTTTGAGCTCGTGCCCTCCCGGGGGAACGGTGCTGGATCCGTTCGCCGGCACGGGCAGAGCTCTTTCGATTGCTGCAGCTTCAGGGCGTCGAGCAATTGGATTCGAACTGCACGAGCCGTTTCAGCAGGCGGCTGTGAAAAATGGCGCCGCCGTGTTGGACCAGATGACATTTGACGATATCGAGGAGTCTGGAGCCTAGCTTTGTCCGGGGGAACGGCCAAAAAGGCCAACAACTACATCGCCGAATGGTTCGGGCACCGAATGTACCCGGTCGTCGCCGAGACGCCGACCAGCCTGAGCGACCAAGAGGCTGAGCGCTGCCCATTCCTCACCACGGCTACCAGCAAAGACACCAAGTGCGTCAAGCGTAAGAATTCCAAGGGTGTCTGCACGATCAACAGCACCAGTAACGGCGCTCCCCAGGACTGGCTAGCCTGCCCGTTCCGAGCTCTCGACTCCGCCATGCTGCAAGACGCCGCCCACCGGCTCTTCGGGCATGCAGCCGATGCTGACGTGAAGATCGTCGCAGCATCCGTGCTGTCAAAGAAGAAGGAAGCAGACGACCTGCGCGAGCGCGTTGCTGCCGGGAAACCGTCCATCGTCTACTTCCAGAACAAGCTCGGCGGTGAGATCTCCATCAACTCGACCGACAGGTCACCCGAGTTTTCATTCGACTCCACCATGATCGAGTTGGTTCCGGATTCCAACGGCTCAATCGCGATTGGGCAATATGGAATCTTTGAAATTCAAACGATGGACTTTCACGGCACATACAGAAAGTCTGTAGAGCTTCTGCGCTTCGCTCGCCATGCCCATAAGGGCGAGTTCAAGGAAAGTATCGCCACGCATCCGCAGTGGCTGTCGGAAGGCGTACAGGGCCCGAACATAGCAAACGCCTTCAAGCGCACATTCTATCAAATGATGTTCAAATTCCAGATCGGCGCTCACAGCGACTCGGCAGGATGCATTCTGGCTATCCCACTCGCGGTCTGGCAGAGCTGGCAACGTCATCTTGGCCGCCCTGACCTCATAAAGGTCGATGACGGAACATGGCGCCTGGCCAAAGAGGGAAACGAGCCTGTCGAGGACCCTCCGGCGTGGATCTATGTCTTCGACATCGACCAGTCGGAAACGCATACGCCGAATAACCTGAAAATCACGCATGTCATCGGAACCGATGCTGCCACACTCAGCCATTACACGCTGGACGTTGCGCCGGACGCCGCTCTGGAAAGCGGAGGTTCGGTCGACCGCCTGCGCGAAACGATAACCCTGCGCCTATCCAAGTATCTGACGGAGCTAAAGCCGGCACCGAAAATCAAGAAGGGAAAGACAGCGAATATCCCATCGGGCCAGATGATGTTCTGAGTCGGGCGGCAGCTACGCCTGTTCCCCGGCCACCCGTCACAGCGTCCTACACCTCGGCACGCCTGCAGTACGAGCGCGGTGCCGCGACACGACGTTCAACGCTCGCTGAGTACAGACCCGGGAGGGCCAGGCGGGGCGTGGGAAGAGTGGGAGCGGCTAAAGGCCGCGGTTGCCGAGCGGCACACCGCATAGATGCAGCTCAACCAGTTATCAGCAAGGGGCTGGTGAAGCTTGAGGACGGGCAGGCGGGCGGCCTCGGTCGTGATTCCGGGTGCCGTACTGCTGCCGCCCGGCGGGACATGTACGACTCCCGGGAGCGCTACATCAGGCTGGGAGCGAGCGGTGCGAGACGCTGACGGAGCTGTTCGAGAAGGTCGGCAACGACCTGTTGAGGACCGAACTCGGCGATCAAGGGCGAGATTGCCAGGGTGGAGGCCCGGCTCCGGCTCGGCCGGCAGTGCCCCGGCTGGAGAGGCCTCAGCCTTCTCCGGCCTGTAGCTCGTGCGCGATCAGGTGACGGTCCATCCAAGGCCGCATGCAATTCCTCATTTCAAACGCAGGACAAAGATCGCTCACTCGGACGTGTAGGGCACGCGCTGTTCGGTGCGCCCGCGGGTGAGCGTGTGGTTACGGCAAGGGCGCACGTCGGGGAGCGATTGGCGACCTGCGCCGGAGGGGGATCACGGGGTGAGTGAGAAAGACGAGGCGCCCACGGCGCCCGGTCGGCTGCGTCGAGCGCTGCCGCAGAGCAGGCGCGGCCGGCTGTCGCTGACGTGCGCGCTGGTGCTCGCGCTTGCGGGGACCGGGCTTGGGACGTGGGTGGCAGACACCTGGCCATGGCCGAAGGACCGCTACTGCTGGGGCGCATGGGAGGAGGACAGCGGCCCGGAATTCCTCGGCGACAAAGCGTTCGGCAACGATGACGACGGGTCACGCACCAGCAGGGAGACAGCGCCCACGCGCGAGCGTCCGACCGGCAGGTGCGAAGTCGCCATCGCCGGCGACTACGAGAGCAGCTACGACGGCGACAAGGTCTCCATCGACCAGCAGGTGTCCGTCGAGTACGGCCCGGTACCCAAGGCCGCCGAGGCACGGCTCGCGCTGATCCACGACGGTTTCCTGGGCGGCGACATGGTCCCTCTGCCGGACGGCCTGCCGGGAACGGTGAACGGGCACGGTGGCCTGCTGGTGCTCCCGAAGTCCTGCGATGCGCCGGACGGCCGTCCGACCATCGTCACCATGCGTGCCTCCGGCACGTACACCAGCGGCCCCTCGTACAGCCAGAACGATCCGGCCGGTCTGGGTGGTGCCCGTCAGGCTGCGGTGCTGCTCGTCGCTGCGGCCAACCGTGGGATGGCGGCGGCCGGTTGCGCGCCTGACGAGCCGCTGAGGGTCAGCTCGCCCCTCTACGACCTGCCGGGTGAGCCGGAGAGAAGCTTCAGGCCAGATGAGGATGTCTGCGGCATCCGCGGCCTGCGCCTCGGCACGGAGGACATCGAGGACCAGATCGGCGCTGCTACCCGCGACTTGCAGACGTGCACCGTTCGTGGCGATCGCAACGACGTGACGTACCTGCAGCTCGCGACGGTCACATAGCCACGGCTTGCAGCGGTCTTCGAAGGGATTGCGGGCGAGCGCCCCGTGGCACGCGGCTGGCGCGGCACGGGCACGATCGGCGAGGAGCACGCGATCGTACGAGCCGACTGTGCCGGCCGGCCCGCCACCTTCCCGATGGGCGCCTCCACCGACCCCAGCTACCTCGCCGCCTTCGCCAACGCGGCCGCCGCCCGCCTGGGCTGCGCCCCCATCGCCCCCAAGGGAGCCACCCGGTGAGCAGCACCGCGGACGAACCGAACGGATACGACGGGCCCCTGCCCGCCGACCGGGAGCTGCTCAGCGAGCGGTATCGGCGCCTGCGCCGGGAGCGGTGGCGCCGACGCCGCCAGCGTTTGCACTGGCGCCACCTGCTGCGCGGCCGGGTCCGGCCGCTGCTGGCCGCGGGTCTCGCCGGGGTTCTGCTCGGCGCCGGCGGCACAGCCTGGCAGACGCAGGCCGGGCCCTTCGCGCCCGACGAGGTGTGCTGGGGCGCGCTGTCCCGCGACGACCTCGCCCCGATATTCCGCGAGCCTGAGAACGTCAAGGCGGTCGAGGCGCCCGTGCTGCACGGTAGGCGCTCTATGGACGGCCCCGTCGGCAGTTGCCAGTTGACGAACAGCGACGGAGACGACTGGGCGCTCACCGCCCGTGTGCACCGGCTGAACGACCGGGCCGGCGACGACGGCAAGTGGGCGGACGAGTTCCTTTCCGCCCGCCTCACCCCGCTCGGCGGCGGCCTCCTGGGCATGGCCTCGGACGACCGCGCCTGGCTCGCCATCCCGGACGGCTGCCTGGGCCGCCCCGGCGACTTCGACGGGCCGACCGTCGTGGACATCGCCCAGGGCACATGGATCGGCGATCTGGAGCCGCGCACCGACCAGCGGGACGCGATGGCCCGCATGGTCGTGAAGCTCGTCAACAAGGTCAGCGCGGACCTGGGCTGCGCCGGCACGATCGCCGATCCGGTCGAACGCCTGCCGAAGGCCGCCCGCTACACCCGCACGGAGAAGCCGGACGCACTCTGCGGCATCAAGGGCCTGACCCTGGGCAAGAAGCGCAGGCCGAACCAGTACGCCATGATCACCGACGGGCACGGCCCGGTGCGCACCTGCGACCGCAACTTCACCGGCTCGCAGCCGGAGCAGCGCCTGATGACCGTCGAAGACCCGCGGCTGGCAGCGATCTTCACGAGGATGACCCTGAAGGAGGGCAACCGGATTAGCTCCTCCATCGGTTACGGCGGCCTCGGCCCCAACCTCGGCGTCTTCCAGGCCCGTTGCCAGGCGGGCGCGACGGTGTTCCTCATACAGGCCAACGAAAGCAGGATGAGCGCGGACCTGCGCACTCTCTTCCCCCGCTACGTGGAGGCCGAGGCCGCCCGCCTGGGCTGCGGGCCGCTGGAGCTGAAACTGCCACGACCGGGCGGGAACAGCTGACTCCGCCCGACCGCCGTGCCGCAATGATGCGAAACGCCACGCCCTCGGCAGCTCGAATGCCGGGGCGTGGTCTACGAGGAGGGCAGGAGGACCAAGGACTGGCACCTGTCCGTCCAGCGGGCCGAAGGGGATGCCATGCGTACCACCGCCGAACTCCGCAATGCCCTCACCATGGGCTACGGCTTCCCCGGACACGCCGACGCTTTCGGCCGACCTCACCGGCATCGTCCGCCTGGTTGACGAGTTCCGCGGACGGATCACCGCCGCAAGTCATCGCGGAGGTCACGCAGGAGATGCGCGCCCGCTTACATATCCCCACCCGCCCCAGGGATATAGCCGGTTGCCTTGTCAAAGAGCGGTTTGGCTTCAAACTCGGCAGTCTCAGGGGTCGCTCTGCGGCATGAGGGCCTCCTCCAGGAAGCCAACTGTCCGGTCGGCGCATATACGGCGGACAGGGGCAATCGCCCCTGTGCAAGGGGCGACGTCGTCATGTCTTCAGCCTCACCGACCCGCTCCTCCGATGTCCTGAACGCGTCCACTGAGGCCCGAGCGCTCCAAGGTCATTCCGGCGAGGGTCTCAGGTGACAGCAGGCGGAGGAGGTAGAGGCGGGTGATGCGGCCGGGGCGGGATCCGGGGCGTGCACGGGGTCAGCGGTGGTGGCGGCTGCGGTTCCAGCGACCGTCGGGGGCGGGGTGGTGGCTGCCGGGGCATGTGGGGTGGGGCTGGCCGTGGCGGCGGGGGTGGAGGAGGCTCGATGGCCGACAGTACCGGGCCGCCCGCGCGCAGCCTTTCGATGGTCTGCTCGGCTCGGCGGCGGGCATGCGGGGCGTCGTCGCGTTCGTAGCGGAGCCGGACGCCGGCGCGGCCGAGGTTCTCGGTTGCGAGCAACCGGTAGCCGAGCTCGTGGGTGATCTGCTCGATCCGGCGCTTTCGCGATGCGTCCAGGCGCCCGGGAAGCAGCTCGACACGGCCGCGTCCGTCGAAGTGCCGGACTATCTCCTCGTCCGTCATCGGCGGATTACAACGTCCGGAACCTGCGAAGGCAACGCTGCCTCCGACGTGCAGCCCAACTGCTTGGCCATGGCCCGTGTAATGGCACTGAGGACGGTCATCAAGTCTCGGCCCGTGGTCTTCGGAGAGATTTGATCCGGTGTGCTGTAGAGAGACCCCTGGATGAACGAGGTCGGTTCCTTGATCTTTCCGGCGTCACGGGTGGAGCACTTGAAGTAAATCGCCGCGCTGGTGTTTTCGTGTGTCTTTGCGTAGACGCCGATTGGATAAATTACGTTCTCCGACTCCGCTTCTTGGGAGGCGCCATCCATGCTGGGGTGGTCCTTGACCGCGGAGAAGTCCACATCGATCAATGGATGACCAGTTGCGTCTCCCGCCTTATAGACAGCGCACTGATTTCGCTGCGTCATGTCCTCGTGAACTGTGTTCGCGGCGCGCTTGAGGGAGAACTTGTTCGGCTCTCCGGAGTCCATCGTGCCGGGCAGTTCTGTGAACTTCTCGCCACTACCCATGCGTCTGAGTGCTGCGGCAGCCGACGAGTCGAGTGATGAGTCGCAAACCTGGGACGCGGTCAGGCTGGGCTCCTTCTTGTCACTATCGTTGCTGCTGCACGCGGAGACACTCAAGATCAACACAGTGGCGCCCACCGCTGAGCGCAGGGCCATGAATGTTTGCACCCTATTCTGCAGACGTCCGCTTTCCTGTCGCACAGATCAGTCCTTGTAAGGAGTTCGGCCGCGGTAATCGTTCTGGTGGGACCCAACGCCGAGGTATGCGTTCTGGATATCGTCGTTCCAGTTGTTATCGTCGGCGCTCTTGGCGGCATCTGGACTATCTTTGATGTAGTTATGGTAGACGGAACCCAGTTGATTTTCGCCCTTCTTGTAGAATTCGCTGCTAGTCATCTGCGCCTGCTCCTTGGGGTCCTCTTCCCTGGAGGCCATACCCTTGTCGATTTCATGGCCGATGAAGGTGTTCACTGCCCCTCCGACGGTATCGGCGGCGACCGGCGCGATGACCATCGCCGCAGCCGTCGTTCCAGGCAGTGGGATGGCGGCGACCCCGACACCGACAGCCGCCCCGACCCCCAGCTTGATCCAGTCGGCGGACCGGCCCAGTGACTTGTTGCCATCTTCCGAATTCGCGCCATAGTCCGTCGCAGCTTGCTCGACACGGGCGTTATCGAGGATGCCCCGCGCCTTGGCCTCTGTGGTAAGTACATCGTGCGCATGCCTGATGTTCGCATCACTGTTTGGCGGATAAGCGTCGAGAGCGCTGAGTGAATAGAGATGCTGCGCTGCGGTGACGGCACGGTGTGAGTTTTCGTCCTGACCAAGTACGCTCAGGAAATTGATGGCGCCTTCTTGTGTGAATTTCGCACGCCCGTCATATTTTGCAGGGAAGGCGGCTTCGTTCATTTCGTACTCGCCGACACCTGACATGTTGTAGTTGATGTCATCGATGTACGCACCGGCCATCTTGCCCAAACTGGCTGCCATCTCGGGCTGGTCATGGAGCATTTTCGGTCCGTCCTCGCTGCCGTAGAGGAAGGCCACCTCTTCCATCACGGCTGCGGTCGCGGAAGTCCGATGTTCGCCGCCGGCCTTGATGTCGTCAGCGCTCGCGTCGTATGAGTATCCAGTCGTCGCGGCCTCAAGAGCGTGGCCGAGTGACTTGCGACCCGCAATATAGTTGTCATCGCCGCCGAGAGGGGAGGTGTCAGACACCCAGACGCGCTCTGTGGTCAGATATTTCAGGTGGTCGTTGATCTCCGAGTCCTTGTTGACGCTGTCACCCGCGCCTGCGGGCTGAGCAAAGAATTGCGTCGAGGCGTCCGGATTGTGACCTAGAGCTTCCAGAAAGCCTGTGACGGGATCGCGACCGCGGTCGTTCTTGGAACCCCAGTAGTTCAAGTCGCCGTCGTTGCCATTGTTCACCCAGAGGTTGATCCCCTCGCCATTGACCTTCTTGTCGTATGCGAGAAGCTTGCTTCCGTAGTCATTGAGGAACTGATCGTCGTAGTCACCGAAACGCATCAAGTTACTCATGACGGCGTAGCCGGTCGGATTGCTTGCGTCGTCGATGCCGAGCTGGTCGGGGCCGAGCTCGATGATCTCCTTCTCCCAGCCCTGCATCTTGTCGCTGTCGGAGAGCGTGGCCCGACCGATGGTAATTCCGAGGTTCTTCTGAAGCTGCTTGGCCTGTTTGGCGCGATCGGGGTCGTAGTTGCCCTGGTAGGGATCGGCGATGCCAGCCCAAAAAGTGAGCACCTTCTTGGGGCCGACCTGGGTGGCGAACTGCTCCGCGAAGAGTGGATCGTTCTTGTAGTGCGCCAGGGTGGAGTTAAGTGAGGCGAGCTCAGTGTTCGTCACATCGCGCGGGTTCTTCGCGAGGATCTTGGCCATCTTGTCGGCGTCCGCGATGGCCTTGGCTGCTGTGTCGCGGTCCTTGTAGTTGGCGTCGGAGAAGCCGTACTTGGCCTGGTCGACGAGAAGCATCAAGACCTTCGCGGCGCTGTTGTCGCTCTGCGTCGCCTTGGTCAGGATGCCCTGGATCTCATCACGGAGGGCGTCCACCGCCTTCTGGTCCGTCGCGCCGGTATTTCCGCTCGGGTCGGACGCCCAGTCGGGCCGGGTGTTCCCCATGACGGCGAATGTGCCATCGCCGGTGTCGATCACGCTCATGTTCTGCTGCGTGGCCCGCGAGATTGCATCGTTCAACTGGGTGCGGTAACCAATGAGTTCGCCACGGGTGTCGCTGAGGATCTTGGTGATGGAGTTGGCCTGGGTGTGCGCGTCGGCGAACTCGGCGGCGGTCTTGGCGATGAACTCGCGGCTGACGGTGGCGTTGGCCCCCGCCCACTTGGCCTTGTCGGCCTTGGCCTTGAGGTTGCTCTCGGCGTCCTTTTGCAGATCCGCGAGCTTCTTCGTCATCTGTTCCCAGTCGGTGATCGCTTCACCGAGCTTGGAGAAGTTGCCGTAGCGCAGTGCATCGAGGTCCATCGGCGTCAGTGGCCTTTCCGCTCGTCGAAGCCCTTGTCGAGCGTGGCGATGCTGCTGATGGTCCCGGCGATGTACGAGTCGCCGGCCGCGTGCAGGTTCTTGGTGTAGCGCAGGTGGTTGGAGATGTGGGCGCAGGCGTCTAGCAGGGTCTTCGACTGCTCGCTCCAGCGTTCCGCCACATGGGCCAGGGCTGCCCCCAGAGCAAACCCCTCGCCCTTTAGTCCACCCGCAGCAGCCGTGGAGGCCACGCGCGCGTGCCCGCTGTAGGTCGTGAAGTCCTCGAACAGGGCGTGGGCGGCCTTGCCCACGGCCTCAAGATCTGCATGCCCCACCACAAGGTCGCCTTGCGTCCCGCCGCTTCCTCCCGGATCTACCGGCAGTTGGTTGAGCTGCATTTGTGTGGAATGCCGTTCGGCCGCCGCGGCCTTGAGCTGCTCCCACTCCTCCCACGCCATGCGTGGTCCCTCCCCGTGTTGTTGTATGCCGTCGAACCGTAGTGAGCGTGCGAGCGAAGCGCTGCGGTGGTCGAGAAGTACGGTAGCGCCACGGCATCATGTGCCCCATCCGCATCCGCCGCCAGCGCGTCTGAGTACCTGTACTCAGTGAGACCGTATGTCAACTTGAACTCTGCTGATCGCGTCCGTTTGCTGGGGCCATCAGCACAGACCGGCTCTGCGCTACTGCCCGAGGAACGCCGTGTTGCGGCGCCGGGCACGCACTACAGGGATCGCGATTGCGGCACCCAGCAGCGCGGCAGTGCCCACGCCCAGCGTGATCCAGAGAGCCGTGTCGCTGTCATCGTCGCGTGCGGGTACGGCGGCGGACTGCTTGTCTTCCTCGTTCTTGTCCGCAGCGGGCTCAGAGAGCTTCGGAGACGGCGACTTGGGCTCCGCGGCGGCCAGGTCGGGGAGCGGGTATTCGTCGGCAGGGCCCGGGTCTCCGGGTGTCTTCAGGGCGATCCGGGGACGGACAACTCCATAGCCGATGTAGTCGTTTCGCTTGGCGCCGCTTGTGGGGCCCGCTGCTGTGTTGAGCATGACCCGAAGGAGCTGGTTGTTGGTCCAGTCAGGGTGCTTCGACCAGATGAGGGCCGCACTGGCGGAGGCGATGGCGGTCGCGTCACTCGTACCACGGGTCTCGCACAAGCCCGTCTTACCGCCACATGCATGCAGCATGTCGACGCCTGGAGCAGCTAGGTCTACCTGAGGGCCGTACTGGGATTCAGGGGCTTTACGGAGGTCTTGGCCAATTGATCCCACCGCAACGACCCCAGGGGTGGCAGCGGGGGACACGAGAGACGAGTCACCGTCATTGCCGACGCCTGCGAAGATCAAAGCTCCCCTACTCAAGGCGTACCTCACAGCCTCGCTCTCCTCCTCCCCTCCAGCGCCTCCTCCCACCGACATGGAAATGTTGATGACCTTGGCCCCTGCATCGGCGGCATACCTAATCGCCTCAGCGAATACGGTTGCTTTCAGGGGCACCCGAATGGGCAGAATCTTCGCCCCCGGGGCGAGGCCGAAAGCCCCATCGCCTCCCCCGCTCTCGCCGGTTCCGGCGATCAATCCGGCCATGCCTGTCCCGTGGCCACTGGCGTCAGTGTGCTGATCGCCTGAGGCGTCTAGCGCAAAGTCCTTCCCCTTCAATACTCGGCCGAGGAGGTCAGGGTTCTTGTCATCGACCCCGCTGTCGATCACCGCGACAGTGATGCCCTCGCCCTTGGTGACCTTCCACATCTCGTCCGCCTTCATGGCGGTCAGGTGCCACTGCTGGGAACGGATGGACTCCGCATGGGACGGCGTCGTGGCAATGCCCACCAGCAGGGCTGCCAGTACTCCCGGCAGCAGGGTCCTGTGAGTGAGACGCTGCATGTTGCTGGTGGGCATCGGCATTCCTCTTGTGGTCCTAACGAGTTCAGTCCACGACGGGCGGTGTGGCGCGACGGGCACCCTGCTGCCAGGTCTCTTCGTCTTCGGTGAGGTAGTCGGGGCGCTCGCCTCGGCGATCCTCAGGACGAGACTCCGCCGAGCGAGAGCCCGGCGGCACAACGGATCCGCCACGCCCAACAGGTCCTGCACCCTGCTGCGGCTCGCCTGCCCGTCGCACCGTGCTTGAGACCGGCTGACCGCCGCGCGTGCCGCCCTGACCTGCAGGACTTGCGGGACGCCCGCTGCCGCCCGGAACACCGTGGACCGCTCCAGAGCCGCCTGGGGTGAAGGGGCGTGCGCTCCCCGTCCCGGTCTGCTGGGGACGGCCGCCAACGATGCCTCCGGTCTCCGGGGCGAAGCGACGACCACCCGTTCCACCGCCGGGTGCAGAGGGAGCCGTGCCACGTGCCGTGGTGGAGCCGCCGGCGCCGATGGGACGGGCATTTACACCCCCCGTCCCCTGCGTGCGACCGCCGACAATGCCGTCGGGCTGCCCTGGGATGCGCCGGCCACTGCCCGTTCCGCCCTGGACGGCCCCTGGCCTTCCGGTACCGATGGGCTGACCCGCTTGACCACGGCCGGACACACCCTCACCGCCAATCACAGCGCCCCGAGGGATACTGCCAGTGGCCCTCCCCGGAGAGGGAGACACGGGCCTGCCGCCCGTAATGCCTCCACCCGTGGCGGGACGCTGCGCGGAAGGTCCGGTGCCCATCGGCGTCTGTCCAGAGGCTACCGGGGGTCGGAATCCGGGAGACGGGCGGCCTTTCCCCGACGAAGGGCCGGTTGGCCTTTGCGTGCTCCCGGTCACCGGCGGTACTACTCCGGGAGGCATCGTCGCAGTTCCCTCCGGGCGTCCCCCGGCCATCGGCGGGCCACTCGCCGGCGCCGACGGCGCAGTTGGCGCCTCGGGCAGGGTAGCGACGCTGTCGATCTCCATCCCCGTGGGCGGCTGTGGACGCGCAACTCCTCCGGCAGGGGCTCCGGGAGCATCGGCTGAGGTCTCAGGAGCGCCAACTTGCCCGTTCACCCCACCGCTCTGGCCCGCCGAGCCACTGGCACGCCCACCGGATCCGATCGGTCCGGCCGTATCAGGTGCGGCTGTACCAGTGCCACCACCGGAACGCACGCGATCTTCACTCGTCATGTCGTCCCGCTCCGGCGGTAGGACAGCCTTGGGCGGCGGCGGAAACTTCGGCCTCTCCAGCGCATCCATCTGCTCCGCAGACAGCGTGTAAGACTCCCCGAGCTTCTTCATCTGCCGAGCCGCTTCTTGCCGCTCCGCCTCACGCTTGGCCAGGACCGTCTGGATGTCCCGGTTCGAGTCGCGGGTGACGGAGGCCGAGTCGGGGTCCTTGGGCGTGGTCTTCGCTGCTTCCAGGTTCGCCTGTGCCTTGCTCAGGGTGGACTGGCCGTACTTCGTGTCGCGGGGGATCGACGCCTGGACGCTCCCGATCGTGCCGGCGGCCTCGGTGAGCCACTTCGACGCGCCTCGGCTGTAGTCCGCCAGCCTCAGCGTCGCGTTCGCGAGGTCCGCGCTCCAGGTGCGGAACGCGTCGGCGCCCTCGCCCTTCCAACTCACCCACTGCGGGCGCGTCTTCAGCTCCTCGCCGACTTTCTTGACCTCCGCGGCCACCAGCACGAGCTTGGCCGCGGCGGCGAGCACCATGCCGGCGTCGGCCTGATCCAGCCAGGCGAGCATCTCCTCATGGCTCATGCCCTCGAACGATGTCTTGCCGCCACCCTTGCCCTTGTCGCCCATCTCGTCTCCCCGCTGTCCCCGTGTGTGTCCCCGTGATGCGCAACCGGCCGTCGCTAGAAGCCCGATGCTCCGGACGTGTCGCCACTGCCGGAGGTGTCGCCGGGCTTCGTGGTCTGCCCGCCCGGCGTACCTGGGACCTGCGGCTCGTAGGTGCCGCCGTAGTGCTCGGTCGTGTCCTTGCTGATGGCCAGCATGCGGCGGCTGACGTCCGCGTCCACGTTCTCGTAGCCCTTGTGCGAGGCCAGGACCGCGATGCTCATGCCCTCGATGGAGTCGGTGAGGAGTTTGGAGAGCTTCTCCAGCTCCGTCATCACCGTCTCGTGCGCGCCGAAGAGGTTGGCGGCCTCGGCCCAACCGTCGGATCCGCCACCGAAGTTGGCCCGCGACACCACGTTCTGCCCCACCTGCTTCGGGCCGGCCGCGCTTTCCCGCAGGTCACGCAGGAGGCCGTCGATGCGGTCCCGGAACTTCGTGAACGACTGCAGCTCCGTGATGACATCACCGACAGCCGAAACAGTTGCCTGAAGACCTGACCCGACCCCGAACACCTCTGCGGCCGCTCGTGCTACCGGTCCCCCTGCTAAACCCTCTGCCCGTGCGGCCGGGTCCCCCGCAGGTGCGTCGATCGCCCCGTCCTCCGCCACAGCATCCTCCCCGCTAGCCAAAGCGTCAGATATCACTGTAGCTACGGGCACTGACAAATCGCCTACCCTCTTTGCGGGCGCAAGTAAGAGCACAAGCGGGCAAGTCGGGCGCAGTGGGTCGCAACCGAACGTCACGAATTCGTGACAGCCGCTTTGGTCTTCGCTGTCGTCGGTGGCTGAAAAGCGTGCACCGGCCTGCAAACACACCGGGGTTGGGGCGAGGGCCCGCGCACCGCTGCTCGAAGGGCCCAGCAGCGGCACATGACGCGCTGTCTGCGTCACCGTCGAGGCATCGCCCCTCCCGCTCCGCCTCAGGTTCCGTGATGCGAATACCCGCCGGCCATCGCAATCACCCTGTCCGGGCCGGCTGGTCCAGCCGCGCCGCCCCGTTCTGTGCGTCGGTCCGTCGGCAGCGGTGCTCGGCCCGGCTCGGCACGCCGTCTCCGTCCGGGCTGACACCAGTCGTTCCTTCTGTCGCCGCCCCGTTCTGTGCGTCGGTCCGTCGGCAGCGGTGCTCGGTCCGGCTCGGCACGCCGTCTCCGTCCGGGCTGACACCAGTCGTTCCTTCTGTCGAGGACATTGCCGACAGACGTACCCGACTGCCGTATGGGCAGCTCGATACGACGTGCCTGCTCGATGCGATGTGGCCGAAGCAATCGGTGCACCACGTGGCCGATCCGGCGTGCGCGCTGAGCGGCCTGCCCCGAGCAGCAGCCGGCGACCAGCCGCGAGCCCGCTCGGGGCAGGTGCGGTGGGGAGGTGTCCGGCCCCGCCGGCTGCCTCGGCCGGCATGCGGCCCTTTCGGGCTGTGGGGGCGGGGCAAGGGTGGGGGAAGGCGCGCGGGGCGGAGTGGGCGCCGGTACCTTCGTGGCTATGGATACGTCCTGGTGGCTCGCGCTCGCGGCGGTGGTGCTGCTCGCACTGGTCGCCGCGCTCGTCGACGGGTGGGGGCGCGGGCGGCGGACCCGGCCGCCGGGGCGGCCTCGGGGGCGTGCCCCGGCTCGGTTGCCGGAGCCGGCGGAGATCTGGTGGGCGAACGTGCCCTATGAGGACGGGCCGGACGCCAAGGACCGGCCCTGTCTGGTGCTCGCGGTGCGCGGGCAGCGGGTCACCGTTGCCAAGATCACCAGTAAGTACCGGGACGAGCGGCACGGAGTGATTCCGCTGCCGCCGGGCTCCGTCGGGGACACCCGGGGGCGGGCGAGCTTCCTGGAGACGGGCGAGCTGCGGGACGTACCGGTGTGGGACTTCCGGCGACGGGTGGGGGTGATGGACCCGGTCGTGTGGGACCAGGTCCGTCACCTGGCGACGTAGCGGGCGTCGGCCGCCCCACGGGGGACGGTCATGCCCAGAGCTGGCCCTGGAGTGTCTCGATGGCCTCTTCGGTCGTCGCCGCGGTGTAGACGCCGGTCGAGAGGTACTTCCAGCCGCCGTCCGCGACGACGAACACGATGTCCGCGCTCTCCCCGGCCTTCAGCGCTTTCTTGCCCACGCCGATCGCGGCGTGCAGGGCGGCGCCGGTGGAGACGCCCGCGAAGATGCCCTCCTGCTGGAGGAGTTCACGGGTGCGGGTGACCGCGTCGGCGGAGCCGACCGAGAAGCGGGTGGTCAGGACGGAGGCGTCGTACAGCTCGGGTACGAAGCCCTCGTCGAGGTTGCGCAGGCCGTAGACCAGGTCGTCGTAGCGTGGTTCCGCCGCGACGATCTTGACGTCGGGCTTGTGCTCGCGCAGGTAGCGGCCGACCCCCATCAGGGTGCCCGTGGTGCCGAGGCCGGCCACGAAGTGGGTGACCGAGGGGAGGTCGGCAAGGATCTCCGGGCCGGTCGTCGCGTAGTGGGCGCCCGCGTTGTCCGGGTTGCCGTACTGGTAGAGCATCACCCAGTCGGGGTGCTCGGCGGAGAGTTCCTTGGCCACGCGTACGGCGGTGTTGGAGCCGCCCGCGGCCGGGCTGGAGATGATCTCCGCGCCCCACATGGCGAGCAGGTCCCGGCGTTCCTGCGAGGTGTTCTCGGGCATCACGCACACGATGCGGTAGCCCTTGAGCTTGGCCGCCATCGCCAGGGAGATGCCGGTGTTGCCGGAGGTGGGTTCCAGGATGGTGCAGCCCGGCGTCAGGCGGCCGTCCTTCTCCGCCTGTTCGATCATGTGCAGGGCGGGGCGGTCCTTGACCGAGCCGGTGGGGTTGCGGTCCTCCAGCTTGGCCCAGATGCGGACCTCGGCGGACGGCGAGAGCCGCGGCAGGCGCACCAGGGGGGTGTTGCCGACCGCGGCCAACGGGGAGTCGTAACGCATCGGTGGTCAGGGCCCTCAGGCCATGCCGCCGGCGACGGCCGGCAGGATCGTGACGTTGTCGCCGTCCGACAGCTTGGTGTTGATGCCGTCGAGGAAGCGGACGTCCTCGTCGTTCAGGTAGACGTTCACGAAGCGGCGCAGCTGCTCGCCTTCGACGATGCGGGCCTGGATGCCCGTGTGCCGGGTCTCGAGGTCGGTGAACAGCTCGGCGAGGGTGTCACCACTGCCCTCCACCGCCTTCTGACCGTCGGTGTAGGTGCGGAGGATGGTGGGGATGCGGACCTCGATGGCCATGGCTGAGGGCTCCTGTCGGGAGTGGTCGGTCGGGGGCGCGCGGCAGCGCAAGTGCAGCAGGGTGGTGCGTGTGTGCGGCGCCGCGGCTCACGGCCGTACGGCGGCAGGGGTCGGCGTCAACAGATGGCGCTGGCGAGCCTGCACAGGTCGACGTGCAGCCGCGCCACGAGCAGCATGCCCGGCGTCTTTTCGCTCACGTCGTGGAAAACCATGCGCTCATCGTATCGATTCCCGGTCCGGGTTCTGGAATGTGATCCCACATCGCGGACGGATGACGGTCGGAGAGTGAGACCCCGCTGTTCAGGCACTGTGTATTCGCCCGGGTGGGGCTGGTTCAGTACGCCTCCACGACCCGGACCTCCTCCTCCGTGACCTCGCCCTCCACGATCCGGAAGGAGCGGAACTGGAAGTCGCCGAGGCCGTCCGTGTCGGCGGTGGAGACCAGGACGTAGTGCGCGCCGGGCTCGTTGGCGTAGGAGATGTCGGTGCGGGAGGGGTAGGCCTCGGTCGCCGTGTGGGAGTGGTAGATGACCACCGGGTCCTCGTCGCGGTCGTCCATCTCGCGGTAGAGCTTGAGCAGGTCTCCCGAGTCGAACTCGTAGAAGGTGGGGGACATGGCCGCGTTCAGCATCGGGATGAAGCGCTCCGGGCGGTCCGAGCCTGCCGGGCCCGCGACGACGCCGCATGCCTCGTCGGGGTGGTCCTTGCGCGCGTGGGCGACGATCTGGTCGACGAGGGCCTGGGTGATGGTCAGCATGTCGGTCAGGATAAGCAGAGGGGCCGCCCCGTACCGAGGGATGGTACGGGGCGGCCCATATGCCGGACGTAGGGGACGTCCTGGTGTGGACGCCTGAGCGGCTGTCGCAGGGGGCGCCACGAGTGGCCCCTGCGACCGGCGTCCACCGGTTTCGGTCCAGGTCCAGGAAGAGTCCCGGTCAGCCGACCTTCTCGAGCTCCGGCTCGTCGCCACCGCGAACGGTGAGCTGCGGGTTGCGCTTCTTCAGGAACGCCCAGCCGACGCCCAGGGCCAGGGCCCAGCCGGCGGCGACGTACAGGCAGACCCGCGCGTCCTTGTCGTACGCGATCATGCAGGTCACGCCGATGAGGAAGAGGAGCGCGACCCAGCTGAAGAGCGCACCGCCGGGAGCCGGGAAGGACGAGGCGCGCAGCCGGCCCGCGTCGACCGCGGCGCGGTAGCGGATGTGGCTGACGAGGATCATCATCCAGGTCCAGATGCCGGCCGCGGTGGCGACGGAGGTGACGTAGAGGAACGCCTTCTCCGGGACGACGTAGTTCAGGACGACGCCGATGCCCATGAGCGCCACGGAGACCGAGATGCCGACGGCGGGGGTCTTGCGGGCGTTGAGCTTGCCGAACGCCTGCGGGGCCTCGCTGTTGGCGGCCAGGTCGCGCAGCATGCGGCCGGTGGAGTACATGCCGGAGTTGCAGGACGACAGGGCCGCGGTGAGCACCACGAAGTTCACGATGCCGGCGGCGAGCGGGATGCCGATCTTGCCGAAGGCGTGGACGAAGGGGCTCTCGCCCGCGGAGAACTCGGTCCACTTGACGACGGAGAGGATCACGAGCAGCGCGCCGACGTAGAAGACGATGATGCGCCAGGGCAGCGTGTTGATGGCCTTGGGCAGGGTCTTCTCGGGATTCTCGGACTCGCCCGCGGTGACGCCGACGAGCTCGACGGCGAGGTAGGCGAACATGACGCCCTGGAGGGTCATCAGGCTGGAGCCGATGCCGTTCGGGAAGAAGCCGTCGTGCGACCAGAGGTTGGAGACGGTGGCGGTGTCACCGGCGTCGGAGAAACCGAGGGTGAGCACGCCGAGGCCGATGACGATCATGCCGATGATGGCCGTGACCTTGATCATCGAGAACCAGAACTCGACCTCGCCGAAGATCTTGACGGAGATCAGGTTGACGCCGAAGAGCACCACCAGGAACACCAGGGCGCTGACCCATTGCGGGATCTCGGGGAACCAGAAGTGGATGTAGATGGCGGCGGCCGTGAGCTCGGCCATGCCGGTGACCACCCACATGAGCCAGTACGTCCAGCCGGTGACGTATCCGAAGAACGGGCCGAGGAACTCGCGGGCGTACTCGGCGAAGGAGCCGGAGACGGGCCGGTAGAGCAGCAGCTCGCCCAGGGCCCGCATGATGAAGAAGATGACGACGCCCGCGAGGGCGTACATGAGGATGATGCTGGGGCCGGCCTTGGCGATGTTCGCCCCGGCACCCATGAACAGGCCGACGCCGATGGCGCCGCCGATCGCGATCATCTGGACCTGACGGCTGCCGAGGCCGCGCTCGTACCCCTCTTCGGGGGCACCCGTGGCCGTCGCGTCAGTGACCTTCGAAGAGGTCATGTGCAGTGCGCCTTTCTCCATGCCGACCCGGACCTGTAGTCGGCCTCGGATCGGGTCTCGATCCCCCCGGATTGCTGGAGCTGTGCCTGACCGACGATCCGTCGGTCACGTGGCGCACCCGGCCGAACATTCGGGTGGTGTTCGCCGGGCGTCGTGAAGATTTATCACGCCCGTCACATTGATCGACTCAGGGGAGTGTGGCGCACCGCACAAGAAGAACCGGACAAAAGGAAAGCCGCCCCCCAATATGGGTGACGGCTTTGACTTGATCGTTATCCGGATTTGAGCGTCTGCTGAGCGAACACAGAACGGTCACATATCGCTACGAAAGTGTCGCAATCTACGGCAGGAGCGTCGCGACCAGCGTCTCCTGTAGCCCGCCCAGCCACAGATACGCCATCACCATCGGCTTGCGCGGGTCCTCGTCCGGGAGCCGGTAGAGCAGGTCGGTGTCGTCCTCGTCGCTGATGTCCAGACGCGAGCCGATGGCCAGGCGCAGATCGTTGAGGGCCCCGAGCCACTGCTGGGACTCCTCGGCGGAGAGCTTGAGCACCGCCGCGTCCTCACCGGTGGAGGTGGCGCTCAGCGCGTCCAGGGAGCGGATCACCGCGAGCGCCTTGTCCCGCTTGCCGGCGCGCAGGTCGTTCTCGGTGTAGCGGCGGAACTCCGCGGAGTACGCCCGCCGCTCCTCGGCCTCCTCGGGGCCGGGGGTGCCCTCCGGGTCGCTGTAGGCGTCCGGGAACAGGCGCCGGAGGACCGGGTCGGCCGGTGGCTCGCTCGGTCCCTCGGCGAACAGCTCCGCCAGCGGGTCCTCGGGGGCGTCCTCGGCGGGACCGGGGCCGATGAGTTCCAGGAGCTGGACGGCCAGCGACCGGATGATGGAGATCTCGACGTCGTCGAGGGCGACGGCCGCGCCGCCGCCGGGGAGCGGTTCGAAGGTTCCTGGCATGGAGGCGATTCGCTACTTCCGGTCCTGCGGTCGAGAGGTCACGTTCGATCCTGCGGTCGAGAGGTCGCGTGTGATCCTGCGGGTCGGGGGGTCATGGGCGCACTTGCGGGTCTGGAGGTCGTGGGCGGACCTGCGAGTACGAGAGGTCACTTTCGGTCCTGTTGGAGCGTGGCCCACAGACCGTAGCCGTGCATGGCCTGCACGTCGCGCTCCATCTCCTCGCGGCTTCCGCTGGAGACGATTGCCCGGCCCTTGTGGTGGACATCGAGCATGAGCTTGGTGGCCTTGTCCTTGGGATAGCCGAAGTACGTCTGGAAGACATACGTCACATAGCTCATGAGGTTGACGGGGTCGTTGTGCACGATCGTGACCCAGGGGACGTCGGGCTCGGGTACGGCGAAGACTTCCTCCGCCGATTCGGTGCGTTCGATCTCAAGGGGAGCGGGTGACGTCACACAGCCCATGCTGCCACCCGAGGGGGGCGGTCGCACAAACGGGCTGCGCAGTCGCGTGCGTTGAGCACGGCCGAGTCGGGGCTCCCCCTAAATCGTCAGACTGACGAAATGGGGGTACCATCCGTAGCCATGAACACAGCGGACCTTGGGCTGCCGGTGGACGTTCCCTCGACGGCGCTCTTCACGGATCAGTACGAGTTCACGATGCTTCAGGCCGCACTGAAGTCGGGCACCGCCGAGCGACGGTCGGTGTTCGAGGTCTTCACCCGGCGGTTGCCGAACGGGCGGCGCTACGGCGTCGTGGCGGGCACCGGCCGCGTGCTGGACGCCGTCGAGAACTTCCGCTTCGACGAGGACGTTCTGGGCTTCCTGCGCGAGCGGCGGATCGTCGACGAGGGCACCCTCGAGTGGCTCGCGGACTATCGCTTCTCGGGCGACATCTGGGGCTATCCCGAGGGCGAGGTCTACTTCCCGGGCTCGCCGATCATGCGGGTCGAGGGCACCTTCGCCGAGTGCGTGCTGCTGGAGACGGTGATCCTCTCCATCCTCAACCACGACTCCGCCATAGCCGCGGCGGCCTCCCGCATGGCCTCGGCCGCCGGTGACCGCCCGATCATCGAGATGGGCGCCCGGCGCACCCACGAGCTGGCCGCCGTCGCCGCGTCGCGCGCCGCCTACCTCGGTGGCTTCACCTCCACGTCCGACCTGGCCGCCGGCTTCCGCTACGGCATCCCCACGGTCGGCACCAGCGCCCACGCCTTCACCCTGCTGCACGACCGCGAGCGCGACGCCTTCCAGGCCCAGGTGAACTCCATGGGCCGGGGCACCACGCTGCTGGTCGACACCTACGACGTGGCCGAGGCCGTCCGTACGGCCGTGGAGGTGGCCGGACCCGAGCTGGGCGCCGTCCGTATCGACTCGGGCGACCTGCTGCTCGTCGCGCACCGGGTGCGGCAGCAGCTGGACGAGCTGGGCGCCACGGACACGCGGATCATCGTGACCTCCGACCTGGACGAGTACGCCATCGCCTCGCTGGCGGCGGCGCCGGTGGACGCGTACGGCGTCGGCACCCAGCTGGTGACCGGGTCCGGGCATCCGACCAGCTCGATGGTCTACAAGCTGGTCGCCCGCGCCGATTCCACCGAGCCCGGTGCGCCGCTGGTGCCCGTGGCGAAGAAGTCCACCGGCGGCAAGACCTCCATCGGGGGACGCAAGTGGGCCGCGCGCCGCCTCGACGAGTACGGCGTCGCCGAGGCCGAGGTCGTCGGCACCGGGCCGGTCCCGCCGGAGCTCGCCGAGCGGCAGCTGCTGATCGAGCTGGTCAAGGGCGGTGAGGTGCAGGCCCGCGAGCCGCTGGATGTCGTACGGGACCGGCACGCGGCCGCCCGGGCGAATCTGCCGCTGTCCGCGACCCAGCTCTCGCGCGGGGAGCCTGTCATTCCCACGGAGTATGTAAACCGGCGCTCGGGGAGCCCGACGGGGGCGTGAAGCGAGCGCGCCCGGCGTGCTCACCCCATGCCCCCTCCCGCACCGAACGTGAAGTCTCTAGGCTCGGAAGTTCACGGCCGGGCCAGCCCGTTTCACCGTCCCGACCTCCGCGTCCATAACCGAAGGACACCGACCATGCGCCGCGCCTTGATCGTCGTAGACGTGCAGAACGACTTCTGCGAGGGAGGCAGCCTCGCGGTGTCCGGTGGTGCCGATGTGGCCGCCGCCGTCACCGAGCTGATCGGGCAGGCGGCCGGGTCCGGCTACCAGCACGTCGTGGCCACCCGCGACCACCACATCGCGCCCGGTGGGCACTTCTCCACCAACCCCGACTTCGCCGACTCCTGGCCGGCGCACTGCGTCGCGGGCACGGAGGGCGTGGGCTTCCACCCGAACTTCGCCCCCGCGGTCACCTCCGGTGCGATCGACGCCGTGTTCGACAAGGGGGCGTACGCGGCGGCGTACAGCGGGTTCGAGGGGGCCGACGAGAACGGGACGCGGCTCGCGGACTGGCTGCGGGCCAGGGAGGTCTCGGAGGTGGACGTGGTGGGCATCGCGACGGACCACTGTGTGCGCGCGACGGCTCTGGACGCGGTGCGGGAGGGGTTCCGTACGCATGTGCTGCTGGACCTCACCGCCGGGGTCGCCACGGAGACCACGGAGCGGGCGCTGGAGGAGCTGCGCGAGGCCGGCGTGGAACTGACCGGGAAGCCGGTCGTCGCGTAGGCCCCGGGGAGGCCGGTCCCGGGCGACGGCAGCCCGTCCTGTCGGGCCCCGGAGGGCACGGCACCGCCGGGATGCGCCGGGCTTCGCTCCGGTCTCCCCACCGCCCCCACCGCCCTACGTCCGCGCCGCCGGGCGCCTCAGCAGGGCCCTGATCGGGTGCCAGAGTTCCTGGGTCAGCTCGGTGCCCGGGACCGGGCAGACACCGTTGTCGGGGGCCGTACGCCATATCAGGCCGTCGGGGTGGTGCAGGACCGCCGTGATCTCGTCCGGGGTCGGTGGGGCGGCGTTGCCGCGCAGGTAGACGGCGCGCATGCCCAGGTTGCGGAGCCTGGTCAGGGCTCGGGCGCGGTTCTGGGCGTGGACGAGGACACGGACGCAGCCCGTGCCGTCGGCGGTGGGTCTGGGCAGGTTCAGCGCCACCACCACGCTGCCGGTAGGCAGCTTGCAGAAACCTCCTGCGGCCATGCGGTCACACCCCCGTGCGAATCGGTGTCGAGGTCAGGGTCGGCACCGGCGTCGGCGCCGGTGTCAATAACGGAAGCACAGGGTGCACCTAAACACGATCGGCGGCAACCCCGCCAGGGGGCCACCGCCGATCATGCTCTGACCTGCAAAAACGAGGATTACTTCACCGCGGGACGGACCTCGAGCTCGATCGTGGAGCCGTTCTTGGCCTCCTTGACGATCTTGATCTTGGTGTTGGTGTCAGTGATCTTGACACCGGCCGTCGGGTTCGACGCGTCGTAGTACGTGTTGGTGTGGTCGTTGAAGACCGACACACCGGCACTCGACGGGATCTTGGTCGCCACGTCGGCGTTGTGCAGCCACATGCCGTCGGTGCGGTACTTGCTGAACGGCGAGTCGTAGGCCTGGATGCGGTTGCGCATCAGCGTGCCGTCGGACCACTTCATCGCGGTCGGGTGGGAGTCGATCGGCAGGACCAGACCGGTACCGGGATGCTTGCTGGTGTTGTTGTCCTGCTGGGAGGTGTCCCACTTCCAGATCAACAGACCGTTCTGGTACGCGTAGTGCTCCACCCAGTCCGGAAGGGACTTCGAGAAGCCGAAGTTGTACGGGCCCGTCTTCAGCGTCTTGTCGTACGACACGTACTGACGGTTCTCGGCGATGTAGTACTGCGCGTAGTCGTCCGTGATGGACGCGCCGATGCGCGAGAAGCCCTTCTTCGCCCAAGCGGCGTCCGCGGTCTCGGCGTTGTCCGAGAACACGGCCGTGCCGTCGGCCGTCACGGTGATCTGGTCGGCCGCGAAGCCCTTCTGGGCCACGCCGCCGTCCGTCTGGTAGCGGAAGCGCAGGTCGATCTTCTTGCCGGCGTAGGCGTCGAGCGGGAAGACCAGCTTCTTGAAGGCGCCGGAGGTGCCGTCGAGCGCGGGCTTGCCGCTGGCGTCCTTGCCGATGGCCGCACCGTCGGCGGTACCGTCCACGGCCGTCCAGTTGGCGCCGCCGTCGGTGGACACCTCGGTGTAGAGGTAGTCGTAGCCCGCCTCGATGTCCCACCAGCCGTCGAGCGTCAGGGAGGCGGCGGACTTGCCCGTGAGGTCCACGGAACGGCTCAGCGTGTTGGCGAGGTTGTCGCCGCTGCCGCTCCACCACTGGTTCGCGCCCTGAGCCGGCTCCACGATGGGCGTGGTGACCTTCTTCTTGGGCAGCTCGACCACGAGGGCCTGCTTGTGCTTGGTGTTGTACTCGGCGACGCCGAGCTTGTGCCACGAGGTGGTGCCGGCCTTGGCGGTGTCGTACTTCAGCCAGCCCAGCTGCATCTTGTCCCAGGCGGTCATGTCGCCGGGCAGGTCACCGATCTCGTTCTTGCCGGTGCCGAGCCAGGAACCGGAGGACATCAGGGTCCAGAACCCGGTGGAGTTCTCGCCGCCCTGGGTGTCGTAGTGGTCCGGCAGACCGAGGTCGTGGCCGTACTCGTGGGCGTAGACGCCGAGTCCGCCGTTCTCCGGCTGGACCGTGTAGTCGCCGACCCAGATGCCGGTGTCGCCGATCTTCGCGCCGCCCAGCTTGTTGCCCTCGGGGCCGGTGGCACCGGCGTCGGTGCCGAACGCGTACCAGCGGTGGGCCCAGATCGCGTCCTCGCCCTGGGCGCCGCCGCCCGCGGACTCGTCCTCACCGGCGTGCACGACCTGGAAGTGGTCGATGTAGCCGTCGGACTCGTTGAAGTCGCCGTCGCCGTCGAAGTCGTAGCGGTCCCACTGGTCGAACTGCTTGACGTCCGTCTTGATCTCGGCGTCGGTCTTCCCGGCCGCCTTCTGCTGGGCGACCCACGCGTTCAGACCGTCGCTGACGACGTTCCACACGCTCGGGCAGTTGGTGTCACCGCAGGCGTTGTTGCCGTAGCGGGCCTCGTTGTACGGGACCTTGACCCAGTCCGAGACCTCGCCCTCGACCGAGTACCGGCCGGAGGACTGCTTCTCGTAGTACTTCTTGACCGACTCGGTCTTCTTGCCGGTGCCGAAGTACAGGTCCTCGAAGTGCTTCTGGTTGTAGTCGGCCTTCCAGGCCGTGGAGTTGTCCTTCTTGCGGTCCGGCTTGGCGATCTGGTTGTGCAGCGGCCCGGGGGTGCCGCCGAACTCGCTGACCTTGTCGCCGAACTCGACGAGGATCGTGAAGATCTTGTCGGTCTTCTCGCGGCCCAGCTCGACGTACTTGCTGTCGCCCTTTTTGCTCTTGAGCTTGACGACCTGCGAGCCTTCGCGCTTCGTCACCTTGGCTTTGCCGGATATGACCTGGTTCAGGGCTTCTTCGCGCTGCGCCTCCTGAGTCTTGCTCAGAGGCCCTTCCAGGTCGTGGTCGACGTGAGTGTTCTCCGCCGGGTCGTGCCGCTCCACGGAGGCCTTCGGCGCTCCTTCGTCGGCCTGCGCCACCGCGTAGGTCGAGAAGGTCGCCGCCGCCGTCGCGAGCGCGACGGCGGTAGCCGCCGCTCTGAACGTCCAGGGTCTGCTGGTCACTTGCTTCCTCCCCCGCGTGCGGGCGCGCGGAATGAAGGATCCTGGTCATGGAGGGTCCGCGCGCGCCGATCAACGCGTGTAGTCAAGTGACGACATTTGACTAGAGGTTAACCAGAAAAAACAGACCTTGACTTGGACAGGTCAATTGCATTATGCGGAGTCCATGTTCATTTAGCGAACAACGATCTTTTACCCAACGGGCGCGTTGCGCCGTCCACTTGGTGGACGACATGACTCCGTGCGCCCCCCGTGCACCGGCACTGTTGGTCAGGTCACGCTTACTGTTCGTTCCCCTCGGGCATGGACGCGGTTAGAGTCGGATGGCGGAACGCCCGGACGTCGGCGGAAAGCCAGGCCGAGACCCCCGTGCACCCCTGATTCCGAGGACACGATGATCATGCCTCGTCCGACTGCCGCACAGCTCGCCTACGGCTCGTGCACCGTGATCTTCTCGACGCTCGCCATGCTGCTGCTGTCCCAGACGAGTTCGGGCCCGGGCATCGCGGTCATCGCCGTCGCGGCGCTCCTGCTCGGGCTGCTGGTGGCCATGACGGTGCCCATGCCGAGCAGGTCGCGTGTGGTGGCGGGGCGCACGCCCGCCGACGCGGGCCGGGAACAGTCCGAGGAGCGGGTCCTGACGCAGTCCTGACCGCCGCACCTCAGCTGCCGGCGCTGACCACGACCGTCTTCGCCGCCTTGTCGTGCAGGCCCTGTTTGTAGGGGCGGTCGAAGTAGCTCCAGCCGCCGCAGATGATGGTCCAGACGCAGGCGCAGCAGAAGGCGAACGGAAGCCACAGCACGGCCGCCCGGATCAGCGCGGTCTGCACCGACGGGGTGGCGCCGTTGTCGAGGTTGGCCACCCGCATGTTGAACAGCCTCTTGCCGAGCGTCTGCCCCGATCGGACGGTCATGGCGGTGTCGTAGCCGATGAAGAGCACGGCGGCGACCAGCGACTGCAACAGGCCCCTGCCGTACTCCACCTTGTCGGTGTCCACTTCGTACTCGGTGACCCCGAAGCCCCAGGTGAGCAGCCATACGACGACGCCCACCAGGATCATGTCGATGACGCGCGCCAGCGTGCGCCTGAAGCTGTCGGCGAGAGGGTGCATCCCGGCGAGGGGGTCCGGGGGGCCGCCACCGCCGTACGGGTCACCGCCCCCGTAGGGGCCGCCACCGTAGGGGCCACCGCCGTACGGACCGCCACCACCGTACGGACCGCCGCCGGGGGGAGGTTGGCCCCCGGATGGCGGCTGACCGCCGGGCGGGGGCTCACCCCCGGGTGGTGGCTCACCCCCGGGCGGAGGCCGGCTGCCGTACGGCGGTCCCTCGCCGCCCGGCGAACCCTGGCCGTCCGGCGGCGGGGGCTGCTTCCTGAACGGGTCGTCTTCCGGGGGTTGCTGGCCAGGGCCGGGAGGCGGTTCGCTGCTCATGGCCCGAGTCGACCGCGAACCCCGCGCCTTCGCATCCGGCGCGGGGCCGTCCGGAGTACCGGATCATCCGGGCCGTTCGCAGGACCCGGTCAGCCCGCGACGAACGTACGCGCCGCCTTGTCGTGCCAGCACTGGTGCCACGGCCTGTCGAACAGGCACCACAGCACACCGACGACCCCGATCACGAGCAGCCCGGGAACGCTGTAGACGAGCCAGCGCTTCAGGGCCGCCCCGAACTCCGGGGGCTCGTGGGCCTCGATGTCCCGCACCTCCAGGCCGAGCAGCTTCTTGCCCAGCGTGCGGCCCCACTTGGCGGTGGGCAGGGCCTCGTAGAGGAGACCGGCCACCAGCAGGACGGCGAGGATGATGCCGAAGTACACCGACGTCGTGCCGTCCAGCAGCCAGACGGTGACGGTCTCGCCGGAGAGCTTGGCGGCGTCGATCTTGTCGTTGATGTGGTCGATCGCCTTGGTGCCGAGCGGCACGGCGGCCACCGCGGTGACGGCGGCCAGCACCACCGAGTCCACCAGCCGTGCGGCCAGCCGCTTGCCGAGGTTCGCGGGGCGGGCCGCGGCCTGGCGCAGGGCGGCAGCCGCGAAGGGGTCCTCCCGCACGGGCTTCCAGGGGGCGACCGGCTGGTCGTCGTCGGCCGGCCCGGCGAGCCGGTGGACCTGCTGCGCCCAGGAGGACTGGCCGCCGCCGGGTCCGGAGGTCACGGGCGCGGCGGAACCGGCGGCTGCGGACTGCGCGCCGGCCTGCTGGGGGACGCTCGCAGCGCCCTGCTGCGGCCCCGAGAGGGCGGTGGGGGCAGCGGTACCCGACGGGGCTGCGGACGCGGCCTGAGCGCCCGCCTGGGCCGGTGCCTGGGCCCCCGAGGCACGCTCCGCGGCGGCATTCCCCGCCCCGAAGCCCGGGCCCTGCGGAGCGCCGGCCGCGGAGGGGCGGTTCGCGTCCGGACGCGCGGCGCCCGATCCGGCGGACGCGCCCGTGCTCCCGGACTGCGACCCTGCCGCCCCGCCCTGCTGCGCCGTGCGCGGGGACAGCGCGCGGATGGCCATGGTGCCGTCGACGGGCGCGGAGCCACCGGAGTTCGGGGTGTGCTCGGCGGACCGGCCGCCCTGCTGGGAGCCGGCGGAAGACGCGTCCCCGGACCGCGCCGTGGGCCGGCGCATCATGAACGTGTTTCCGGAGTCGAGGTCGCCCGCGTCGGCGCCGGCGTCCGGGCGGCCGGGCGAGGCGTCGGGCCGGGCCTGGCCGGCGGCGGCACGCGGATCCCTCGGGTCGGTGCCCTGCTGGGCGCCCCAGGAGACGCGGTGGTCCGGGTCGCCGCCGAAACCGGCCTGCCGGGAGGGGTCGGCGCCCCACGCCGAGGCCGGTTCGGGGCGGTTGCCGTGCTGCCCCCCGTCCGGAGCGGGCTGCCCGGCCGGGTCCTCGTCGAAGAAGTGCGGGCCGGTCTCCTCGACCGAGGCCCCCGCGGCGGCCTGGGCGGTCTGGGCGGCCCCCGCCGCGGACCCGCCCTGGCCCGCGCCCGGCGGCGGGCTGAGCGTTTCACCGTCGGTCGGGGCCGGACGGCTGGTGCCCGGCACCCAGGAGACGCCGTTCCAGTACCGGACATATCCAGGAATGGACGGGTCCGGGTAATACCCTTCGCGGGGCCTGTCGTCACCTGGGGCCGGGGTTGGGGCGCTCATGTCCGTCGTCCGGTATCTGCTCGAGGGTCGATTGGGGGCCTCCACATCTATCAGACCGGCGCACCCCGCACCGGCAGTCCCGCGGGACCCGCTCCTTTCCGGGCAACCTCGTACAGGTACTTCACAACAGCGGAAGCGCCCGGAGAACAGGCCCGAAGTACCGGCCGGGGAACGGGCCGAGCCCCGGCCGGGGGCAGGCCCGAAAAAAGTTCCGCGATCCCGCGTAATGGTCCGCCCGCTGCCCCCTCTCCACTCGTACGGGCCCGCTCCGAAGGGCCCGCTCACCTCACGGGAGAGGACAACCACGCCATGCAGTACACCGTCATCGAACGCGAACTGGAGTTGCGGCTCGTCCTGTCGCCGGAGCGCAGCGTCGCCGTCCCGGCCCGGCTGAGCTACCGCAGCGACGATCCGTACGCCGTCCACGTCACCTTCCACGTCACCTCCGAGCAGCCCGTGTACTGGACCTTCTCCCGCGATCTGCTCGTGGAGGGGGTGTTCCGGCCGTCCGGGCACGGGGACGTGCGGGTGTGGCCCACGAAGGTCGAGGGCCGCGACGTCGTGCTGATGGCGCTGAGTTCGCCGGACGGGGACGCCCTGCTTCAGGCGCCCGCGGCCCAGGTATCGGCGTGGCTGGAGCGGACGTTGCGGGTGGTGCCGCCGGGGACGGAGGGCGAGCAGCTGGGGATCGACGACGCGCTCGATCAGCTGCTCGCCCGGTGACGCCCGCGGCGGGGACGGGTCAGAACAGCTTGCCGGGGTTGAGGATGCCCAGCGGGTCGAAGACCTGCTTGATCCCTCGCTGCATCTCGATCCCGACCGGGCCGATCTCGCGCGCCAGCCACTCCTTCTTCAGCACGCCCACACCGTGTTCGCCGGTGATCGTGCCGCCGAGTTCCAGACCGAGGGCCATGATCTCGTCGAAGGACTCGCGGGCGCGCCGGGACTCGTCGGGGTCGGCGGCGTCGAAGCACACGGTCGGGTGGGTGTTCCCGTCGCCCGCGTGCGCGACGACCCCGATGGTGAGCTGGTGCTTCTCGGCGATCCGCTCGACGCCCTCGATCAGATCGCCGAGCCGGGAGCGGGGCACGCACACGTCGTCGATCATCGTCACACCGCGCACCGCCTCCAGCGCGGTGAGAGACAACCGGCGTGCCTGGAGGAGGAGTTCGGACTCGGCGGCGTCGTCCGCCGGGACCACCTGGGTGGCGCCGGCCGCCTCGCACAGGGCGCCCACGGCGGCCAGGTCGGCGCCGGGGTCCGGGGTGTCGAAGGCGGCCAGGAGGAGGGCCTCGGTGGTCTCCGGCAACCCCATGTGCGCGATGTCGTTGACCGCTTTGACGGTCGTACGGTCCATCAGTTCGAGCAGGGACGGGACGTGGCCGCCGGCCATGATCTCGCACACGGCGTCGCAGGCGGCGGCAGCGGAGGCGAACTCGGCGGCCAGGACCAGCTGCCGCGGCGGCTGCGGCTTCAGCGCGAGGACGGCCCGGACGACGATGCCGAGCGAGCCCTCGGAGCCGACGAAGAGGCGGGTCATGTCGTACCCCGCGACGCCCTTGGCGGTACGGCGGCCAGTGGACAGCAGGCGGCCGTCGGCGAGGACGACGTCGAGGCCGAGGACGTACTCGGCGGTCACCCCGTACTTCACACAGCACAGGCCGCCCGAGGCGGTGCCGATGTTGCCGCCGATGGTGCACATCTCCCAGCTGGAGGGGTCCGGCGGGTAGCACAGGCCGTGTTCGCCCACCGCGCGGGAGAGGGTGGCGTTGATGACGCCGGGCTCGACGACGGCGATGCGGTCGACCGGGTTGATCTCCAGGATGCGGTCCATCCTGGTCAGGGACAGCACGATGCAGCCGTCGGTGGCGTTGGCCGCGCCCGACAGGCCCGTGCGGGCGCCCTGCGGGACGACCGGGACGCGCAGTTCGGTGGCGGTGCGCATCACGTGCTGGACCTGTTCCACGGTGCGCGGCAGCACGACGACGGCCGGGGCGCCGGCCGGGCAGAAGCTCGCCATGTCGTTGGCGTAGGAGGCCGTGATGTCGGGGTCGGTCAGGACGGCCTCGGCGGGCAGACCCGCGAGCAGCCGCTCGGTGAGGTCACCCTGGGCCTGGTGGGGTGCGGCTTCGATACGGCTCATGATCACAGCGTGGCACTCGGGGCCATCGGTGTGAACCCCGTGTACGCCGGACGCCGTGCGGCGGGGTGTGGTCGTCGTATTGACGCACAGTGAGCGCCATGGAGAAGAGCGCCACGGACCACAGCGCCGCCGGGAACGACCCCGGGGAGAACGACGAGGACACGCCCGAGCGCCGCCCGCGCATCCGGCGACCGGTGCTGATCGCCTCGGTGGCGGGGTGCGCGGTGCTGGGCGGGCTGCTGGCGCTGCTGCCCTGGGGGTCGGACGACACCGGGCCGGCCGCTCCGGCGCCGGGTGCGCAGGCGCTCACCGCGGTCACCACGGGGGTGCCGGCCGCGCTGCCCGATCTGGCGGTGCTGATCGACGAGCGCGAGGCCCGGCTGCGGACGCATCCCAGGGACGCGGCGTCGTGGGCGGTGCTGGGGGCGGCGTATGTGGAGCAGGGGCGGCGGACCGCCGAGCCGGTGTACTACCCGAAGGCCGAGAAGGCGCTGCGTACCTCGCTGAAGGTGCGGGCGGGCAACGCCGAGGCGCTGAGCGGCATGGCGGCGCTGGCCAACGCGCGACGGGACTTCCGGGCGGCGCAGACCTGGGGCGAGGCGGCACTGAAGGCGGACCGCAAGCGGTGGACGACGTATCCGCCGCTGATCGACGCCTACACGGGGCTGGGCCGGTACAAGGCGGCCGAGCGGACCCTGGACCGGCTGCTGGCGCTGCGCTCCGGGCCCGCCGTGCAGGCGTGGGCGGCGGCCGTGTACCGGGACCGGGGCCGGCGTGAGGACGCGGCGGCTGCGCTGTCCGACGCGGCGGCTGCGGCCGAGGCCCCGGCGGAACGCGCGGCGTATCTCGAGCGCGCGGGTCAGCTCGCCTGGGAGCGCGGCGATCTGGAGGTGGCGCTGCGGCACTTCCAGGAGGCCGTGCGGCTCGACCCCGACCAGCGGGCCGCGCTCGCCGGGCAGGGGCGGGTGCTGGCGGCGATGGGCCGTACGACGGAGGCGCTGAACGCCTACCGGGTGGCTCTGGCCAAGCAGCCGTGCCCCGAGTACGCCCTGGAGCTGGGCGAGTTGTACGAGTCGCTGGGGCTGGGGCAGGCGGCTCGGGTGCAGTACGACCTGCTGCGGGAGCGGGTCGCCGAGGGGGCGGCCGGTGGGGTGGACCAGGAGCTGATCCTGGGCCGCTTCGAGGCGGACCACGGCGACACCCGGTCCGCCGTACGGCGGCTGCGGGCCGAGTGGCGGCGCCAGCCGGGGATCGCCGTGGCCGACGCGCTGGGCTGGGCGCTGCATCGGGCGGGGCAGCACAAGGAGGCGCTGAAGTTCGCCAGGGTGGCGACGGACAAGGCTCGCGGGGGTGCGGTGCGCAGTGCCGTGTACGCCTATCACCGGGGGATGATCGAGCGGGAACTGGAGATGGCGGGGCCGGCCCGGCGGCATCTTCAGGAGGCCCTGCGGATCAACCCGCACTTCTCCCCCACGCGGGCGCCGGCTGCCGAGACGGCGTTGCGGGAACTGGGCGAGCCGTCGGTGGAGGACGTACCGGACATGGAGGCGGAGGCGGAGGACGCGAAGCCGAAGGGCGCGAAGCCGGAAGGCGCGAAGCCCGAGGGTGCCGAGGCGGAGGTCGCGAAGCCGGCGCGGAGGTGAGGTCGGTGGGGAGGTGAGGTCGGTGCGGGTGCGCGGTCCGCGTCCTCGCAGCGCCGACGGGCCGGGCCGTCGCCGACCGGCCGGCTCGCGCCTTCAGACCACCGCGGTGCCGATCAATGCGTTGCGCGGCACCAGGCCGGCCAGCTCCTCCTCGCTCATGTCCTCCGTTCCCGCCGGGCGGCGGGGCAGGACCAGATAGCGGGTCTCGGCGCTGGAGTCCCAGACCGTGATCCGTACGTCGGCCGGCAGCTCCAGCCCGAACTCACCGAGCACGGCGCGGGGTTCACGGACCACGCGGGAGCGGTAGGCCTCGGACTTGTACCAGCTGGGGGACGGGCCGAGGAGGCGCAGGGGGTAGCAGGAGCAGAGGGTGCAGACGACGACGTTATGGGTCGTGGCGGTGTTCTCGACCACGCGCAGCCGCTGGTAGGAGCCCTCCATGTAGCCGAGTTCCCGCACGGCCGCCGTCCCGTCCCGCAGCAGGCGCTCCTTGAACGCCTCGTCCGTCCAGGCCCGTGCGACGACCCGCGCCCCGTTCGCCGGGGACGACTCGGCGAGGAACGCGTCGATCGCCTCGTCCACCCGCTCGCCCGGGAGCAGGCCCTTGTCCTCCAGCAGGGTCTCCAGCCGCCGTACGCGCCGCGCGATCGCCGCGTCGTCGTGGTGGTCACCGCTCATGGTCACGGTCCTCTTCCAGATAGCTTTCCCAAAGGTCCAGTACGACGTGATGGTCCCCGGCGCCCCACAGGTCACGGGCCTCGAAGCGGACCGCGTAGATCTGCTCGACCGGCGCGCCGGCACTGCCCTGCGCGCTGACGTCGGCCAGTTCGGCCGGCCCCTCCGGTTCGACCACCACGCCTCGCTTGCCGCGCGCGTACCGCGGCAGCCGGGTGTGGTGCGGCGGGTCGTGGTGGAAGGTGCGCACGCGGGTGCCGGGCGGGAAACGGTCGGTCATCGGGGGCGTCCTACGATCGTCCCGCTCACTTTGCTCACTTTGCTCACCTTGCGCACTTCGCTCACCGCGCTCACCGCACCCGGTCATCCGGCTCAGCCTGTTCGGTGGGCTCGTCGAGTTCCCCCGGCGCGAGCACACCCTTGCGCTCCAGCAGCGTGCAGATCGCGGTGAACCAGCGTTCGTAGTACGACGCCGCCAGATACTCCGCGGGCGGCATCGACTCGATCGCCTCCCGGAACTCGTTCGTGTTGAAGACGCCCTGTGCGCGCAGGGCGTTGAGGAGACCGACGACCCGCGCCTCCCAGTCCGCGTGGAAGGGCTCCGTGTCGTCGGTGGTGTCGATGGGGCCGAAACCCTGGACACCGCCGACGTCGTTGATCCTGGCCATGGAGTGAGCTTATGGCGCCGGGCTCAGGACGCGCGCGGCTTGAAGTAGATCGAGAACCTGCGCTTGCCCACCTCCCCCGACCCGAGCCCCAGGCACAGTCTGCCCCCGGCTCCGTGGCGGACGGCGAGGCCCTCCGGTTCGCGGTGGTCGAGGGAGTGGCCCGCCTCGGTGCGCCGGCGCTCGCGCAGCTCTCCGGTGCGGATGTCGAGGCAGGAGAGGTGGATGTTGCCGCGCCGGGCGGGCGGGTTGGTCCTGGCGTCGTACGCGGACCCGGCCAGCTGGTAGATGTGGTCGCCGGCCAGGGCGTACCCCTGGAACGGGATCCCCGGATCGGGATGCGCACCGGTCTGCGGGAAGTCGGCGATCGGGGCGGAGTAGTCGCGGGCGACGAACGCGTCCAGGTCCCAGACCCGGTAGCGGGGCTCGCCGTCGACGCGGTGGCGCACGGCGATGCGGTGCGAGGCCATGCAGACCGAGGGCTGATTGGAGGTCGAACCCGGCACGGGGTGGCGGACCTTGACGTCGGCGCGGGTGCGGACGGCGCCGTCGAAGAAGCGGAACCGGGTGACGCCCCTGCCGTAGCCGTTCCTGGCGTCGGCCTCGGTCCAGATCCACACGGTGCCGTCGGAGGCGTGCTGCACGCCCATGCCGACCCCGTGTCCGAAGCCGCGCAGATACATGTGGCCCAGCCGCTTGCCGCGCAGGTCGAGCCGGTTGAGGCACAGGTCGCCGGCCGCGCCGCCGCCCCGGCGCAGCTGAAGGACGTACAGGTGCTGGTGGACCTCGTCGAAGGCGAACGACTGGAGGAGCGTGGGCTCCTTGAGGGTGTCCTTGCGCCACAGCCAGCGTTCGGCCGGTGCCGTCAGGTCGAAGCGGTCGGTCACTGCGGCCTCCCCCGCTCGTGCGGGCGCCCCCGTGGCGCCCGCACGAGTGGAGATACCCGGCCCGGCGGTGGCTCAGAGGTTGCCGCGCTTGGCCTGTTCCCGCTCGATCGCCTCGAAGAGGGCCTTGAAGTTGCCCTTGCCGAAGCCCATCGAGCCGTGCCGCTCGATGATCTCGAAGAAGACGGTCGGACGGTCCTGGACCGGCTTGGTGAAGATCTGGAGCAGATAGCCGTCCTCGTCGCGGTCCGCGAGGATCTTCAGCTCGCGCAGGGTCTCGATGGGCACGCGGGTGTCACCGACCCACTCGCCGAGGGTGTCGTAGTACGAGTCCGGGGTGTCGAGGAACTGGACGCCGGCCGCGCGCATCGTGCGGACCGTCGCCACGATGTCGCCTGTGTTCAGCGCGATGTGCTGGACGCCGGCACCGCCGTAGAACTCCAGGTACTCGTCGATCTGGGACTTCTTCTTGGCGATGGCCGGCTCGTTGATCGGGAACTTGACCTTGAGCGTGCCGTCGGCCACGACCTTCGACATCAGCGCGCTGTACTCGGTCGCGATGTCGTCGCCCACGAACTCCTTCATGTTCGTGAAGCCCATGACCTTGTTGTAGAAGCCGACCCATTCGTTCATCCGGCCGAGCTCGACGTTGCCGACGCAGTGATCGATGGCCTGGAAGGTGCGCTGGGCGGGCGGTTCGACCATCGGCGCGGCGGCGACATAGCCGGGCAGGTACGGGCCGTCGTAGCCGCTGCGCTCGACGAGGGTGTGGCGGGTCTCGCCGTATGTGGCGATGGCGGCCAGCACGACGGTCCCGTGCTCGTCCTTCAGTTCGTACGGCTCGGCGACCGAGCTCGCGCCGTGCTCGAGGGCGTAGGCGTACGCGGCACGCGCGTCCGGGACCTCGATGGCGAGGTCGACGACGCCGTCGCCGTGCTCGGCCACGTGCTGGGCGAGGAAGTGGCCCCAGGGGGTGGCGGGCTTGATGACGGACGTGAGGACGAAACGGGCGGAGCCGTTCTCCAGCACGTAGCTCGCGGTCTCGCGGCTGCCGTTCTCCGGTCCGGAGTACGCGACGAGGCGCATGCCGAAGGCGGTCGAGTAGTAGTGCGCCGCCTGCTTGGCGTTGCCCACGGCGAAGACGACCGCGTCCATTCCCTTGACCGGGAAGGGGTCGGCCTGCCGGGCGGTGTCGGGAGTGTGGTGTGTGGTCTGCGTCATAGGCGCAGCCTCGCCCGGCACGGCAAGGTGCGCAATAGTTCGTGCATCTGCTGGGCAATCTGTTTAGTACTGAGCCCATGATCGCGAGCTTTCTGTACAGGATGACCACTGCGCAGAGGGAGTGGAGAGGGAGTGACGAGGGAGCGAAGAGGGAGAAGGGACGGGCTGTAGTGGCGATCGATCATCTGGACGGGCGCATCATCGTGCTGCTGGCGCGGGAACCGCGGATCGGGGTGCTGGAGATGTCCCGGCGGCTGGGGGTGGCGCGCGGGACGGTGCAGGCGCGGCTGGACCGGCTTCAGTCGAACGGAGTCATCCGTGGATTCGGTCCCGAGGTCGACCCGGCCGCGCTCGGGTATCCGGTCACCGCCTTCGCCACGCTCCAGATCAGACAGGGGCAAGGGGCCGACGTACGGGCCCACTTGGCGACCGTGCCGGAGGTGCTCGAACTGCTCACGACCACCGGGAGCGGGGACATGCTGTGCCGCCTCGTGGCGCGTTCCAACGCCGATCTTCAGCGTGTGATCGACCGGGTTGTCGGTTTCGATGGGATCGTCCGGGCCTCCACCGCGATCGTGATGGAGAACCCCGTGCCGCTGCGGATCATCCCGTTGGTGGAGCAGGCGGCCGAGGACCGGGAGAGGACGACCTAGCGGACCGGTGAGCGGGGTGAGCGTTGGTGAGCTTCTGGGAGTACCTGGGCAACCGCCACCAGCAGCTGCTCACCGACGCCTGGCAGCATGCGAGCGCCGTCTTCCAGTGCATGGTCGTGGCGACCCTGCTGGGCGTGGCGATCGGTGTCGCGACGTATCAGAGCGAGTGGGCCGGCAACCTCGCCACGCTGTCCACCTCGACCATTCTGACCGTTCCGTCCCTCGCCATGATCGGTCTGCTCATCCCGATCGTGGGGCTCGGTGTGGCGCCCACGGTGATCACCTTGACGCTGTACGGGCTGCTGCCGGTCGTACGCAACTCCATCGTCGGGCTGCGCGGGGTCGATCCGGCCCTGGTGGACGCGGCCCGCGGCATCGGCATGTCGCGTCTGGCCCGGCTGCTGCGGGTGGAGCTGCCGCTGGCCTGGCCGCCGATCCTGACCGGGATCCGGGTCGCCACGCAGATGCTGATGGGCATCGCGGCGATCGCGGCGTACGCCTCCGGGCCGGGCCTGGGCAATGTGATCTTCCGCGGGCTCGCCTCGCTGGGCAGCGCGAACGCGCTCAACCAGGTGCTCGCGGGCACGGTCGGGATCATCATCCTGGCGCTGCTGTTCGACGCCGCGTACGTCCTGGTCGGACGGCTGACCATTCCGAGGGGGATCCGTGTCTGACAGCGGCGGCAGCGGTGGGCCCACGGGCGGCGACGAGCGCAGGGGCGACGGTGGGGCCGAGGGCGAGGCCGGGAGCGGGCGCGGCGCCGGGGGCGGAGGCGGCGGAGGCGGAGGCGGAGGCGGAGGCGGCGACACCGGTGCTCCGGCCGGGCATCACGGTGCTTCCATCGAGCTGGAGAACCTGACCAAGCGGTACCCGGGCAATCCGCAGCCGGCCGTGGACAACGTGAGCATGGAGATCAAGGCGGGCGAAGTGGTCGTCTTCGTCGGCCCCTCCGGTTGCGGCAAGTCCACCACGCTCAAGATGATCAACCGGCTGATCGAGCCGACCGGCGGCCGTATCCGCATCGGCGGCGAGGACGTCACGGACATCGACCCGGTGAAGCTGCGCCGCAAGGTCGGGTACGCGATCCAGTCCGCCGGCCTCTTCCCGCACATGACGGTCGCGCAGAACATCGCTCTCGTGCCGAAGATGATCGGCTGGCCGAAGGGGCGGATCAGCGCGCGGGTCGAGGAGCTGCTCGACCTGGTGGGCCTGGACCCGGGCGAGTTCCACGGCCGCTACCCGCGCCAGCTCTCCGGCGGCCAGCAGCAACGCGTCGGCGTGGCGCGGGCGTTGGCGGCGGACCCCCCGGTGCTGCTGATGGACGAACCGTTCGGGGCGGTCGACCCGATCACCCGTGATCATCTCCAGGACGAGTTGATCAGACTCCAGCATGAGCTGCACAAGACGATCGTCTTCGTCACGCACGACTTCGACGAGGCGATCAAGCTCGGTGACCGTATCGCCGTGTTGCGCGAACGGTCGCACATCGCTCAGTTCGACACCCCGGAGGCCATCCTCACCAACCCGGCGGACGACTTCGTATCGGGATTCGTGGGCGCCGGCGCGGCACTGAAGCGGCTGAACCTGACCCGTGTCAGGGATGTGGAGATCACCGACTATCCGACGGCGACCGTCGACGACCCGCTCCAGGAGATCTTCAACCGGCTGCGGGCGAGCGGCACGAACGAGCTGCTGTTGCTCGACCCCCGTGGCCGGCCCTACAAGTGGCTGCGGCGCGGCGACATGATGCGGGCCAAGGGTTCGCTGGCGCGGGCGGGCACGCTCGTCCACGACACGGTGACCAGGGACGCGACCCTGCGGGACGCGCTGGAGGCCGTGCTGACGGACAACGCGGGCCGTGTCCCGGTGACCGGGCGGCGCGGTGAGTACACCGGCGTCGTCGACATGGAGACGCTGATGAACTCCGTGCACGAGCTGCTGGAGGCGGACCGGCTGGAGGCGCTGGAGGCCCAGCACGAGCTGGAGGTCTCCCGGAGCGAGCGCACACACGCGGAGCAGGAGGGCGACGGAGGGGAGAGGAAGGCGTGAGCACTCCCGAGGCCCCCGACCGGCCCCCCGGCCCGGACGAGCACGACGAGGATGCGGCGGAGGCCGCGGCCGAGGCGAAAGTGGCCGACGCGGCGGCGGCCGAGGCCCCGGCTCCGGTCAAGCCCCCTGCGCGGCGGGTGAGTTGGCAGAAGCTGACCTTCGTGCCCGCCTGCCTGGTCGTCCTGCTGCTGGTGACGTTCCTGTGGTTCCAGCAGGCCGACCTGGACCCGGTGTCCGAGAACGCGCTGTCCGACGGTCAGGTCTCGCAGGCCCTGTGGGAGCACATCGAACTCACGGCGATCTCCACCTTCTTCGTGCTGATCATCGCGATCCCGCTGGGGATCCTGCTCACCCGGCGGGCGTTCCGGAAAGCGACCCCGGTGGCCATGGCGTTCGCCAACATGGGCCAGGCGACCCCGGCGATCGGACTGCTCGCCCTGCTGGTGATCTGGCTGGGCATCGGCCGCCGCGCCGCCCTGATCGGCATGATCATCTACGCCGTGCTGCCCGTGCTGTCCAACACGATCGCCGGGCTCAAGGCGAACGACCCGACCGTGCTGGAGGCGGCACGCGGCATCGGCATGTCACCGACGGGAGTGCTGAGCCGGGTGGAGCTGCCGCTGGCCGTGCCGCTGATCCTGGCGGGCGTGCGGACGGCGCTGGTGCTCAACGTCGGCACCGCGACCCTGGCCGTGTTCGGCGGGGGCGGCGGGCTGGGCGTGCTGATCACGGCCGGCATCACCAACCAGCGCATGCCGGTGCTGGTGCTGGGCTCGATCCTCACGGTCGCCCTCGCCCTGCTGGTGGACTGGCTGGCGTCGCTGGCCGAAGTACTGCTGCGGCCGAGGGGGTTGGAGACATGAGGGGGCGACGCCGTACGGCCCTCGCCGCGGCAGGTCTGCTGTTGACGCTGGCCCCCGGCTGCGGCCTGACCAGCGGCTCCCCCATGGCCGACGACGTCCGGCCCGGGACGATCGGCCGCGGTGAGCCGCTCGAGGGCGCCCGTCTGACGGTGACGTCGAAGTCGTTCACCGAGCAGCTCATCCTCGGCTCGATCATGGGCATCGCCTTCCAGGCGGCCGGCGCGGAGGTCCTCGACCGCACCGGTATCCAGGGCTCCATCGGCAGCCGCGAGGCGGTGGTCAAGGGCGAGGCGGACGCCGGGTACGAGTACACGGGCACGGCCTGGATCACGTATCTGGGCCACAGCGAGCCGATCCCCGACCCGCACGCCCAGTGGGAGGCGGTGCGCAAGGCCGACGCGAAGAACGGGGTGACCTGGCTGGAGCCGTCCGCGCTGAACAACACCTATGCCCTGGCGATGAACCAGGCGAACCACAAGAAGTACCGCACGAACACGCTGTCCCAGGTGGCCGCGCTGTCCAGGTCCGACCCCGGCGCGGTGACGCTGTGCGTGGAGGTCGAGTTCGCCAACCGGGCGGACGGGCTGCGCGGCATGGAGAAGGAATACGGGATGCGCATCCCGACGGGGAACGTCACGCAGATGGACACCGGGATCATCTACACCCAGACGGCGAAGGGCAGCTGCGTCTACGGCGAGGTCTACACGACGGACGGCCGCATCAAGTCGATGAACCTCGTGGTGATGGACGACGACAAGAGGTTCTTCCCCAACTACAACGCCGCCCCGATGATCAACACCAAGACCCTGCAAAGGTGGCCGGCGATCCCGGAGATCCTCGACCCCATCAGCAGAAAACTGAACAACTCCGTGGCCCAGGACCTCAACGCGAAGGTGGATGTGGACGGGGAGGACCCGCATCAGGTGGCGCTGGACTGGATGAAGGAGGAGGGGTTCGTGCGCTAGCCGGCGCGCAGAGCGCGAGCCGCGGCCTCGAGACCCAGTTCCAAAGAATTCGTTGCAAAGACTTCTTTGCATAGGTACCTTCGTACACATGCCGGAAGAGCACCTCGTACGGAAACTGGATGCCCGTTCGCTGCGCGGCCTGGCGCACCCTCTGCGGATGGAACTGCTCGACGCGCTACGGCGGCATGGCCCCGCCACCGCTTCGATGCTCGCCGAGCGGCTGGGTGAGTCCAGCGGGGCCACCAGCTATCACCTCAGGCAGCTAGCCGAGCACGGCTTCATCGAGGACGCGCCCGAGCATGGCAAGGGGCGGGAGCGCTGGTGGCAGGCGGTCAAGCAAAACATCAGCATGGGTGAGTCCCTGCTCCGGGACGAGGATCCGGCCGTTCGCGGGGCAGCCGACACATTCCTGTACGAGATGGCGGCCACGCATGGCCGCGAGCTGTCGACGCTGATGGCCACGCGCCATGACTGGCTCCCGAAATGGGGGGATCACGCCATGGACGTGAGCGACTGGAACCTACGCCTGACACCAGCGCTCGCTCGCGAACTGATCGGCAGAATGCACGAGTTGCTCAGGGAGTACGACAACTCCGAGGTCGCTGACGACGACCCCGACGCGGAGCAGGTCCGCATCCACACGCACGTCTTCCCCATCGCCACGGACCGAAAGGGGTCCCAGTGATCACCCCGGAAACCCATCTCGCCCTGCATCGGCTCCGAGCCGCCGATCTCCAGGCCCAGGCCGCGGCCCATCGGCTCGTTCTCCGGGCCAAGGGCGACCGTGACCTGCGTATACGGCTCGGCTGGACGCTGGTGGAAGTCGGGCTTCGCCTCGTCACCCCCAAGCCGCCGCTACCGGCGCACTAGGGGGTGTTTCGAAAGTCTCGTGCGGTGCCCGCGGTGTCCGGTGCGTGCCCTCGGCGTGCCGGACGAAGGCCCTCGTACTGGACGTACTTGGGCCTTTGGCCGGTGCGGCGAGGGTGCGTGCCGGGCGCCGTGGGTGCTGTGCGGGACTTTCGAAACACCCCCTAGCAGCTCGGAACCGCGCCCTCCCCCGAGTCCAGTGACTTCAGGGCGTTCACCGTGGCCTTCAGGGTCGTCACCGGGATCAGGCGTAGGCCCTTGGGGAGTTCTGCTTTCGCGTCGGCGCACTCCGCCTTCGGTACCAGGAAGACAGTGGCCCCGTCCCGCCTGGCCGCCTGTGTCTTCAGGGACACGCCCCCGACCGCGCCGACCTTGCCGGCGGCGTCGATCGTGCCGGTGCCGGCGATGTTGCGGCCACCGGTGAGGTCGCCGCCGGAGCCGTCGCCCTTCAGCTTGTCGATGATGCCGAGGGAGAACAGCAGACCGGCGCTGGGCCCGCCGACGTCCGCGAGCTTCAGGGAGACGTCGATGTCCTTGTCGTTCAGGTTCAGGTAGTTCAGCGCGGCCTCGGTCGCGGCGTCCTGGGACTCCTGCATCTGCTCCGAGTTGTACTGCTGGATCTCCTGTGTGCTGCGTCCGCTCGGATAGACCGAGTCGCGCGGCATGACCGCCTGGTCCGTGCTGAACCAGGCGTCGATCACATCGCCGAGCCGGACGTCGGTGTCGGGCGACGTCGCCGTGATGGTGGTCATGCGCAGCTGGCCACTGGTGTCACGGGTCGGCGCACCGGAGATCGTGATCACCGGCTCGCCCTTGTTCTCGCCGAGCACGTTCGCCGTCAGACCGGGCTGCGTCAGTGAGAACGGCAGCGGCGCGAAGGCCGCCGTGGCGAGCAGGGCCACGAACGGCACGGCACAGACGGCGGCGGCCCGGGGGCGTGTGAGGCGAGAGAGCACGGGATCAATCTAACGTGACGGCGATTTCCGAATTCCGACCCGGTCCAGGTCGCGGCTGCCCAGGGTGCCCGACTCAGGTCACGTACAGGTCTCGCCGTGTCGACCCGCTTCGAGTCTCACGCGGCGGCCTCCGGGCGGGTGAGGGTGTACCAGCCGTCCCGGGACATCCCGGTCGCGGTGAATCCGTCGGCGAAGGCCTTGGTGAACACCTCGCGCACGGCCCGTCGCCAGCGCAGCCCCAGCTCGGGGTCCGCGGCCCGCAACGCCACGATGTCGTCCGGCACCCGGCACCATATGTGCCGGTCGTCGAGGTCACGGCGGGCCAGCGGGGCGCCGTCGGGGGCGGTGTGCGTGGCGGGGGCGGCATCGCGGCCGACCGTGCCGTCCGGCGGGCCGGACGACCGCAGGGACGGTGCGAGTTCCCAGGTCACCGCCAGCCGGTCGCTCTCGTCGCCGTCGTTGACGCCGTCGGCCATGGGGCCGTAGAAGTCGACGATGTACTCGGTGCCCTCGCCGCCCAGCTTGATCAGGTTGAAGCGGGCGTTCCGGCCGACCAGCGGATCGAAGGTCCAGCGCATGGTGCGCGCCCCGTGTTCCAGCGCCCACACCCGCTGGGCCTGCTTCACCTGGTAGCCGAGGCCCCGCTCGGCCGCGGTCAGCAGCGAGTACGTCTCTCTCGACGCGGGTGGCCCGAACACCGCTACGGACGCCCCGACCAGCCGCGGCCCGTCGTGCGCGGCATGCACGGCGCCGCCCGCATGGGCGAGGCTGTTCAGCGTCTCGGACAGCAGGGGCGGTGCGCTGCGCGGTGTGTTCCACACGTCACTGAAGTAGTCGGCGACGGCCGCGAATCCGGCGACGTCATGGACGGTGCGGATGCTCAGTGAGGTCATGAGTCGAGTGTCGGAGGCGGCGAGGGCCCTGCCTAGGGCGCACACCGGAACGCAGCCGCGGATCGGACACGCTCAGCGATCGCAGAGGCTCAGTCGATCAGACACGTTCAGTTGATCGGGCAGGCTCAGGTGATCAGACACGGTCAGCCGATCGGACAGGCTCGACCGATCGGACACGCTCAGCGCAGCGCCTCCGCGACCTCCCGGGCCGCGTCCACCACCCGCGGACCCACCCGCTCCGGGACAGCGTCGGCCAGCATCACCACGCCCACGCTGCCCTCGACCCCGGTGACCCCGATCAGCGGTGCGGCGGCCCCGCTCGCCCCGGCCTCCAACTCCCCGTGGGTCAGGGTGTACCCGGGCTCCTCCATCGGCTGCCGACGGGCGGCGAGTATCGCCCGGCCCGCCGCACCGCGGTCCAGCGGGTGCCGGAACCCGGCCCGGTAGGCCACGTGATAGTCCGTCCAGGTCGGCTCGACGACGGCGACGGCCAGCGCCTCCGTACCGTCCACCAGGGTCAGATGAGCGGTGGCGCCTATGTCCTCGGCGAGCGAGCGCAGCGCCGGCAGCGCGGCCTCCCGTACCAGCGGATGCACCTGCCGGCCAAGGCGCAGCACGCCGAGCCCGACCCGGGCGCGACCGCCCAGGTCACGGCGGACGAGGGCGTGCTGTTCGAGCGTGGCGAGCAGCCGGTACACGACGGTCCGGTTCACGCCCAGTTTGTTGGAAAGCTCGGTGACGGTCAGCCCATGGTCCGTATCGGCCAGCAGCTTGAGGACACGCAGTCCTCGGTCGAGCGTCTGAGAGGTCTCCGCGGTCACGACGCCCACTCCTTAGTGGTGAGGTCGACGGCCTCATCGCGGCAGATGCGTCACCGAGTCCCGTTCGGCGACGCGCGTCAGAGGCCGCCGATCGGCCGGCGGCCCGGTGAGTCCGGACCGCGTCGCTTCACGGCTGCGCTCCGCGGCGGCGCTGCCACGGGGCGTATGCGTAGGCGGACATTAGCGAAGCCGGTTCGCTGAGCGGAAGGCTCCGTCCAGAATCCGGGCAACGGGCGGTACGACCCACTCCCCTTTGCCCCGATAGATACGGCGCGAGCGGGGCCTCGACCGGCGCGTGGCGCCGTCCGGGCGCCGGGACCCGCGCAGGGGGCGTCACGGCACCGACGTCACGACACCGGCGTCACCGCATACGGGTGGCCCACTCCTGCACCTTGGCGATGCGCTGCTTGAGCTGCCCGGCCGTCGCCTCCGCGCTCGGCGGGCCGCCGCACACGCGCCGCAGCTCGGTGTGGATGACCCCGTGCGGCTTGCCGCTCTGGTGGACGTATGCGCCGACCATGGTGTTGAGCTGCTTGCGCAGCTCCATCATCTCCTTGTGCGAGACGACGGGCCGCCGTTCCGCGGGCAGCTCCAGCAGGTCCGCCTCCTCGGCCGGCTTCTTGCGGCTGTGCGCGATCTGCCGGGCCTGGCGCTTCTGGAGCAGCAGCTGCACCTGCTCGGGTTCGAGCAGTCCCGGAATCCCGAGGTAGTCCTGCTCCTCCTCGCTGCCGGGGTGGGCCTGCATGCCGAACTCGGCGCCGTCGTAGAGGACCCGGTCGAAGACGGCGTCGGACTCCAGCGCCTCGAAGGGCAGCATGTCCTGCTCGCCGGTGTCCTCGTCCTGCTCCTTGTTCGCCTCCTCCATCTCTTTCTCGGACTCGGCGTAGGGGTCCTCCTCGCCCTCCTTCTTCGGCTTGTCGAGGGCGTGGTCGCGCTCGACCTCCATCTCGTTGGCGAAGGTGAGCAGGTCGGGGATGGTCGGCAGGAAGACGGACGCGGTCTCGCCGCGCCGCCGGGACCGTACGAAGCGGCCGACGGCCTGGGCGAAGAAGAGGGGCGTGGAGATGGTGGTGGCGTACACCCCGACCGCCAGCCGCGGCACGTCGACACCCTCGGAGACCATCCGGACGGCGACCATCCACCGGTCGGTGCTGCCGCTGAACTCGTCGATACGGCTGGAGGCCCCGGCGTCGTCGGAGAGGACGAGGGTCGCCTTGTTGCCGGTGATCTCGCGGATGAGCTTGGCGTAGGCGCGCGCGGAGTCCTGGTCGGAGGCGATGACGAGGGCGCCCGCGTCCGGGATGGCCTTCCTGACCTCGGTCAGCCGCTGGTCCGCGGCGCGCAGCACACTGGGCATCCACTCGCCGCGCGGATCGAGGGCGGTGCGCCATGCCTGGCTGACGGCGTCCTTGGTCATCGGCTCGCCCAGCCGGGCGGCGATCTCGTCGCCCGCCTTGGTCCGCCAGCGCATGTTGCCGCTGTAGGAGAGGAAGATGACGGGCCGCACGACGCCGTCGGTGAGCGCGGATCCGTAGCCGTAGGTGTAGTCGGCGGCCGAGCGCCGGATACCGGCGTTGTCCTCCTCGTACGTGACGAAGGGGATGGGGTTGGTGTCGGACCGGAAGGGCGTACCGGTGAGGGCGAGCCGTCGGGTGGCGGGCTCGAACGCCTCCAGGCACGCCTCGCCCCAGGACTTGGAGTCGCCTGCGTGGTGGATCTCGTCGAGGATGACGAGCGTCTTGCGCTGCTCCACGCGGTTGCGGTGCAGCATGGGCCGCACGCCGACGCCCGCGTAGGTCACGGCGACGCCCTGGTAGTCCTTGCCGAGTGGTCCGGCGCTGTACTCGGGGTCGAGCTTGATGCCTATCCGCGCCGCCGCCTCCGCCCACTGCTTCTTCAGATGCTCGGTCGGCGCGACCACCGTGACCTGCTGCACGACGTGGTGGTGCAGCAGCCAGGAGGCGAGCGTCAGGGCGAAGGTCGTCTTTCCGGCGCCGGGCGTGGCGACCGCGAGGAAGTCACGCGGCTGCTCCTGGATGTACTTCTCCATCGCCCCCTGCTGCCAGGCACGCAGCTTGCTGGCGGTGCCCCAGGGGGCGCGGCCGGGGAAGGCGGGGGAAAGGTGGTGCGAGGAGGAGGCGGCGGTGGTAGTCACGGTCTCCGTTAAGGGTCGGGCTCGGCTACGTATGACAACCGGGCCACCCTACCGGCGGCCCCGCGGTGCCGACGCGCGGACCAGGCCGGGTGACCCGAGGGTGGGACCGACGTCACAACCGCCGCAGCCGAGTGGTCACCCAAGCCCCCACCAACGCCACCCCCGCCATCGGCAGGAACACCGCCGCGAACGCCGCCGGATGGGACCCCGCGCCGGACGCCTCCGTGGCCGCGTGGCTCACCGTGCCGCCGCCCAGCGCGGCGAACGCGGCGCCGCCCGCGGCCAGCAGCACCACGTTGGACAAGCCGTCGGAGATCTGGAGGGCGGCCGAGTTGCTGCCTGCCTCCCCGGGAGGGGAGAGGTGAAGCAGGAGCACGCTGGTGGAGGAGATCACCAGCCCCATCCCGAGGCAGCCGAACGCCCAGGCGACGGCCACGGTCCAGGCCGGCACGGAGTCGATCAGCACGCTCGGGGCGCCGGCGATCGCGGCTGCCACCAGCAGCATCCCGAGCGTCATCAGGCGTTCCCGGTACGGCTCCACACGCGGCCGGGACTGCACCCACGACCCCAGCGCCCAGGTCGCGCCGCCCGCCGCGAGCGAGAAACCGGCGAGCGTCGGCGACAGTCCCCGCTGGGTGACCAGCATGAGCGGCACGAAGGACTCGGCGGCGATGAAGGACCCCGCGGCGACCCCGCGCAGCAGCACCACGGACGGCAGCCCCCGCGCCGCCCGGTATGTGCCGCGCGGGAGCAGCCCGAGCACGGCCGGTACGAGGAGCGCGGCGCCGAGGGCGCCGGGGAGGAGGGAGAGCGGGCGCAGGTCCTGGGCGGCGTACTGCAGCAGCCCCGCGCCGAGGGAGATGCCGAGGGCGAGCCGGATGCGGCGCCGGTCGAAGGAGGCGGGTCGGACGGAGTCGTCGACCGGCCCGCCCGCGCGGCGGCGTATCTGCGGCAGCGCGAGTGCGAGCGGGAGGAGGACGAGCACCGGTATCCCGACGAACACCCAGCGCCAGCCCAGATGTTCGGTCACCGCGCCGGAGGCGAGCGGCCCCACGATCGACGGCACGATCCAGCTCGCCGCGAACGCCGCCATGATTCCCGGCCGCAGCCGCTCGGGGTAGGCCCGGCCGACGACGACGTACAACGCGACGATGACCAGCCCTCCGCCGAGGCCCTGCACGGCCCGCCCGAGGATGAACACCCACATGACCCCGGCCGTCCCGGCGAGCAGCAGCCCGGCCCCGAAGGCGGCGATCCCCGTGCTCAGCGCACCCAACGGCCCCCGCCGGTCCGACCACTGGCCCGACAGCACCATCCCGAACAGGCTGGTGGTGAAGTACCCCGAGAACGCGAAGGCGTAGAGCGAGACCCCGTCCAGCTCCCGCGCGGCGACGGGCATGGCCGTGCCCACGGCGGTCGCCTCGAACGCGATGAGCAGCACGACGGAGACGATCCCGACACTGAGGGCCCGGTAGGACCGGCCCCATACGGTGTCCTCGGTCGCGGGCTGTGAGGGGGCGTCGGACGTCTTCGCGACGTCGACGTCGGCGTCGGCGTCCGTGTCGGCGTCGCGCGGCTCGAGGGCAGTCATGCCCGCCAGCGTAAGGGCCGCAACCGCCGTTGACCCCTGTCGGGAGACGGCCCCGCGCTGGGACCTTGGTCCTACGACCGCCGGGCGTTCACGGCGGAGGAGCGGGCACCTGTTCTCCCCCACGTCTCCTCGTACAGCGGCACAACCCTGCCCCCCTTCCGAGTGTCAAGAACATGACTGGACGGCAAAGCTCCGGTCGCCGTGCTCGATGCCCCGACGAGGAGACCCACGTGCGCCAGCACCCCCGCCCGCACACCCGCCCGAACCCGCGCCCCTCGGCGGCCCTGGTGGCCGCCGCCGCGCTCGCCGCGGCTGCCGTTCCCGTGGTCACCGCTCCCGCGGCGTCGGCCGAGGAGGCCGAGCCCTCCCTGGTCGTCTCGAACCTGCCGCGCACGTCTCCCAAGCCCGGCGAGGTGTACGACGAGTCCGTCGTCATCACCAACAAGGGCACCGCACCAGCGGACGGCGTCACCTTCCGGGTCCGGCTGACCCGCGGGCTCGACTTCCCCGAGCCGGTGGCGGGCTGCACCTACTCGACCGTCGGGGACCAGGTCAGACAGGCGCTCTGCGAGTTCGACACCGTCATCGAACCCGGTGCCTCCATCGAGACGCCCGTACGGTTCAAGGCGCTGCCCAAGGCGTTGATGGAGGCCGTCGAGTACGGCACCGGACGCACCGGCGAGGCCCCGGGCGACGGCTTCGACGACAGCCACCACCGCCTCACCCTGACCGCGGACAGCTCGGCCGACCTCGTCGCGGTCGGCGAGGACACCGAGGGGCTGGCCGGTGACGGGCAGTCGTTCACGGTGCAGCTGCGCAACGACGGGCCCGGCTGGATCCAGAACCAGGAGAGCGACGACCAGACGGCGCTGATGGTGCGGATACCGCCGGGCACGGTCGCCACCGAAGTGCCCGAGGAGTGCGCGCCGTTCGGCATCGACGGCCCGTCCGGGCCCGGAGGGACGCCGGGCAAGGCCAGGTACGTCTGCTGGCCCGCCGACCACACCATCGAGGTCGGCGAGTCGCTCTCCTTCACCTTCACGGTGAAGATCAAGGAGGGCACCAAGACCACCACGGGTGAGGTGAAGGCGACCTCGGTGTACGACATCCACCCGGCCTTCGACAAGAACCCCGCCAACGACAAGGCGCGGATCCGCATCGCCATCCCCACCGACTACGAGCCCGAACCCACCCCCTCCGGCAGCCCCTCCACCGGCGGCGGTTCGACGGACGGCGGCTCCACCGCGGGCGGCACCGGCAACGACCACGAAGGCCAGTCCACCGGCGGCACGGGCAGCACGGGCTCCACCTCGGCCGGCTCCTCGACGGGCGGCTCCACCACCGGATCCGTCAACGGCAACCTCGCCGCCACCGGCTCCGACGGCACCCCGCTCCTCGCCGGCGCCGCAGCCACCGCAGCCGCCCTCGGTGGCGCGCTGATCCTGGCAGTACGCCGCCGCCCCGGCGCCCGGTCCTCCTGACAGTCCGCGCGGCCTGACAGCACGCGCCTGACAGCGCGCGCACCCTGTACAGAACGCACTGCTGCCGGCGCCCGCCATCCCCCCACCGTCGTCCGCCCACCCCCGAGACCGCCGACCTGAGGTCCCGGCCTCAGGGGGGCCGTATCTCGTGCGGGACCCGCGCCTGGACGACGGCCCGCTCCGGTTCGTCGACCGACCGGTCCCCCGCCGTCGACCGACCGGTCCCCGCCCGTCGGCTCACCAGCTCCCGCCCGTCGACTCCAGCACCCCGCTCGCCTCGTCCTGGAACGCCTCCGTCCAGTAGTGCCGGCCGTCCCTGTCCGCCGCGGTGACGCCGGTCGGGTCGACCGCCGACAGGACCTGGAGCATGGTCATGGCCAGTTGGTCGTAGGCGGCGGTCGTCAGCTCATGGCCCGACTGTTCGTCCATCACCTGCTCGCGGTGCAGCAGCCAGAGGGTGAAGGCGAGCGTCGAGACGTCCGTGTTCAGGGGGAACAGCCTCGCCTCGGGCTCGCTCCAGTTCAGGATCGCGCCGGACTCGCCATCGATGACCAGGCTGTCGTCCTCGACGAGATGACCGAGGCGGATCAAGTGGTCCGCGCGGGCGGGGAGATCGGCCGAGGGGTCGGCTTCGGCGTAGTGCTCGGCCAGGGTCGCCAGCGGCATGTCCGTGTCGAGGGCGAACAGGAAGCCGTCCTCCGGGAGCCCCACTTCGCGCAGAAAACGGCGCGTCGGCTGGTGGGTGAGCGTGGCGGGGAAGTCGACCTCCTCGAAGCGCACCACCTTGCCGTGGCCGAACTCCTGCTCCAGCAGTCGCGGCGGCAGGTCCAGGGCCAGGCCCGACTCCCCGGCGCGGCCCGCCACGAGGGCGAGCGGGCGGATCAGGGCCGCCATCCTCCAGAACGGTGCCGGTCTGCCCTGGGTGCCCTCCTCGAACACGGCCAGCAGCTGCCGTGATGCCTCCGCGACCGGCTGCGGGCCGTAGCGGCCGACGTAGGACGCGAACTGGCCGCGCAGCCCCGCCAGTTCGTCCGTCGCCTCCGCGAAGCGGACCAGGGTGTGCAGCGAAGGGGCGAGCGGGCGGCGGTCCATCAGGTCGGGGCGGTCGTGCAGGAAGTACGTCGTCGAGATCTCACCCGTCGTGCCGTCCAGCAGGACCGACTCCGTCTCCAGGGCGCCGGGGCCCAGCAGTCCGCCTATCACCAGCTGGTCGCGCAGCTCGGCGGCCAGCCGGTCCTGCGGGTCGCCCGTCGAGTCCGCCACCGTCCGCAGGCCCGCGCGGCACAGCTCGGCGAAGCTCAGCACTCCGCTGTCGGCGGGCAGTCCGGGCCCCGTCAGCCGGCGCCGCGTCGGCGCGTGCGTGACGTACGGATCGAGCTCGGACTCGGTCAGGATGATCGCTGTGTCACCGGCGTGGTTCGTGATCGTCGTGCTCATGGCTCCCCCGCATGCGCTTGCTCACCGCCCCCGGGCAGCAGGACACGGCCGACCGGCCGGCCACCGCGACCGGCAGCCGTCCCACTGCCCAGAACACTACGCGCCACCACTGACAACGCCCCTGGAACCGGCCCGATCGCCGGGCGACGCCCCGGAGCGGCACGACCGATGACAGCGCTTCACATCACGAGACGCTCAGCACACCCTCGAGCGTTCCCGCCCCGCCGGAATCGCGCGCGTCGCGGGCAGCTCACTGCCCCGTCACGACCGCCGCCTGCGGCCGGATCGGCAGCCGGTTGACCGGGCGGCCCGTCGCGGCGCGTACGGCCGAGGCGATGGCCGCCGGGGACGTCACCACCGGTACCGCGCTCACCGCCTTCGCGCCGAACGGCGCCACCACGTCCCGTTCCTCCACCAGCTTCACGATCCGGATGTCCGGGGCGTCCAGGGCGGTCGGCAGGGAGTAGCCCGTCAGGTCCGGGTGGCGGATCAGGCCGCGTGCCGAGCGCAGGTTCTCCGTGAGCGCTATGCCCACGCCCTGCGTCACGCCCGCCTCCAGCCGCGCCTCCAGCTGCGCCGGGTTCAGCACACGGCCGACGTCCTGGGCGAGGGCCAGCTCGACCACGCGCACCGAGCCCAGTTCGATGTCGACGTCCACCACCGCGCGGATCGCGCAGAAGGACATGCCCACGAACGCGTCGCCCTGGCCGGCCTCGTTCAGCGGCTCGGTCGGGTGCGGGCGGCACTGCGCCGTGGCCCACAGTTCCTTGCCGTCCAGCGCCTCGGTGACGGTGGTCGACAGAACGCCGTCGTAGGAGGTGATCTTGCCGTCGGTGATCTGGAGCAGCTCGGTGGACATGCCGAACTTGTGCGCCAGGGGCTGGAGGAGCTGGGTGCGGACCATCTTGGCGGCGCGTTCCACCGCACCGCCCGACACCCAGGTGTGCCGGCCGCGGCAGCCCGGGCCCGCCGGGGGCTGGTCGGTGTCGACGGGCGCCACGTGCACCACGTCGATGCCCAGCGTCTCCTGGACGATCTGCCTCGCGAGGGTCGTGAAGCCCTGGCCGGTCTCGACGGCCGCGCAGAGCACCGTGGCCACGCCGTCGTGGACCTTCACGGTGGCCGTGGAGACCTCGTCCGCGCCCTCGGCGCCGAGCATGTGCACCATGCCGATGCCGTAGCCCACGCCCCGTCGCACCGCGCCCGGTTCGCCCGCGCCCTCGGGGCCACCGGGCAGCAGCCACTCGTCCTCGGGGGTGTCCTTGGGAAGCGGCGGCAGGGGGTAGTCCCGTACGGCCTGGAGCAGTTCGGCCACGGGCGCCGGGCAGGTGACCGTCTGACCGGTCGGGAGTACGTCGCCGGTCGCCATGGCGTTGCGCAGGCGCAGTTCCGCGGGGTCCACGCCGAGCTTCTTGGCCAGCTTGTCCATCTGCGCCTCGTAGGCGGCGCACACCTGCATGGCGCCCTCGCCGCGCACATGGCCGGAGGGCGGGTTGTTGGTGCGCACGGCCCAGCCCTCGATGAAGGCGTTCGGGACGACGTACGGACCGCAGGCGAAGGCGACCGCCGCGGCCAGCGCCTCGGCGGAGGTGTCGGCGTAGGCACCCGCGTCCAGCAGGATCTGCGCCTCGACCTTGACCAGCTTGCCCTCGGCGTCCGCGTGGTGGCGGTACCTCAGCAGGGTGGGGTGGCGGTGGGTGTGGCCGAGGAAGGACTCCTCGCGCGTGGCGGTGAGCTTCACCGGGCAGCCGGTCTTGAGTGCCAGCAGGCCGAGCGGGAGCTGGAAGCCCTGGTCCTCGCGGTCGGCGGTGGCGCCGGGCACGCCGGTGACGACGACCTTGACCCGCTCGGGGTCCAGGCCGTAGCAGGCGGCGGCCCGGTCGCGGTCGGTGTGCGGGTCGGTGGAGGCGAGGTAGAGCTCCACGCCGCCGTCGGGACGCGGGACCGCGAGGCCCGCTTCGGCGCCGATGGGCGCCGGGTCCTGGCGGCCGATGCGGTACAGGCCCTCGACGACGACGTCGCCGGCCGCGTCGGGGTCGCCGTGGCGCAGCGGGATGTGCCGGATCAGGTTGCCGTCGGGGTGCAGCGGCTCGGCCTCGAAGGCCTGCTCGGGGTCGGTCACCGGGTCGAGCACCTCGTACTCGACGATGACGGCCGCGGCGGCCAGGCGGGCGGTGTCGGGGTGGTCGGCGGCGACGGCGGCGATGGGCTCGCCGTGGTGGCGTACGACCTCGGAGGCGAAGACCGGGCGGTCGGAGGTGCCACGGCCGAGCAGCGGGCTGCCGGGGACGTCCTCGTGCGTGACGACGGCCCGGACGCCGGGCATCTCGCGCGCATGGGAGGTGTCGATGGACGTGATGCGCGCGTGCGGGTGGGGCGAGCGCAGGACGGCCGCCCACAGCAGGCCCTCGGCCCACAGGTCGGCCGCGTACGGGAACGTGCCCTCGGTCTTGGCACGGGCGTCGGCGGCCGGCAGGGAGGCGCCGAGGCCGTGCGGGATCGGCTCGGGGGCAGGTGCTGCCTCCGCGGCTGTGGTCGCGGTGGCGGCTTCGTTGCTCACGCCTGGCCTCCGTCCTGTCCGTACGCCTGGTCACGCGGTTCCATGGCGCCGGGCGCCTCGAACGCCGACGGGTTGACCCCGCCGGCCCCCGGGCCCGCCTGGTGTGGGATACGCGGTTCGTCCCCGTCGTGTTCGCCGTCGGACGCCGTCTGTGCCTCGCGCTCGGCGACGACCTCCTTGACGGCGTCCACCACGCCCCGGTAGCCGGAGCAGCGGCACAGGTTGCCGCACAGCGCCTGGCGGGTCTCCAGCTCGGTCGGCGCCGGGTTGCCCTCCAGGAGGTCGTGCACGGTCATCGCGATGCCGGGCACGCAGAAGCCGCACTGGACGGCGCCGCAGCGCGCGAGCGCCCGCTGCACGTCCGAGGGCTGCCCGTCGGCGGCGAGTCCCTCGACGGTGCGGACCTCGCTGCCGGCGGCGGTCACGGCCGGCACCAGGCAGGACGCGACGAGCCGTCCGTCGACCTGCACGTTGCAGGCCCCGCACTCGCCCTGCGAGCAGCCGTCCTTGGCGCCCGCGAGGCCGAGCCGCTCGCGCAGCACGTAGAGCAGCGACTCGCCGATCCAGGCGTCCGATACGGGCCGGTCGACGCCGTTGACGCGCAGGACGTAGGAGGCGAGGGGGTGTTCCTCGCCGGAAGGCGGCGGTACGTCGTCGGAGGCGGCCGGCTCGGTGGGGTCGGCGGCGGTGTCGGTCTCCGGCTCCGCGTCCGCGGCGTCGCCCCGGGAGCCCTCCGCGCGGGACCCGGCGGGGTCGTCGGCGGCCTCTGCGGGCTCTTGGACGCCCTGGGCGCCCCGGGTGTCGTCCGCGGCCTCAGGAGCCCCGGGAGCGGGCGGTGCCGGTGCCGTGCCGGGTTCGTCGCGCGGTCGGGTGAACGCCTGCGCGGACACCTCCCCGGCGGCTCGCTCGTGCGGATGCGCGGCCTGGTCGGATCCGGGCGCCACGCGCGCGTGCGGGTCGGCGCCGGGTGCCGAGGGAGGGTGCTCGTGCGTGCCGGTGCGCCCCGGCGCCCGCTCCGCCGCGGCCTGCTCGTGGGACTGTCCGCCGTGCGGGGGCCGCGGGTGGTCCGAGGGCCGTGCGTCGGGCCGTACGGCGGGCCGGTCGCCGCCGTGCTCCTCGGACCGCATGGGGTGCGCGGGGTGCTCCTGGGCCTGCGCGGCCTCCGCCTGCTGCGCCCAGGGCTCTCCGGTGGCCTGTGTGGCCCACGGTGCGGGCGCGCCGCCCGGCAGTGTGGCCGGAGGGTTGCCGCCCCACTGCTCGACGAGCGACGACGTGGTGAACTCGCCCGATTCGTCCGGAAGGTCACCGTCGGCGACGGGGATCGACCACTGCCCGGTGACGTCCTGACCGGCCGCCGCGGCATCCTGACCCGCCGCGGCCTCCGAGAAGTTCCACTGCTGGGTCACGCCGGGGTTGTACGTGAAGCGGTCGCCGACCGTGTCCTGCCCGCCGGTGTTCGGGTCGGGCCAGCGGGCGCCCTCGGCGGGCGTGCCCGCGACCGGCCAGCCGCCGGGGGCCGCCGGGTCGGTACCCGCGGTCGAGCCCGGCGCGACCGTTATCTGCGGCGGGACGTACCCGTGGCCGGGCGCGGCGAGCGGACTGTCGGAGGAGGCCAGGAGGGCGTCGATGCCCCCTTCGGGGAGCTTGACGAAGGCGGTGGCGCCGTCGTCGTACTCGCCCTGGGGCAGCGGGTCCCAACGGCCCGCGCCCTGGGGCGTGCCCTCTCCGTGCTGGTCGTCGGTCACGACAGCGCCCTCCCCAGTGCTCGTCGGGCCAGCGCGGCGACGGTGCGCCGCAGGTGCAGTACGGCGGGCGGATGCTGGGCCACGGAACCGTCCTCGGCCGGGGCCGGGTCGGGGATGCAGGCCGCGGCGACGTACTCCCCGAAAGCGTGCAGCGCCTCCGGGACGATCGCGCGGCTGTTGTCCCAGTCGATCAGCCGGGCGACCCACTCCTCGGCCTCCAGGGGCCTGAGCGGCATCGGCGCTATGGCGCCCACGGCACACCTGACTCCGCGCCGGGCGGGGTCGAGGACGACCGCGACGGACGCCATGGCGCGTCCCGGGCCGGTGCGCCCGGTGGCCTTGAGGAAGACCTGCGGGGCGTGCAGCAGCGGCACGCGCACATAGCCGATGAGTTCGCCCGCGCGAAGCATCTCCATGCCCGCCAGCAGGTGCGACACCGGGATCTCCCGGCGGGCTCCGCCCGGGCCCGCGATGATCAGCGTCGCTTCCAGGGCGGCGAGGACCGGCAGCGCGTCACCGGTGTGGGACGCCGAGGCGATGTTGCCGCCGAGGGTGCCCGCGTTGCGGATCTGCGGCGGGCCCGCGGCGCGCGCGGCGGCGGCGAGCGCCGGGATCAGGGCGGCGAAGTCGGGGCGGCCCATGCGCGCGTGCGTGAGACCCGCGCCGAGCAGGGCGTGGCCGTCCTGGTACTGCCAGCCGCGGATCTCGCTGATCCGGCCGAGGCCGACCAGCGCGGCGGGCCTGAGCTGCCCGGAGTTGACGGCGGCCATCAGGTCGGTGCCGCCCGCGACGGGCACGGCGGCGGGCATGGCGGCCAGTGCCGCCACGGCCTCGTCCAGCGTCGTGGGCAGCGTGACGGCCTGCGCCGCCTGCGGTGCACTCGTGGTCAAACCGGCTGCCCCTTCCCGCTGCCCCACCTGGTCCCACCTGTGCTGCCGTACGGTACGTGCTGACAGGGCGGACGTGGCAACTCTGGCACATCTTCGCAGGACCCGAGGACACGGGTCCGCTAGGAGGCATTCGCCCACCTCATCGGGGAGATGGTCCGTTTTGCCACGGCATCACCAGTGAGTGCCGATTGACACTCTTCGGTGACCCCTTGCCGGTTTTTTTCCATTACCTGTTCGGAAGCGCCCCGTCGATCGGGCGGCCGGGCACCCCCGGCCGCCGCTGCCACGGCCGCGGTCCCGTCGGCGGCCGGTAGCCGACCCCCAGGGCGTCGAGTCGCCCGTAATGGACGGCCATCCGCCGCTCGAAGTCGGCGAAGTCCCGTTCCGCCGGGGCGGGCAGGCCGCTCCAGGCGACCTCGGCGAACGCGGCGAGGCGGGGGAAGGTCTGGTAGTCCACGCGCGCGTGGTCCTCCATCACCTCCGTCCACACATTGGCCTGCGCACCGAGCACATGCCGGGCCTCCTGCGGCGTCAACTCCGCGGGAACGGGCTCGAACCGATAGACGTCCTCCAGGGTGCGCACGTACCCGATCGGCACCGGCTCGTCGGCGCCCGGGTCCTGACGGTGGTCCAGGTACACCTGCTGCTCGGGGCACATGACGACGTCGTGCCCCGCGCGGGCCGCCGCGACCCCGCCCGCGTACCCGCGCCAGGACGACACCGTCGCCCCCTTCGCCAGCCCGCCCTCCAGGATCTCGTCCCAGCCGATGAGCCGGCGCCCGCGCGCGGAGAGCCAGGAGTCGAAGTGTCCGATGAACCACGCCTGAAGGCCGTCCTCGTCGCGCAGTCCGAGTTCCTTGATGCGCTTCTGCGCGGTGGGCGACCGGCGCCACTGGTCCTTGAGGCATTCGTCGCCCCCGACATGGACGAACTCCGCGGGGAACAGCTCCAGCACCTCCTCGAACACCCCCTCGTAGAAACGCAGGGTGGTGTCGGTGGGGGCGAGTACGTTGGCGGAGATCCCCCAGTTGTCCCAGACGGAGAGGGCGGTGGTGTCGATGACGTCGGTGTTGCCGAGTTCCGGGTACGCGGCGATCGCGGCCTGCGAGTGGCCGGGCACGTCGATTTCGGGGACGACGGTGATATGCCGCTCGGCGGCGTACGCGACGATCTCGCGGATGTCGTCCTGGGTGTAGAAGCCGCCGTGCGGCTTGTCCTCCCACAGCGGGGAGGCGCGATGGCCGAATTTGGTGCGGGCGCGCCAGGAGCCGGTCTCCGTGAGCCGGGGGTACTTCCTGATCTCGATGCGCCAGCCCTGGTCGTCCGTCAGATGAAAGTGGAAGACATTGAGTTTGTGGGCGGCCATCAGATCCAGGTAGCGCAGGACGCCGTCCTTGGGCATGAAGTGCCGGGCGACGTCGAGCATGAGGCCGCGCCAGCGGAATCGGGGGGTGTCATGGATCGTCCCGTGCGGGATTTCGAGCGTGCCGCCGGGCCGGACGGGGGCGCGCCGGAAGGCGTCGGGCCCGAGCAGCTGACGCAGTGTCTGGGCGCCCCAGAAGACGCCGGCCGCGTCACCGCCCCGGATCTCCACACCCGAGTCCGCGCCGACGCCCAGCCGGTACGCCTCCGGCCCCAGCTCGTCGTCCAGGAGCAGCCGTACGGCGCCCGGAGCGTTCTGCGGCCCCGGCGGCAGCGGCAGGCCGAACGCCGCGCCCAGGGTGGCCCGCAGCCAGCGTTCCGTGGTCTGCGTGCCGGGGGCCGCCCACAGGGCGGTGGTCCGGTCGAGCCGGAATCCGCCGGGCAAGGGGCCGCCCTCGACGGCGCTCGGCGCGGGGATCAGTTCCATCGCAGGGGTCACAGCAGAAGTCACATCAGTCCTTTACCGCCCCGCCCAGCCCCGACACCAGCCGTCGCTGCACGAGTACGAAGAAGATCAGCACCGGAATGGTCATCACCGTGGACGCGGCCATCACCCCGCCCCAGTCCGGCTCGTCCGGTTTGTAGAAGACGAGCAGGGCCATCGGCAAGGTGGACTGCGAAGTGTCGCTGATGATGAAGGACTTGGCGAACAGGAAGTCGTTCCAGGCCGCGATGAACGAAAACACGCTGGTGGCCACGAGCCCGGGGAAGACCAGGGGGAAAAGGATCTGCCACAGGAATCGCGACCGGCTCGCGCCGTCGATGCAGGCGGCCTCCTCCAGGGCCTCGGGAACGGCCTTCACGAACCCCCGCAGCATCCAGATCGCGAACGGCAGCGAGAAGGCGATGTGGGGCAGGATCAGCGACCCGAGGGTGTTCAGCTGGCCGAAGTCCCGCATGAGGAAGAACAAGGGGATCGCCAACGCCTCCACCGGCACCATCTGGGCCACCAGAAACATGATCAGCAGGGTGGTCCGGAAGCGGAACCGGAATCGCGTCACCGCGGTCGCCGCGAGAAACGCGATCAGCGCCGAGACGACGACGACCGTGCACGCGACGACAAGGCTGTTGAGGAAGTAGCGGCCGAATTCGTTCTGCTCGAAGACCCGCCGGAAGGAATCCAGGGAAGGCGCGAGCGTCCAGGGCCGTGGTTCGCTCGACTCGACCTCCCCGGCCGGTTTGAACGCGCCGAGCACCATCCAGTACAGCGGAAACGCCACCACCACGGCGATCACCAGTGCGCTCGCCTCCGCGAGCAGCCGCCACGGGCGCCGTACGAAACGCACGGATCTCACAGCTCCTCCCCCTGTCTGCGCAGCAACCGCAGGTATATGAGCGTCACGGCCAGCAGGATCAGCAGCATCACCACGCCGATCGCCGAGCCCAGGCTGTACTGCGAGGACGCGAACGCCTTCTGGTAGGCGTACACGTTCAGCACGAGGTTCTGGCCCGCGATGCCGCCGCCGTTCGTCATGACGTAGATCTGGGTGAAGACCTTGAAGTCCCAGATGACCGACTGGATGGTGACGACCACGAGGATCGGCCGCAGCATCGGTGCCAGCACCGACCGCCAGATCCGCCACTGCGAGGCCCCGTCCAGCGCGGCGGCCTCCAGCACCTCGGCCGGGACCGAACGGATACCGGCGTACACCGTCACCATCACGAACGGGAAGGAGCACCAGACCACTTCGAGCAGTACGAGGAAGAAGGCGCTGAACCGTCCGTACGTCCAGGAGTGGTCGCCGAGCCCCAGCAGCCGGTTCACCGGCCCGAAGTCCGGGTCGAACAGGAACAGCCAGACGGTCGACCCGGTGATGGCGGGCGTGGCCCAGGCCCCCAGCGCGGCCAGCATCAGCGCGAGCCGCGGCACGGCACGCACCCGCGTGAGCAGCACGGCAAGCGCGCACCCCACGGCGAGCGTCGAGACGACACACGCCGCCGCGAAGACGACCGTGGCGAGGAGCACCTGCCAGAACTGGTCGTCGGAGAACAGCTCCGCGTAGTTCCCGAAACCCTGGAAGGCCGTCGGCTCGCCGCCGCTCACCTGCGCCTGGGTGTACTCGAAGAACGAGATCAGCCCGAGCTGGTAGACGGGGTAGACGAGCAGTCCGCCGAGAACGACGAGGGCGGGGGCGAGGTAGAGCCAGGGTGTCTTCTGATTGCGGCGACGGAGACGTCCCTGCGGGCGCGGGGCCGTGGTGAATGTGCGGCCACCGCCGCGTGGGCGCGAGAAACCGCGATCCGCCTGCACGCGCCGACGCTCCTGAACCTCCGAGCCACCGGGCGCGGTCATCCCACGGACCCGAACGCCTCGTTCATCTTCTTCGCCGCATCCCCGGAAGCCGCGGCCACATCCTTCTTGCCGCTGATGACTTCCTGGAACATCGTCGGCAGCACAAGAGAGGAGTCGATCTGCGACCACGCAGGCGACGCGGGAACGAACTTCGTACCCGCGGCCAGGGTCTCCACGAAGGGCTTCACATACGGCTCCTCCGCCGCCGCCCGCTCCCGCACATCGGCGAACGTCGGCAGGAACCCCATAGCCCGGAACATCGACTCCTGCGTCTCCTTCGACGCCAACCGCTGCATGAGTTCGACCGCCAGCGTCCGATGCGACGTGCTCTTCAGGACGCCTATGTTGTTGCCGCCCGCGAACGCCGGCGCGACGGACCCCGCCCGCACACCCGGCAGCGGCACGACCGCGTACTTGCCCTTCACCTTCCCGGCCTCCACCGCGGCATGGCTGAAGTCGCCGCCGATCGCCATGCCCGCCCTGCCGGCGGCGAACGCGGTCACCGTGTCGTTGCCGCCCATGCCCGCGCACTTGGCGGCGGGACAGTTGTCGTCGCTGAACAGGGAGGTGTACGCCTTGATGCCCTTCTGGGCCGCCGCGCTGTCGATCGCCGAGACGTACGAGCCGCCCTTGCCGGTGGCGAGCTCTCCGCCGTTGGCCCACACGAACGGCATCGCGCCGTAGGTGTACGCGCCGCCCACGACGAGCCCGTACAGCTCGGGCTCGGCGGCACGGATCCTGCGGGCCGTCGTCGCCAGCTCGGCCATGGTCTTCGGCACGGACAGCCCGAGTTCCTCGAAGACGTCCGTGCGGTAGTACAGGGCGCGGACGCCGACGTAGAACGCTGCCCCGTAGACCTTGCCGGCCACGGTGACGGACTGCTTGGCGGTGGGGTCGGTGTCCTTCGACTCGCGCCAGGCGCCGAACTCCTCGGTGACGTCGAGGAGTCCGCCGTCCTTCACATAGCCGGCGGTGTCGGTGTTGCCGTACTCCATGACGTCGGGCGCGGACTCCGGGTCGTTGAAGGCGGCCTTGACGCGCTGGGCGCGGGTCTCCACCGGGATGTACTCGACGTCGACCTTCGTGCCCTCGTGGGCCTTCTCGAAGGCGGTGACGACGGAGTCGACGACCTTCTCCTTCGGCTGGTTGCCGACCTCCTGGAAGAGCCAGACCCGCAGGGTCCCGGTCCTGTCGTCCTTGTCGGAGGAGGAGTTGGTGGAGGTCTGGGGGGCACAGGCCGTGACCACGAGGGCGGTGAGAAGCAGGGCGGGGAGTCGGGGAGAGAGCTTCATGGAGTGTTCCTCCGAAGGTGCGTTGCAACATACGCAATGAGTGTTTCGCTCTGCACAACACAACGGAGGCTAGGGAGTTCATGAACACGTCCACAAGAGGTCTCAACCACTCTGTGACAGGCGGACGCACCCCGTGCAACGCCCGGGCAGCACAAAGGCCCCCGAGCCGCGCAAAACGCACCTCGGGGGCCTAGGTCGACCTACGCGCGACCGGCCGGGGAGCCGTTACTTGTCGCCCTTGCCCTTGCCCTTGTCGTCGCCGCCGGCACCCATGGACTCGTAGATCTCCTTGCACATGGGGCACACCGGGTACTTCTTCGGGTCACGGCCGGGCACCCAGACCTTGCCGCAGAGCGCCACGACGGGGGTGCCGTCGAGGGCGCTCGCCATGATCTTGTCCTTCTGGACGTAGTGGGCGAAGCGCTCGTGGTCGCCGTCGCCGTGGGAAGTCTGCGGCGTGGGCTCGACGAGGGTCCCCGTACCAGTCCCGCGCTCGGGCTCGAGAGTGCTCATACCGCCAAGGGTACTGAAGCTCACACGCATCAGTTGAGCGAAGGGTCGTCCGGATACGTGGCCACCATCGCCAGCTCGCTGCGCTGCCGGCGCAGCACCTCGCGCCAGAGTCTTTCCGGCGCCGGCGAGGACACGTCCCCCGGCTCGGACTCGACCACGTACCAGGCGCCCTCCACCAGCTCGTCCTCCAGCTGGCCGGGTCCCCAGCCGGCGTACCCGGCGAAGATCCGCAGACTGCCGACGGCCGAGGCGAGCAGCTCCGGCGGGGCCTCCAGATCCACGAGCCCGATCGCGCCGTGCACCCGGCGCCAGCCCAGCGGGGCGCTCTCGCCGGACGCGTCACCGGGGATGACGGCCACGCCGAGCGCCGAGTCCAGGGAGACCGGGCCGCCCTGGAAGACCACCCCGGGTTCGCCCGCGAGCTCCGCCCAGCCCTCCAGGATGTCGCCCACGTCCACGGGAGTCGGACGGTTGAGGACGACGCCGAGGGAGCCCTCCTCGTCGTGGTCGAGAAGAAGCACCACCGCACGGTCGAAGTTCGGGTCCGCCAGGGCGGGCGTGGCCACGAGCAGCCGCCCTGTGAGCGAGGACACCTCGGTCATGCCAGACATGATCCCGCATCTTCCCTTCGTGTGGGGAGGCAATGCCGGTTCGCGGGTGAATGCGGCCATGAATCGAGGAGTGGCCTGGTAAGGCCGCGTTCGAGGGTGGTGGTGGGATTCGGGAGGGGGGACGGGAGCGCCGCCCGGCACCCGGCCGAAACGGTGACCGCTCGTGCCCGAGAGCCAACCGTTCGTGTTGTGACACAGATATGACGATCCTGAGCCGTACTCGGGCTTACTTAAGGGGGGCCGACGGCGATTACCCTTTCCCTCCTGGCCCCTGCCCAACTCATCGGAACGCGAGATACATGACCGTCAACGACGATGTCCTGCTTGTCCACGGCGGAACCCCGCTGGAGGGCGAGATCCGTGTCCGCGGTGCGAAGAACCTCGTACCGAAGGCCATGGTCGCCGCCCTGCTGGGCAGCGCGCCGAGTCGACTGCGCAACGTACCGGACATCCGTGACGTGCGTGTCGTACGCGGTCTGCTGCAACTGCACGGTGTGACGGTCCGTCCGGGTGAGGAACCGGGCGAGTTGGTGATGGATCCGTCGCACGTGGAGAGCGCGAACGTCGCTGACATCGATGCCCACGCGGGTTCGAGCCGTATCCCGATCCTGCTGTGCGGTCCGCTGCTGCACCGCCTCGGCCACGCCTTCATCCCCGGCCTCGGCGGCTGCGACATCGGCGGCCGTCCCATCGACTTCCACTTCGAGGTGCTGCGCCAGTTCGGCGCGACCATCGAGAAGCGGGCCGACGGACAGTACCTGGAGGCTCCGCAGCGGCTGCGCGGTACGAAGATCCGGCTGCCGTACCCGTCCGTGGGCGCGACCGAGCAGGTGCTGCTGACGGCCGTGCTGGCGGAGGGCGTCACGGAGCTGTCCAACGCCGCGGTGGAGCCCGAGATCGAGGACCTCATCTGCGTCCTGCAGAAGATGGGCGCCATCATCGCGATGGACACCGACCGCACCATCCGCGTCACCGGTGTGGACTCGCTCGGCGGCTACACCCACCGCGCCCTCCCGGACCGCCTGGAGGCCGCCTCGTGGGCGTCCGCGGCGCTCGCCACCGAGGGCAACATCTACGTCCGCGGCGCCCAGCAGCGCTCGATGATGACGTTCCTCAACACCTACCGGAAGGTGGGCGGTGCCTTCGAGATCGACGACGAGGGCATCCGGTTCTGGCACCCCGGTGGCCAGTTGAAGTCCATCGCCCTGGAGACGGACGTGCACCCGGGCTTCCAGACGGACTGGCAGCAGCCGCTGGTGGTGGCCCTCACGCAGGCGACGGGCCTGTCCATCATCCACGAGACGGTCTACGAGTCCCGGCTCGGCTTCACCTCCGCGCTGAACCAGATGGGCGCACACATCCAGCTGTACCGCGAATGCCTGGGCGGCTCCGACTGCCGCTTCGGCCAGCGCAACTTCCTGCACTCGGCGGTCGTCTCCGGCCCCACCAAGCTCCAGGGCGCCGACCTGGTCATCCCCGACCTGCGCGGCGGCTTCTCCTACCTCATCGCGGCCCTCGCGGCCCAGGGCACGTCCCGGGTCCACGGCATCGACCTCATCAACCGGGGTTACGAGAACTTCATGGAGAAACTGGTCGAGCTGGGCGCGAAGGTGGAGCTGCCGGGCAAGGCCCTCGGATAGCGGCCGGCCGCGCATACGCCGATGGGGCGGTCACCCGGTACCGGGTGACCGCCCCATCGGCGTTGGTACAGCGCCCTGAAAGGGGGCGCGGGGAACTGCGCGACCAGCCGGGACGGGCCCGCAGTCGCCCACGGCGCCACGCCACGACGGCGCTCGGGCGAACCCTTACTTACCCTTGGCGGCTTCCTTGAGCTTGCTGCCCGCGGAGACCTTCACGCTGTAGCCGGCGGGGATCTGGATCGGGTCGCCGGTCTGCGGGTTGCGGGCGGTGCGAGCGGCACGGTGGGTGCGCTCGAAGGTCAGGAAGCCGGGGATCGTGACCTTCTCGTCGCCCTTGGCGACGACCTCGCCGACGGTCTCGGCGAACGCGGCCAGCACGGCGTCGGCGTCCTTGCGGGTCACCTCGGCGCGGTCGGCCAGCGCGGCCACCAGCTCACTGCGGTTCATGTTGTTACTCCCGTGTTCATTTGCCTTGAGGCGTGCCACGCGGCGGAGCCGCATGTCGGGCACAGCGATGTCGATGCTGCCAGGGTCCTCGGTGGGTCCCCGGACCCGGGTCCATGGTTCAGACCCCTTGCGCCCAGGGACGCATCCTGCCCCTACCTGCGGCGGGAAAGCCAATCCGGCACCCGGAGGAGTCGTGAGAACACCCGTGGGAGTCACACGAAGAGAGGGCCTGAGCCTGGCCGTCACGATAAACGCCGTCCGAAGGCCCCAGGTTCCACGACGCGCCGTCACAAGGGCTTGCCGTGGCGATCCTCACAGCCCACGCACACTTTTCGGGGCTGTGAGGCACCGAACCCCGGCGATCACTCGCCGGACGTCACCGCGGACACCGCTTTCGCGGCCTCCCGCACCGCACCGGCGACCGCGCCGGCGACCTTGTCGTTGAACACGCTCGGGATGATGTAGTTCGGGTTCAGCTCGTCCTCGGTCACCACGTCCGCCAGCGCCTTCGCGGCGGCCAGCATCATGTCGGTGTTGACCGTGCGGGACTGCGCGTCCAGCAGACCGCGGAAGACACCCGGGAAGACCAGCACGTTGTTGATCTGGTTCGGGAAGTCGGAGCGGCCCGTGGCCACAACTGCCGCCGTCTGACGGGCGATTGCCGGGTCAACCTCGGGGTCCGGGTTCGCGAGCGCGAACACGATGGCGCCCTCGGCCATGGCGGCCACGTCGTCACCGTCGAGCACGTTCGGGGCCGACACACCGATGAAGACGTCGGCGCCGCGCACGGCCTCCTTCAGGGTGCCGGTCAGGCCCTCGGGGTTGGTGTTGTCGGCGATCCAGCGCAGCGGCGAGTCCGCCGGGGCCTGACGCAGGTCGTCGCGGCCCGCGTGCACGACGCCGTGGATGTCGGCGACGACGGCGTTCTTCACACCGGCGGCGAGCAGCAGCTTGAGGATGGCCGTACCGGCGGCGCCGGCGCCGGACATGACGACGCGGATGTTCTCGATCGGCTTGCCCGCCACACGCAGGGCGTTGGTGAGGGCGGCCAGGACGACGATCGCGGTGCCGTGCTGGTCGTCATGGAAGACGGGGATGTCGAGGGCCTCGCGCAGCCGGGCCTCGATCTCGAAGCAGCGCGGCGCGGAGATGTCCTCCAGGTTGATGCCGGCGAACCCGGGGGCGATCGCCTTGACGATCTCGACGATCGCGTCGGTGTCCTGGGTGTCCAGGCAGATCGGCCAGGCGTCGATGCCGGCGAACCGCTTGAAGAGGGCCGCCTTGCCCTCCATGACGGGCAGCGCGGCCTTCGGGCCGATGTTGCCGAGACCGAGCACGGCCGAGCCGTCCGTCACAACCGCAACGGAGTTGCGCTTGATGGTCAGACGCCGGGCGTCCTCGGGGTTCTCGGCGATCGCCATGCAGACGCGGGCCACGCCGGGCGTGTAGACCATGGACAGGTCGTCACGGTTGCGGATGGGGTGCTTCGACGCCATCTCGATCTTGCCGCCGAGGTGCATCAGGAACGTACGGTCGGAGACCTTGCCGAGCGTGACGCCCTCGATCAGGCGCAGCTGCTCGACGATCTCGTCGGCGTGCGCGGTGGAGGTGGCGGCGATGGTGACGTCGATACGGAGCTTCTCGTGGCCGGACGCGGTCACGTCGAGGCCGGTGACCGAGCCTCCGTGGGACTCCACGGCCGTGGTGAGCTGGGAGACCGCGGTTCCGCTCGCGGGCACCTCCAGCCGGACCGTCATCGAGTAGGAGACGCTGGGCGCCGTTGCCATGGCCGACTTCCTCTGCTTTCACCGTATAGCTGAGATGTGCCGTCCGATCGTCGCACCTACCGCCGAGTAGGAGTTAGCCGGGCTTGAATTGCGAACGTATTGTTCGCCACGTCTCCTGCTGAGCCCGCTCAAGGAGTCCGCTTCTGCGTCCGCTTCCGCGCCCACTCATGAGAGAGACCCACGTCACCGGGTGACGTGGGTCCCTTCTCTACGTTCATGACACCGACCCGCCATGCTCGCCTCGCGGCAAGTGGTCGCTCGTAGCGACGATGGTTGGGCCCGGGGGCTTGGATCGAGCCGGTGCCACACCCAGGCTAACAAACAGATCCCATAAGGCCATTCCCGCACCGCCACCCCGCCGGAACGCGGTTTCCGGATCGGTCGGGATCGGTCCGGAAAGGTCCGGATCAGTCCCTGAGCAGGTCGGGCACCCCGAAGGCATCCGGTTCGTCCCGCTCCCCCGACACGACCGTCAGCTGCTGGGTGGCCCGGGTCAGGGCGACGTACAGCACACGCAGCCCGGCCGGTGACTCGTCCGCGATCTCGGCCGGGGAGACGACGATCGTGGCGTCGTACTCCAGGCCCTTGGCTTCCAGACTGCCCAGCGCCACGACCCTCCCCCAGTCTCGGCTTCGCTCGACCGGGGGGACCCCCGTGCCGAGCCCGGCGAGCCACTTGGCCGCCTCCTCGCGCCGCTGCATGGCGACGACCACACCGACGGTTCCGTCGACCTGGTCCAGCAGCCGGGCGGCCTCGTCGCGCACGGTCTGTGCGAGGGACTCGCCCACGACCGAGAAGCGGGGCCGGACGCCGGTGGAGCGGACGGCCGCCGGTGCTGTGGAGCCGGGCATGGCGAGGGCCAGGACCTTCGAGGCCAGCTCGGCGATCTCGGCGGGGTTGCGGTAGTTCACGGTGAGCTCGAAGCGGCGCCGGGGGCGGGTGCCGAGGGCCTCGTCGCGGGCCTCGGCGGCCTCGTCGACGTCGGACCAGGAGGACTGGGCCGGGTCGCCGACGACCGTCCAGGTGGCGTGCCGGCCGCGGCGGCCGACCATGCGCCACTGCATCGGCGTGAGGTCCTGGGCCTCGTCGACGATGACATGGGCGTACTCGGTGCGCTCGGCGGCCAGCCGCTCGGCGCGCTCGCGCTGCGACTCCTCACGCACCGGCATCAGCTCCTCCAGACCGGTGAGCTGGTCCAGCGGGTCGAGGTCCCGCTTCTTCCGCGGGCGGGCGGGGACGCCGAGGATCGCCTGGAGCTCGTCGAGCATGGCGATGTCGTGCACGGACAGGCCGTCCCGTCTCAGGGAACGGGCCACCTTGCGGACCTCGCCGGGGTTGAGGATCCGGCGGGCCCAGCGGCCGAGGCGGCGCTCGTCGGCCATCGCCGCGAGGACCGCCTTCGGGGTGAGCTCCGGCCACCAGGCGTCGAGGAAGGCGAGGAAGCTGTCCTCCGAGGTCACGTCCTCGTCGAAGGAGGAGCGCAGCTCGGCGGCGAGCTCCGGGTCGGTGTGCCGGGTGGCGCCGCCCGACTGTGCCCACAGGGCGTCGAGCAGCAGCTTGCGGGCGCGCGGGCGCAGCAGATTCACGGGGGCCGTGCCGCCGAGGGCGGTACGGCGGATACGTTCCAGCGCGTCGGCCTCCAGCTCCAGCCGGCGCCCGAAGGCGACCACGCGCAACCGGGTGGGCGGTCCGGCGAGGCGCCGCGCGGACACGCCGGTGCGGTCGTCGCCCGAGGCGCGGCCCGTGTCACCGCCGGAGTCCTCGCCCATGTCCTCGCCGAGGGCGAGCTGTCCCGCCCGGCCCTGACCGGTGCCGCCTCCGGGCCCCAGTTCCAGCGCGCCCCGCGCCGCCTTCCGCAGCACCTTGAGCATGCGGTACGAGCCCTTGGCGCGGGCGGTGGCCGGGGAGTCGTACAGCGTGGCCTCGGCGCCGTCGACCAGGGAGCCGATCGCCCGGATGGCGACCTGCCCCTCCTCGCCGAGGGACGGGAGCACGCCCTCCGTGTACGCCACCAGCAGCGGGGTCGGCGAGACGATCAGGATGCCGCCGGAGTAGCGGCGCCGGTCCTGGTAGAGCAGGTAGGCGGCGCGGTGCAGGGCGACGGCGGTCTTGCCGGTGCCCGGGCCGCCCTCGACGTACGTCACCGAGGCAGCGGGGGCGCGGATGACCAGGTCCTGCTCGGCCTGGATGGACGCCACGATGTCCCGCATGGTGTGGCTGCGGGCCTGGCCGAGGGCGGCCATGAGGGCGCCGTCACCGATGACGGGCAGCTCGTCGCCGCCGATGAAGGCCCGCAGCTCGGGGCGCATCAGGTCGTCCTCGACGCCGAGCACCTTGCGGCCCTTGGAACGAATGACCCGGCGCCGTACGACGCGGCCGGGGTCGACCGGGGTGGAGCGGTAGAACGGCGCCGCGGCCGGGGCCCGCCAGTCGATGACCAGGGGGGCGTAGTCGGCGTCGAGCACGCCGATGCGGCCGATGTGCAGGGTCTCGGCGATGTCGGCGGTGTTGTCCTCGCGGACCGCGCCCTCGGCCGGCTCGACGGCGGTGTACGCGCCGTCGGGCCCCTTCTTGCCGTCCTTGCCGAGCAGCAGGTCGATACGCCCGAAGAGGAAGTCCTCGAACTCGTTGTTGAGCCGGTTGAGGTGGACGCCCGCGCGGAAGACCTGCGCGTCGCGCTCGGCGAGCGCGCCGGGCGTGCCGACCTGGCCGCGCTTGGCCGCGTCGTTCATCAGGAACTCGGCCTCGTGGATCTTCTCCTCGAGACGCCGGTACACCCGGTCCAGGTGTTCCTGTTCGACGCCGATCTCTCGATCTCTCAGGGAGTCTTCGAGCGCGGTTTCCTGTTGAGCCTGAGCGGCCACCGGGCCCCCTTCTGACGTGCTGGGCAGCCGTCAACCGTACGCGAAGGGGACCCGGAAAAGCTACGGCACGGCCTAGGAGCGGCCTAGGATCTGTCCTATACGTCGACCTCGGCGAGCTTGTTCCCGTCGAAGTCCATGACCTCCACATGGTCGACGTCGTCCGGGGACATGGACACACCGCCGCTGACGTAGAGCGGGTTCCTGGCCTGCTCGGTCTTGGCGTCCGGGATGCCGTAACCCCACTTCGGGACGGACCAGGAGGCGGCGGTCTCGCGTTCGCCGTCCTTGCTGACGAAGATCAGGGAGCACTTGAGCGGGCCCTTGACCCCCTTGAGCTCGAGGGCCGTCTCGGTGCCCCAGAGCTTCTCCGACATGGCGACGGTCGCGCTGACGCCGGACCCCGGGTCGCTTCCCGAAGCCTTGGTCTCCATGCTGTCGAACAGATCCTTGGCGGGGTTGGCCGCCTGCACGGTCCGGTTGGCCTCGCCACCGCCGTCTTCGGAACCGCCGCCGTTCGTCGCCACGGCCACGAAGGGGCCGCCGACGATGAGCGCGGCAGCCGCGGCGACCATGTAGAAGCTGCGCCGGCGCTTCTGGGCGCGGCGCTCGGCGACCTCGTCGACGAGCTTGTTCACCAGCCGCGGGCTGGGCTTGGCCGACAGGGAGTCGCCGATGGCGGGAGTGCCGGCACCGGGCAGGTCCGCGAGCGCGGCCAGCATCGGTTCCATTCCCGCGAGCTCGTCCAGTTGCTGTGCGCACCATTCGCACGTCGCGAGGTGGGCTTCGAAAGCGGTTGCCTCGGCGTCGTCGAGAATCCCGAGGGCGTAGGCGCCGACGGTCTCGTGCTCGCTCGGAACCGGATGTCCCTGCATGGGTCCAGACATACCCGAACCGCCCATCCCGAATCCCTGGTTACCCCCGTAAACACTCATCACGCCGTCACCCCCCGCTCCTCCAGAGCCAGCTTCATCGACCGCAGGGCGTAGAACACCCTGGAACGGACCGTGCCGCTGGGTATCCCCAGCGTCTCGGCCGCCTCATTGACGGTACGCCCCTTGAAGTACGTCTCGACCAGAACCTCCCGGTGAGCTGGGGTCAGGTCGTCGAGCGCGTCCGACAGCGTCATCAGCCACAGCGCCTTGTCGATCTCGTCCTCCGCGGGGATGACCTCCAGCGGCGACGGGTCGACCTCCTGCGGCCGGGCCTGCCGGCTGCGGTGGCCGTCGATGACGATGCGCCGGGCGACCGTCACCAGCCAGGGGCGTACCGATCCGGTCGCTCGATTGAGCTGTCCGGCGTTCTTCCAGGCACGGATGAGCGTCTCCTGCACGACGTCCTCTGCTCGTTGCCGATCACCGGCGACCAGTCGAAGGACATACGCAAGGAGGGGTCCGGCGTGCTCTCTGTACAGCGCACGCATCAGCTCCTCATCAGGTTCCGAGGGCTGGGACATGCGATGTCGGGCCCTCGATCCACGTTCATTGGCCACGACGGAATCCTTGCGCACGCCCACCTCCGATGTCCGGGGGTTCCCCCAGTCGGTCGCTCGACCACCTTTACGTGAGGGGTGGGTTGAGTGTTCAAACCGAGAAGACAGTTTTCTTCGGAGTGACGTGACGAGGGGGGACATGGCAGCACATTCCAACCGCGCGATCTTTACATATCCGTCACATCGGCAAGATCGATTCTGCGCTTCCCTACGGGTGCGTAGGTAAACGACATGTAATCGAAATCACTTCGATACGCGTTTCACAGAAGCCGCATAACGGACGGTCAGGCGCGGGAGAGGGCCGCGCGGCGACGATGCCGGGCCACTCTTTCCCGGTTCCCGCAGACCTCACTGGAGCACCAGCGCCTCCTGCGTCCCCGGGACGTATCGACATAGACGATCGGACAGTTGTCACCCTCGCACTCCCTCAGCCCGGCCCGTGCGAGCGGATCCGTGAGCAGCTCGACCGCGTCCCGCGCGATGGCGCCGAGCAGCGCGGCGCACTCGGGCGGCTGATCCAACTCACGCACGAGGGTGCCGTCTTCACCCCGCCGGGCCCGGGGCGCCGGCGGCGCGACGCGGGCGAGGTCGTTCACCTGGGCCAGCGCGATGTCGTACGACGGCCAGGGCTCGGGTGCGAGTCCGCCGCCGCGTACCAACTGACCGACCCGGCCGCGCAGTTCCCGGAACGCGACGAGCCAGGAGGCGTCGGCGTGTGCCAGCGGTGTGCCCGGTGGGACGAGTCCGGAACGGGCGATCCAGGCGCACAGCACCTCCACCGAGTCGAACCGTTCGCCGGGGTGCGTGGTCGCGAGGAGATCCAGACAGATCCGCCCGGCGTCGAACCGGGGCTCGTACGCGCCCGTGACCGTACCCAGTGCCATGTGCCTGTCACCGCCTAGGGGTCACCCCGGTCAGAAGGGGTCGGTGAGATGCCGTGAGGAGAGCTGGGGGAACCGTTCCCTCTAACAGTGCCTGCCCACCGGCACAGCCGGAACCCCTCGTACCGGCGGTTGGCGCGTGGACGACCGCTTATGCGCACGCGCGGGACGACCATGTCCGGGGCGGCGCCGGGCCCGTTGACTGGAGGGCATGACACGAAGCAACGCCGTCACCGGAGCCGTGCTGGGTGCGGCGACCGTCACGACCGGGCTGATCGCCGGGGCCTTCTACGTCTTCTCCTGCGGGGTGATGCCGGGGCTGGCCCGCAGCGACGACCGGATGTACGTCGCGGTCATGCGCGACATCAACGACGTGATCCAGAACCCGGTGTTCTTCCTGAGCTTCCTCGGAGCGCTGGTGCTGACGGGAGTGTCGGCGTGGCAGCTGCGCGCGACGCCGTACCGGAGGTGGGTGTGGACGGCGGTGGCGGCGTACGCGATGGCCTTCCTGGTGACCGTGACCTTCAACGTCCCGCTGAACGACGAGCTGGCCGGGACGGGTGACCCGGCCGCGCTGCGGGCCCGGTTCGAAGGACCGTGGGTGGCGTGGAACGCGGCGCGCGCGGTGCTGTCGACGGTGGCACTGGGGTGCCTCGGGCGGGCACTGGTGGGGTACGGCCGGGCGGGGACGGCACCTGGCCGGGGGCGGGCGGGACAGGGCCGGGGGAAACGGGCGGATCGGTCAGGACAGGGGCCGGCGGAAACGGCCGGATCGGTCAGGAGAGGGGCCGGGGAAAACGGCCGGAGCGGTCGGGCACAGCCGGGCTCAAGCGGACGCAACCGGGCGTAGGCCGGATCACGGCCGGGCTCAGGGCGGGTCACAGCCGGGGGGCAGGGCGGGGCACAGCCGGGCTCAGGCCGGATCACAACCAGACTCAGGCCGGACGCAACGCGGGTCAGGCGGATGAAGGTGGGCTCAGGCGGGACATATCCCGGCTCTGGCGTGACACTGCACGGCTCAGGCCGGGACACAGCCGCGCTCAGGCCGGACGCAACGCGGGTCAGACGGGGAACAGCCATGCCAAGGCGGGACACAACCCGGCTCAAGACGGGCGCAACCGGGCTCTGGCGTCACACGGCCGGGCTCAAGAAGGACGCAACCCGGCTCAGGTGACACAGCCGTGCACAAGCCGGGCGCACCTGGGCTCAGGCGGGATACATGTGGGCCCAGGCGGGAAAAGCACGGGCTCAGCTGGGGCCCAGGCGGGCACGGGCAGTTGACGGCGGCTTCACGCGTCCGCGTATGTCGCGTCGGCCGCCGGATCCAGCGCCAGTCGGTACCCCCGCTTCACCACCGTCTGGATCAACTTCGGCGTCCCCAGAGCCGTCCGCAGCCGGGCCATCGCCGTCTCCACCGCGTGCTCGTCCCGCCCCGCCCCCGGCAGGGCCCGCAGCAGATCCGCCCGGGCGACCACCCAACCCGGCCGCCGGGCCAGCGACCGCAACAGGGACATGCCGGCCGGCGGCACGGGCCTCAGCACCCCGTCGACGAGGACCGCGTGCCCCCGGATCTCCACCTGATGCCCGGCCACCGGCAACGACCGGGCCCGGCCCGGAAGTTCCTGGCAGAGGAGCTGTACGAGCGGTCCGAGCCGGAAGCGCTCGGGCTGCACGGTCGCCACGCCGCGCGCCTGGAGCGGCAGGGCGGTGACCGGTCCCACGCAGGCCGCGAGCACGTCGTGGTTGAGCGCCGAGAGCAGTTCGGCCAGCAGCCCGCGCTCCTCGGCACGGGCCAGCAGCGACACGGCCGCGGGCGCGCTGGTGAACGTGACGGCATCCAGACCGCGCGAGACGGCCGCGTCCAGCAGACGGTCGACCGGACCGAGGTCCTCCGGCGGCAGCCACCGGTACACCGGCACCCCGAGCACCTCCGCTCCCCCGGCCCGCAGCGACTCCACGAACCCCGGCAGCGGCTCACCGTGCAGCTGTACGGCGACCCGGCGGCCGTCGACACCCTCCGCCAGGAGCCGGTCCAGCACCTCGGCCAGCGATTCGCTGGACGGCGACCACTCCTCGGTGAGCCCGGCGGCCCGGACCGCCCCCTTGACCTTGGGCCCGCGCGCGAGCAGTTCGACCTCGCGCAGCCGGGCCAGCAGGTCCTCGCCCAGTCCCCACCCGTCGGCGGCCTCGATCCAGCCCCGGAAGCCGATCGCGGTGGTGGCGACCACCACGTCCGGCGTCCGCTCGATGATCTCCTTGGTGGCGGCGAGCAGCTCGCTGTCGTCGGCGAGCGGCACGATGCGCAGGGCGGGGGCGTGCAGAACGGAGGCGCCGCGCCGCTGGAGCAGCGCGCCGAGCTCGTCGGCCCGGCGCGCTGCGGTCACGCCCACGGTGAAGCCCGCGAGGGGCCCGTGTTCTGGTTGCTGCTGTTCGTCGTACATAACTCTCGTCCCGCACTCGAGTCGTGGTGCCTGCCTCAGGCTGCCGCACCGAAGGTGGTCCCTGAACGCACCCTTGGTGGTTACACCTGCATGCCGAGCGAGCCTGTCAACGGTGCGTGACAGGCTCGGTTCGGCTTGATGTCGGCGGTGTTACGTCACACCTCGGCGTAGCTGAGCTGCGGCTTTTCGTCGGAGGCCGGTGTGGCGTGCGTCTCCGGGGCGACCGGGCGGCGAAGGTATACAGCCCAGGTGACCAGGAAGCAGACGCCGTAGAAGGCGAGGAAGCTGATGAAAGCGCCGGTTCCGGAGCCCACGGTGAGGAAGGACTGGCGGAAGGCGAGGTTGATGCCGAGGCCGCCGATCGCTCCCACCGCGCCGATGAGCCCCATGGAGGCACCGGAGAGCCGACGGCCGTAGGCAGCGGCCTCGTCCCCTTCCAGCCCCTTGGCCAGGGCCTTCGCGTGGAAGATGCCGGGGATCATCTTGAAGGTCGAGCCGTTGCCGAGGCCGCTCAGCACGAACAGGGCGATGAACGCGGTGGTGAACAGGGGCAGCGACTCCTGCATCGAGGCCACGATGATCACGGAGGTTGCCGCGGCCATGGCGACGTAGTTCCACAGGCTGATCCTGGCGCCGCCGAACCGGTCGGCGAGCGCGCCGCCGAGGGGGCGGATCAGGGAGCCGAGCAGCGGACCGATGAAGGTGACGTAGGCGGCCTGGAGCGGCGTACGTCCGAACTGTGTCTGCAGGACCAGCCCGAACGCGAAGCTGTAGCCGATGAACGAACCGAAGGTACCGATGTAGAGGAAGGACATGATCCAGGTGTGGGGGTCCTTCGCGGCGTCCTTGGCGGCTCCGGTGTCGTTCTTGACGGACGAGATGCTGTCCATCTTGAACCAGGCGAGGACGGCGGCGACCACGATGAGCGGGATGTAGATGCCGAGCAGCAGGCGGGGGCCGCCGCCGGCACCGATGACCGCCAGACCGATCAGCTGCACGACGGGGACGCCGATGTTGCCGCCACCGGCGTTCAGACCGAGCGCCCACCCCTTCTTGCGGAGCGGGAAGAAGGCGTTGATGTTGGTCATGCTGGAGGCGAAGTTCCCGCCACCGACGCCGGCCAGCATCGCGCACACCAGGAAGGTGGTGAACGACGTCCCCGGCTCCATGACGCTGAAGGCCGCGACCGTCGGCAGGAGCAGCAGGCTGGCCGAGATCACCGTCCAGGCGCGGCCGCCGAAGACGGCGACGGCGAAGGTGTACGGGACGCGCACGACGGCGCCGACCAGGGTGGCCATGGAGACGATGACGAACTTGTCCGCCGGGGTGAGCCCGTACTCCGGCCCCATGAACAGCACCATCACCGACCACAGGGTCCAGATCGAGAACCCGATGTGCTCGGAGAGGACCGAGAAGAAGAGGTTGCGCTTGGCGACCTTCTCCCCCGTCTCGTTCCAGAAGGTCTCGTCCTCGGGGTCCCAGTGATCGATCCAGCGGCCTCCCTTGCTCGAGGCGGGGGCTGTGCTAGGGGCTGTCATGTCGCCTCCACGGTCTTCGGGCTCGCTCGCGCTGCTCGGTCGCGCTACGAGTGGCTGATTCCGAAGGTAGGCAGGATGCGTTTCCGTGCTGTGGCGACGAATGACCGTGAAGGAACTTTGCTCTCACGGGGTGGGGTGAGGGGATGAGAGGTCGCCCCGTCCGCTCCCCCGCCCCCCATGCGGCTCAGTGCTGCGGGGGCTGCCAGTGGGGGTTCTGCTGGTGGTGCGGCGGCTGGGGCTGATGGGGCTGATGGGGCTGCAGCTGACCGTAGGGCTGCTGGGAGGCACCGTAGGAGCCCGGGCCGTGCTGGCCGGGGGCGGGCTGGTTGCCAAAGGGGCCGGGTGCCGGGGCCGGCGGCTGGGCGGGGTACGAAGCGGGGGCGGCGGGCTGACCGGCATACGGGCCGGGAACGGGCTGGCCGTAACCGGCCGGGGCACCCGGTGCCGGGGGCTGATTGCCGTAAGGGCCCGGCGCGCCCGCGGGAGCAGGCGCGCGACCTCCGTAGGGACCGGCGGCGAAGGGGTTGCCGTGGCCGGGCAGGTGACCACCGGGCGGGAGGTACCGCACCCGACCCGTCTCGTCCGTGATCGGCGTGAATCCCGCGGCCTGGAGCCGGCCCGCGAACTTGGCGTTGCGTTTACGGGTGACGACGAGACCGATCCCGAGCAGCGCGAGGAGCCCGGCCCAGCCGAGACCGCCGAAGAGAACGGCGTCCGCGTCCCCACCGGCCTTGACGACGGCGATGACGAATCCGAGCGTGATACCGCCCGCCGCCCACCACATCCGCTTCTCGGCGTTCTTGCCGGTGAGGTCGAAGTTGATGCGGGCCTTGAGAAGTTCGAAGGCGTCGGGCACGAGCGGCGGCACCGAGACCCCGTCCCCGGCGTTCGGAAACTGAGCCCAGTTCTGCGCGGCGCGGGCGCGGGCCTGGGGGCTGGGGTCGGGCACGATCAGCATGACGAGCGCGTTGTTGCGCCCGCCGCTCTGCCGTACGTCCATGTACTCGTAGCCGAACTGCTGGGCGACGAAGGCGAGCCGGGCGAGCTTCTTCACGGAGGCCATGGCACTGGTGAGCTCAACGGGCTCCCCGCTCGCCATCAGCCGCAGCATCTTCTGCACTTGCCGCTTGCTCATCAGCCACCCACTCCCCACCGGCCCACACCGACGGCCCCGTTCCCTTCCGCAACCCGGTCAGTGTTCCATGGAAGGGAAGTGCCTCCAGCGCCGGGCCGTCGCCGGGTCCAGCCCACCCCCAGGGCGGCGGGGCCCGGCGAGATTCCGTGCCCGCGGTGAGGGGGGCGTAGGTGCTGTCAGCGACGGGCCCGGTGGCCGCCCCGTCTGCGCGAGCCGTCCGGCCACAGCCGCAGCTTCCGCCCGGCTGCCAAGTCCTCCGCCCAGCCGAAGCACACGACGCAGGCGCCGATGAGTACCCAGGTGAAGGCAAGGACCGGCCACGGGCTCTCCAGGAGCCAGGAGAAGTGCGTCCACATGACGTCGATGTCCCAGAGGCGGTCCCACAGGGTCGCGGCCACGAGGATGCAGGTGGTGTGCCAGAGGTAGATCGTCACCGCGCGGGAGTTGAGCAGGGTGATCAGGCGGTCCCAGCGGCGCAGGCGGTGGGGCCATTCGGACCAGGTCGGGCTGATGTGCAGGAGCAGCAGGACCGTGCCGAAGGACCACAGGGCCTGGGCCAGGGGCATGCTGTCCAGGTCGTTGCCCTCGCCGAAGTCGTGGCGCAGGGCGTACCAGAGCCCGGCGGCGGCGAGGATCGGGGCGATGGACGGCACGACGTAGAGCGGGAGTCGGCGCAGAACGCCCTCCTGGTGTGCCATACCGAGGATCCAGCAGGCGCCGAACGTGGTGAAGTCCGTGAGCGCGGACGGAATGCGCTCGCCGGGCAGGTCGAGGTACCCCAGCTCGAACGCCGCCGACAGGGCGAGGGGGGCGAGGAGCGTCACCAGCGGCAGCGCCCGCAGGGCCTTGAGCATCAGCGGTGAGAGCAGGACGTACCAGAGGTAGGCGCGGACGTACCAGAGCGGTCCGGCGAGTTCCGCGGCCCAGTTCTCGCCGATGAGGCCGTGGAGGCCGGGCAGGCCCTCGGCGTACGGCGGGTCGCTCAACGGGACGATCCAGTAGACGAGATGGAGCCACCACCAGCCCGGGTGGCCGTCGGCGTCCGGACCCCACCCTTGGATCACCATGCCGGTGACACCGACCACGCCCAGCAGCCAGAGCGGGGGCAGCAGGCGGCGCATGCGGCCCCTGATGACCTGCATGGGCGGACGCCTGAGGGAGCGGGCCATGAGGTTGCCGGCGAGGGCGAACATCACGCCCATCGACGGGAAGAGGAGAGGGAGCCAGGCCCAGCCCGTCAGGTGGTACAGGACCACGCGGAAGAGGGCGAGGGCGCGCAGTAAGTCGAAGTAGCGGTCGCGGGCCGGTGCCGGGCGGGGCCCGTCCTCCGGCTGCGTGGCGGCCGGGACCGGGGCCGGCGTCGGCTTCGCGTGCAGGGCGCCGGCCGCCGTCGGCATGGACGGTTCGACCGAAGGCGACGTCATCCGACCGGCCTCTCGTCCCTGACCTGCTGCCGCTGGGCCGGCACGGTCGGCGGGGCCGACACCCCGCCCTTGCGGCGCAGCTTCTGCCAGCGCAGCCGGCCGCCGGTGAGGGCCGTGATCCAGGACTGGAGGAGTACGACGTACATGAGCTGGCGGTAGAGGATCTGCTGGAGCGGCAGCGAGATGAGCGGGGTCAGGCGCTCGCGGTCCAGGACGAACGCGTAGGCCGCGCAGACCGCCTGGACGGCGAGGACGCCGAACCAGGCCAGGATCGTCTTGTCGGTGGGGCCGAAGACCAGGCCGTATACGAGGAAGACGTCGATCAGCGGGGCCAGCAGCGGGGCCAGGACCATGAAGAGGGACACGAGCGGCAGGCCCACCCTGCCGAACCGGCCCGAGGGGCCCCGTTCCACCAGGGCCCGGCGGTGCTTCCAGATCGCCTGCATGGTGCCGTACGACCAGCGGTAGCGCTGCGACCACAGCTGCTGGACCGACTCGGGCGCCTCGGTCCAGGCGCGGGCCTTCTCGGCGTACACCACGCGCCAGCCGTCGCGGTGGATCGCCATGGTGATGTCGGTGTCCTCGGCGAGCGTGTCGTCGCTCATGCCGCCGACCCGTTCCAGGGCCGCGCGCCGGAACGCCCCGACGGCGCCCGGGATCGTCGGCATGCACTGGAGGACGTCGTACATACGGCGGTCCAGGTTGAAGCCCATCACGTACTCGATGTGCTGCCAGGCGCCGATGAGGGTGTCCTTGTTGCCGACCTTGGCGTTGCCGGCGACCGCGCCGACGCGCGGGTCGGCGAAGGGCTGGACCAGTTCACGGACGGTGGACGGCTCGAAGACGGTGTCGCCGTCCATCATCACGATCAGGTCGTGACGGGCGTTCGCCACACCGCGGTTGAGTGCGGCGGGCTTGCCCGCGTTGAGCTGTCTGATCACCCGTACGTTCGGCAGCGCGAGGCCCTCCACGAGCCGGGCCGTGCCGTCGCTGGAGCCGTCGTCGATGACGATGATCTCGATGGGGTGCTCGCTCTTCATCAGCGAGTGCACGGTGTTCTCGATGCACTTGGCCTCGTTGTACGCCGGGACCAGCACCGACACCGGTTCGGTGACCGGCGCGTCGGGGCCCCAGGTGAAGTCCCGGCGGCGGGTGCGGCGGGTGTGGATGCCGGACAGCAGCAGCATCAGGCCGAAGCGGGCGAAGACGAGGAAGCCGATGGCCGCCAGGCCGACGACGAGGATCGCGGTGACGTTGTCGGAGATGTCGACCACGAAGACCCAGGCCCGGCCCTTCCACAGTTCGAGGCCGCTGACCTCGGTGTGCGCGCTGGGGGCCTTGAGGGCTTCGGTGAGGTTCTGGAACCGGTAGCCGCGGCTCTTGAGTTCGGGGATGAGCCGGTCCAGCGCCTGGACCGTCTGGTGCCGTTCGCCACCGGAGTCGTGCATCAGGACGATCGCGCCCTTGCCGGGCTCGGGCGTGGAGTTGCGGATGATCCGCTCGACGCCCGGCTTGCGCCAGTCCTCGCTGTCCATGTTGTTGACGATCGTGATGTAGCCACGGCTGCCGATGTACTCGGTCACCGGCCAGGAGTTGTTGTCCATGCTCCCCGCCTGGGCGGAGTACGGCGGCCGGAACAGCGAGCTGCGGATGCCGGCCGCGCCCGCGAGCGCGAGCTGGTTCTGGGACAGCTCCCAGTCGATGCGCTTCTTCGACTGGTAGGAGAGATCGGGGTGGTTGAAGGTGTGCAGGCCGATCTCGTGCCCCTCGTCCACCATGCGCTGGACGAGTTCGGGATGGCGGGAGGCCATCGTGCCGGTGATGAAGAAGACCGCGTGCGCGTCGTTGCGCTTCAGTGCGTCCAGCACCTTCGGCGTCCACTCGGGGTCCGGGCCGTCGTCGAAGGTGAGGACGACGCTGTCGTCCGGCACGCTCAGCGTGGTGGACCGGCCGCCGCGGGTGTCGATGACCGGCCCGCCCTCGAGAACCTCCCGCGGGACCTTGTCGTTGGCCGCGGCGGGCCGCACCCGGTGGTCGGCGAGGATCTCGCTGTGGACGTAGCCCCGCAGCATCAGCATCGCCATCAGGGCGACGAGAACGAACGCGGGCAGGAGCAGGCGCATGGGCACACGGCGGCGCCGGGAGCCGTCGCGGGCCGCGGGTGCGGACCCGGGACGGCGGGTGCGGGATGCCATCAGAGGACGTACTCCGGGGACGGGGCGGCGGGCGAGGAGGCGGTGTCGGCCGGCTCCTGCGCGACGGGCGTGGGGTCGCTCGGGCCGTTCGCGACGGTCCCGCCCGCGGGTTCCTCCGTGGTCGGGGTGTCGGTCGGCGTTTCGGTGGGGCCGCCGCCGTCGGTCGGGGTCGGTTCGGGACGGGGCGTGCCGGGCTCGGCGGGCGGGTCGGGGTCCGGGGTGGGATCCGTGCCGGGGCCCTGGGTGTTCTTGGTCGCGCTCGGCTTCGGAGCGGTGGACCGGCCCGGCTCCTCGGCGTCGGCCGCCGCGTCCGGCGTGCTGGCGGCGGGTCCCGTGGACGGGGTGGCGTCGGCGGTGGCCGTCGGGGAGGTCCCCGGCAGGACGTCGCCGGTGCCGGTGGACTCCTGCGGGGCCGACTCGGCGGGCAGCGGCGGGGTGTCGACCTGGCCGGCCGGCTTCTCCTCGGGGCGCTCCACGGGCAGCCAGGGCGCGTCGGAGTTGCCGGACAGGACCGTGGCGACGATGACCACGGCGTAGACCGCGCAGGCCAGGGCCACGGCCATGCCGATACGGCGGAAGCGGCGGCTGCGGCGGCCCGACTCGTCGACGAACACCGGTCCGTCGGAGCTCTCGCCGCCGCCCGGGGCGTCCTTGGCCGCGCTCAGCACGGTGTCGCGCTGGAGGGAGACGCCGTCGAGCTGGATGGTGACCTCGTGCGGGTCGTGGGTGGCGCCGGGGCCGTCGGGCCGCGCGGGGTCGGTGCCGCCCTCGGGGTCGCTCGCGGGATCGCCCGCGGGATCGCCCTCGGAGGCGCACGCGGGGTCGCCCTCGCAGGAGTCGGACTCGGCCCACGGGTCGCGGACGGCGGTTGCGGGCGAGGCGGAGTTCGCGGTCGCCACGGGCGTGGCGCCGGATGCGCCGCGCGAGCGGAGCCGCTTCGTCCGGGGGACGGGGGACGCGGACACGCCCTTGTCCGTCCCGGACACGGACACCTCCGTGTCCGTCCCGGCCGCGCCGGTCGGGCGCACGTCCGCGTCGGGACCGCTCAAGACTTCCGTGTCACTTTTGGCTGAATAGGCACGCCGGCCGCCGGGAAGCACCTCGGTCTCCCCTGCCGCCTCGACCGCATGGGTGTCGAGTCTCGGACCAGCCGGCGAGGAGCCGCCCCCGGGCCCTGATGCGACCTCGGGCCACTCCGGTTGGGCGTCTTCTTGCCACTTCTTCACGCGCACGCACATCCCCCCACAGGACCGTTCCGGGTGCGCGTACGACCCTGAGCACCGTCGCCGTACCGAGCCCCCACCCGGCCGAGCGCCCCCCTTACCACAATGTGCTCAGACAGAGAATGTAGCGCACGGGGAGGTTTCCTGTGGGCGATGTGTCAATTGTGCATGTACATAACAGTCGAATCGATGGCCGGAATCCATCCGTCAGAGGGCCTCCTCAACCACCCCTCCTCGGCCGCCACCTGGGCCGCAGCCCGCCGAAGGGCGTCCAACGCAGGGTGCACCAGCCCCTTTCGCCACACCACCGAAACGGGTGACAAGGGCACGGGATCGATCAAGGGCCGCAACACCGCGCCGGGCATGGCCGGAAAGTCGACCACGGCAAGGACGGGGCACCTTGTCTTCGCCATGATCCGCTGGAACTCCTCGCGGCCGACCGCGAGCGGCGCCGGCGGGGCGACGGTTATGCCCCGCCCGTCGAACAGTTGGTGGGCGAGGTCGGTCCATTCCGGCGTACGGGGGTTGCCGGCACCGGCGTACACGGTCTCGCCGGCGAGTGCCGCCAGCGGCACCCGTTCCTGTGCGGCCAGTGGATGGTCCTCGGGCAGCAGGACCGCCATCGGCTCATAGCGGACCGGCTGATGGTCGAGGCCGGCGCGCAGGGCCGGGTCCAGTCCCGCGAACCGCCCGAAGGAGGCGTCGAGCCGCCCCGCGACGATCTCGCCGGCCGCGCCCGTGAGGCCGCTCTCGTAGCGGGCCATGAGCTCGAGGTCGGGGGCGAGTTCGCGGGCCCGGTGCAGCACCCTGTGACTGGTGGCCAGGCCCGGCGAGTTCAGGTCGACCAGCAGGGGGCGGGCCTGCCCGAAGGCGGCGAGCAGATCGTCCTGGGCCTGGAGGGCACGGCGGGCGTACGGCACCAGCCGCTCACCGTCGGCCGTCAGGGTCACCTGCCGCGTCGTGCGCACGAAGAGTTCGGCGCCCAACTCCCGCTCCAGGCGCCGGACATCCCGGCTGAGCGCCTGCTGGGCGACGTACAGACGGGCCGCGGCGCGGGTGAAGTGCAGTTCCTCCGCGACGGCGAGGAAGCAGCGCAGGAGGCGCGGGTCGAGGTGAGCGGGTGCGGGTGCGGGTGCGGGCATGCGGGGAAACTACCTCCCGCGGCGGATCCGCCACCCGCCCCTTTCACAACACAGGTGCGTGAATGCCCGCCGAACCGGTGTTGGACCCCATGATCCGCTCCGGGCGAGGGTGAAGCCATGCCGCAACCGCCCGCCGTGAACGCCAGAAACGCCGGCAACGCCAGCAACGCCACCCATGCAAGTCGCCCCAGGCACGCCCCCTTGCTCACCGTCACCGCCGACACCCTCGTGGCCGTCGACTTCGGCCCCCGTGGCCGCTACCGCCCGCCCGGCCCGTACCGCAGGCTCTTCGCCCGGCCCGGCACCCTCGCCTTCACCCTCGGGAACCTGGTCGCGCGGCTGCCGATGGGCATGTTCAGTGTGAGCGCGGTCCTCATGATCGCCGGTTCGCGGGGCTCGTACGCCCTCGCCGGCGCGGTCACCGCGACCGGGCTCGCGGCGACGGCCGTGGTCGCCCCGTGGACCGCGCGGCTCGTCGACCGGTACGGGCAGGCGCGGGTGGCCGTACCGGCCACGGTCTTCGCGGCGCTGGGCAGCCTCGCGCTGCTGCTGTGCGTGCGCCACGACGCCCCCGACTGGACGCTGTTCGCCGCCTACGCCGCCACCGCGACCATGCCCAACACCGGCGGCATGTCCCGCGCCCGCTGGGCCCATCTGCTGAAGGACGACGCCGAGTCCCTGCACACCGCCAACTCCTTCGAACAGGCCGCGGACGAACTGTGCTTCATGCTGGGCCCGGTGCTCGCGGCCTTCCTGTGCGGGACGTTCTTCCCGGAGGCGGGGACGCTGGCCGGGGCGGTGCTCCTCGTGACGGGCGTGCTGGTCTTCGCCGCGCAGCGGTCGACCGAGCCGCCGGCACGGGGCCACACCGGGGGCAGGCGCGCGACCTCGCCCGTGCGCGCCCCCGGCATGCCCGGGCTGCTGGCCGTCTGCCTCGCCATGGGGGCGGTGTTCGGCTCGACGGAGGTCGTGACCCTCGCGTTCGCGGACGCCGAGGGACACCGTACGGCGGCGGGCGCGGTGCTCGCCCTCCAGGCAGCCGGGTCCTGCGCGGCGGGCCTGTGGTACGGCCGGCTCGGGCTCTCCGGTCCCGCCGAGCACCGCTACCCGTGGTGCATAGCGGCGATGACGGCCCTGCTGACCCTGCCGCTGCTCGCCGCGTCACTCACCGGCTCCCTCCTCGCGCTCTCCGTCGCCCTGCTGATCTCCGGCATGGCCACGGCACCGACCATGATCACCAACATGGCCCTGGTCCAGCGGCGCACCCCGCCGGGCCGCCTGAACGAGGGCATGACCCTCGCGGTGACCGCGCTGCTCGGCGGCATCGCCTGCGGCAGCGCGATCGGCGGCTGGCTGGTGGAACACCTGTCCCCGGCGGCGGGGTTCGGCGCGCCGGTCACGGCGGCGGCCGTGGCCTTGCTGATCTCCCTGACGGCCCGTCCGACCGGCAGGGCGGTCTGACCCGCATCCGTGCGTGCTCAGCCCAGCCCCCAGGCCCGCCCCATCCGGTACGCCGCGCACAGGTTCACGTCGAGCAGGTGGGCCCCGGCGCTGCCGCACTGTTCGCTGCCGGTTCCCGGGTCGACGGGCTGGCCGTGGCCCATGCCGGTGAGGCTGTACGTCTCGACGACCGTGCGTCCGCCCGAGTCACGGAAGACCTGGTGGGGGTAGCCGGCGACCGTGTCGGTCGCGTCGGCGGTCTGGTCCGTGCCGTGCACGTCCGTCCATTGCCGCGTCAGATCGGTCATGTTGACGGGCTTGACGGTGTGGTCGGCGGTGCCATGGAAGGCGATCAGGGTGGGCCAGGGACCGGTGTGGCCGGGGCGGGCGGCTCGCACGCGGTCGCCCCACCGGCGCGGGGTCTGGGTGGCACCGACGTACATGCAGACGTACGGCGACCCGGCGGCCTGCGCGCACCCGTAGGGCAGTCCGGCGACGATCCCGCCCGCCGCGAACCTCTCCGGATACGCGGCCAGCATCACGGAGGTCATCGCGCCCCCGGCGGACAGCCCGGTGACATACACCCGCGACGCGTCGCCGGAGACATCGGCGAGCTGCCGGTCCACCATCTGCGAGACGGACGCGGCCTCACCCTGACCGCGTGCGATGTCGCCGTTCTGGAACCAGTTGAAGCAGGACGAGAGGTTGTTGGCGCTCTGCTGCTGGGGCAGGACGACGGAGAAGCCCCACCGGTCGGCGAGCTCCGTCCAGCCGCTGCCGGTGCCGTAGCCGGAGGCGTTCTGGGTGCAGCCGTGCAGCGCGACCACCACGGGCCGCCCGGTGGGCAGTCCGTCGGGGACGTACCGGAACATGCGCAGCGCCCCTGGGTTGTTCCCGAACCCGGTGACCTCCTGGAGCGAGGCAGCGGCTGCCCGGCCCGGCAGGAGGGCGGTGACGAGGGCGAGGAGAAGGGTGGTCACCCCGACGGTGATGGGACGGCTTGCGGCTCTGGTCTGTGTCATGCGGACGGACCGTAGAAGCGTGAACGACCCGTCGACATAGGGCCGGACAACACAACGGCCGCCTCCGCCATGTGCGTTCGGCGCGACCTACGGCGTCGTCGGCCGACCGGCGTCGTCGGCCGGGGCGTCGGCGCGGTACGTCTCGTCCTTCTTCCACGCCCCGACACCGAGCTGCCCGGTCGTCCCCAGGTCGAACTCCGGCATCACCGTCACGGGCCGCGCCCCCGGCTTCGCCCACACGCGCGCGTACGGCGCGTTCACCGCTGTGCCGGCACCGGTGGTGTTGCGCCAGGCCAGCATCGCCTGCGCGGCCTCGCCCGGCTGAAGGACGACGGGCCGTGGGCTGCCCTGGCCACCGACGCCCGTGCTGATGCGCTCGGTCCCCTGGAGCATCCGCACACCGTGCACCGAGTCGTGGCTCTCGTCGAGGAGTTCGAGCTTCGGATAGCCGTTGATCCGGTAGGGCTCGGTACCGCAGTTGACGAGATGCAGGCCGATGACACGCAGGCCCATGGCCGCGTCCCCCCGGTCCGTGAAGACGTGCACCCCGGAAGCCGGGCACTGCCCCGATGCGGTCGCCGTCTCGCCGTCGGGGACGCTGCGCACCTTGAGCACCTTGGCACCCGTCACCTCGGCCGTCGCCGCGGCCGGCTCGCTCAGGGCGACGGACCGCTTGACCGTGCGCCCCGGCGCGAGGGACTCGACGGTCTCCACGACGTCGCCGACCGCCCCTCGGCTCGCCGAGAGGAAGCTGATGGTGACGGTGTAAGTGGCCGCCACCTTCTGCCGGTTGGTGATCTCGACGTCGGCGGAATAGTCGGCCCCGCAGCCGCTGCCTGGTCCCCAGAAGTAGAGCCCGGTGACCTTCGCGTCTTGGTCGGCGGTGGCGTCGAGCTGCGGCAGGGGAAGCGGTGACGGCGTACCGGAGGGGGTCTGGTCGGCCGTCGGTCCGCCGGTCGGCGGAGGGCTGCCGTACTGCGCGAAGTCGGACGGACACAGCGCCTCCGCAGCGACCGGCCCCCCGCCACCGCCCGCCCGCGCGGCGCCGGGTTGGTCAGAGGAGCGCTCCGAGCCGCAGGCGGCGAGCAGCAGGACACCGGCGACGGCGGCGGGAACGGCACGGGAGGCGATGGTCATCCGCTCACCTCACCAGGGCCCACGCCGCATGAGCTGTGGCGGAACCCACACCTCCGGTCACAGGGGTGTCACAGATCACTCGGCCCGGGAGCGGATGCCGGGCGGCGTCGGAGCTGGTCATGACTAAGGCCCCGCTGCCCGGAAGCAGCGGGGCCTTCGCCCACATGGGTAAGGAGATTCGCGAGAATCTCCCGATCGTGGAGATGGCGGGAATCGAACCCGCGTCCAACGGTGCAAAAACAGGGCTTCTCCGTGTGCAGTCCGCTGTGATTTTCTCGGCCCCGGCGATCACGCGAACAAGTCGCCGACGGGCCCAGTCACTGTTTGGTTTCCCTCTTCACCCCGTGACCGGGATCAAGGTTTAGTTCCCTAGCTGATGCCAGGATCCGGGTCGGGAACAGCCCCGGGCTGACACTTCGCAAGTCGCTACTTAGGCAGCGAGGGCGAAGGAATCGCGCTTGGTGTTGGCGATTATTTTTTGCGACATATGGTTTACGAGATCATTGCCGCTTCCTCGACACGCTTCCCCTGCTCAAACAGCCGCTGTCGAAACCGATCATCCCCATGTTGTTTTATCAATCCCCTCAGGACCCTCAGGTCACCTGAGAGGGGCGCGCACCCTCTGTGAGGTGCAGTGCCATCGTACGTGACCAACGCACGACCGTGCCAGCGCATTCCTCGCGGGCCGCTACTGGGCGCGCTGCCGCCGCTTCGCCGCCGCGATCGCACGGTCCGACTCCCGCCGGTCCTGCTTCTCCCGGAGCGTCTGACGCTTGTCGTACTCCTTCTTGCCTCGGGCCAGGGCGATCTCGGCCTTCGCGCGACCGTCCTTGAAGTACAGCGCGAGGGGCACGATCGTGTGCCCCGTCTCCTGGGACTTGGCCTCCAGCTTGTCGATCTCCTCGCGGTGCAGGAGCAGCTTGCGCTTGCGGCGCGCGGAGTGGTTGGTCCAGCTGCCCTGGTGATACTCCGGGATGTGGGCGTTGTGCAGCCACGCCTCGCCCCGGTCGATCTGGACGAAGCCGTCGGCCAGTGAGGTCCGGCCCTCGCGCAGCGACTTGACCTCGGTCCCCATGAGCACCAGGCCGGCCTCATAGGTGTCGATGATCGCGTAGTCGTGCCGGGCCTTCTTGTTCTGGGCGACGATCTTGCGCTTGCCGCCCTTCTCGCCGTCCCTGGCCTTCGCGGCGCTCCCGCCCTGCTTGGGCTGGGACTCCTTCGGTACGTACATTCCCTTGCTCATAGTGCCGTCCATTTTCGCACTACGGACCGGGTGCGGGGAAAGCCGATTTACGATTCGCCGAGGCCGCTGAGGACCGTCTCGGCGCGCTGCAGGACCTGCCGGTCCGCCTCCAGGTCGGGCGTGATGCCCCGGCCGTCGACGGTGCGGCCGGAGGGGGTGCGGTAGTGGCCGACGGTCAGCTCGGCGACGGAGCCGTCGGGCAGGCGGCTGGGCATCTGGACCGAGCCCTTGCCGAAGGTGCGGGTGCCGACGACGACCGCGCGGCCCCGGTCCTGCAAGGCGCCGGTGAGCAGTTCGGCCGCACTCATGGTGCCCTCGTCGACGAGCGCGACCAGGGGACGGGCGGTGTCGCCGCCGGGCTCGGCGTGCAGGGCGCGCTGTTCGCCGTCGACGTCGTAGGTGGCGACCAGGCCGCCGTCGAGGAAGGCGGAGGCTGCGGTGACGGCCTCGGTGACCAGGCCGCCGGCGTTGCCGCGCAGGTCGAGGACGAGGCCGGCTTCGGGGGGGACCTGCTGGATCGCGGTGCGGACGTCGTCCCCCGAGCCCTTGGTGAAGGAGGCGATCCGGATGACGGTGATCCCGTCGGCGAGCGTGCGCACCGTGACCGAGTCGGTGGAGAGTCTGGCCCGGCGCAGCGTCAGGTCCCACGCGCGCGTGCCGCGCTCCAGGCCCACCTTCACCGCCGTACCGGCTCGCGCGTCCTTCGCGTCGCCCCGCAGTAACGAGACCACCTCGCTGACCGGGCGCCCGTCGACCTTCCGGTCGTCGACGCTGCGCAGCCGGTCGCCCGCGCGGATCCCGGCCGTCGCCGCCGGTGACCCGGAGCGGACCCTGGTCACCTCGATCCGGCCGTCCCGCTCGCGTCGCGCCCACAGGCCGACGCCGGTGTACTCGCCGTCCAGGGCCTCCTCGAACTCCTCGTACTCGCCCTGGGAGTAGACGGCGCCCCAGCGGTCCCCGCTGCGGCTCACCGCGCGCTCGGCGGCCTCCACGGGGGACTTACCCGCGGCCATGGCCTCGGCCGCCGCCCGGGCCACCTCCTCGTGACCGCCGACGGGGGCGGCCGAACGGGCCGCGCCGGACGGGGACTTCCGCTCCGGTCCGGGCAGTGTGCCGGTGGCGGCGCCGGCGACGAGCACGCTCGCGAAGACCAATGTCAGGGCGGCCCCGCGGCCGAAGCGGCGGGGCTGACAGAACAGGTCACGACCTGACATGCCGGTGAGTCTAGGACAACGCAAAGGGGCCGTACGGTCCCTTGCCCGTACGGCCCCCTTGGCGTTGGTCACACCTTCAGATACTTGCGCAGCGCGAAGAACGCAGCCAACGCCGGCATCAGGAAGCTCGTCACCAGGATGAGCGGCAGGTACTTCAACACGGCGTCCCAGCCGATGAAGTTGACCAAGGTCAGTTGGTCGGCCAGGGCCAGCCCGTGGTCGATGAGGAAGTACCGGGCGATCACCAGGAATCCGCAGGCGACCGCGCCGCCGATGAGCCCGGCGACCGCGGCCTCCATGATGAAAGGCGCCTGGATGTAGAAGCCGGAGGCGCCGACCAGGCGCATGATCCCGGTCTCCCGCCGACGGCTGAACGCCGAGACACGCACGGTGTTGACGATCAGCATCAGCGCGACGACGAGCATCAGCGCCATCACCGCGCGCGCCGCCCAGTTCATGCCGTTGAGCAACTTGAAGAGATTGTCCAGGATGCCCTTTTGGTCCTGCACGGACTGCACGCCGTCCCGCCCGTTGAAGGCGGTCGCGATGACCTGGTACTTCTCCGGGTTCTTCAGCTTGATCCGGTACGACTCCTGCATCTGGTCCGGCGTGAGCGAGGCGGCCAGCGGGGAGTCGCCGAACTGCTCCTTGTAGTGCTTGTACGCCTGGTCCTGGGATTCGTACGTCACGTTCTCGACGATCGACATCTTGTCGAGGTCGCCGAGGATCTCCTTCTTCTGGTCCTCCGTGACCGCGCCCTTGGCGCAGTTGGGGTCGGACTCGGCGTCGCTCTTGTTGCAGAGGAAGACCGAGACGTTGACCTTGTCGTACCAGTAGCCCTTCATCGTGCTGACCTGGTCGCTCATCAGGAGCGACCCGCCGAACAGGGCGAGCGACAGGGCGACGGAGACGACGACCGCGAAGGTCATCGTCAGATTGCGGCGGAGACCGACACCGATCTCGGACAGTACGAACTGGGCGCGCATGGCGACTGGTTGGGCCTTTCCGTGGACGGGGCGGTCAGTGCTGGTAGCCGTAGACGCCGCGGGCCTGGTCGCGGACGAGGCGGCCCTTCTCCAGCTCGATGACGCGCTTTCGCATCTGGTCCACGATGTTCTGGTCGTGCGTGGCCATCACGACGGTCGTGCCGGTCCGGTTGATCCGGTCGAGCAGCTTCATGATGCCGACGGAGGTCTGCGGGTCGAGGTTTCCGGTGGGCTCGTCGGCGATCAGCAGCTTGGGCCGGTTGACGAAGGCCCGCGCGATCGCCACGCGCTGCTGCTCACCACCCGACAGCTCGCCGGGCATCCGGTCGTCCTTCCCGGCGAGCCCGACGAGGTCGAGCACCTGCGGCACGGACTTGCGGATCTCGCCGCGCGACTTTCCGATGACCTCCTGCGCGAAGGCCACGTTCTCCGCGACCGTCTTGTTCGGCAGCAGCCGGAAGTCCTGGAACACCGTCCCCAGCTGGCGCCGCATCTGCGGCACCTTCCAGTTGGACAGCCGCGCGAGGTCCTTGCCCAGCACGTGCACCTGACCGTGGCTGCACCGCTCCTCGCGGAGGATCAGCCGCAGGAAGGTGGACTTTCCGGAACCGGAGGATCCCACGAGGAAGACGAACTCGCCCTTCTCCACTTCCAGGGACACATCCCTGAGTGCGGGGCGGGTCTGCTTGGGGTAGACCTTGGAGACGTTGTCGAATCGGATCACGGATGCACCACGGGTCGCCGGGGGTAGATGAGCGTGACCATACGCGAACCGAGTGTCCCGGCGCAGGCACCGGTGGGGGTTGCGCAAGGGTTGTGCCCTTTTGTGCCGGACAGGCGCAACGCCCCGGGCCCTCCACCACCCCTGTGCGAGCGACCCGGCGCGGGTTCGGCGGGAACCTGGCACAGTGGAGGGGGAACGTTCGGTTGCCCGCGAGCGTTGTCCAGAGGGAACCAGTGGCTAGGAGGGTGGCGCATGACGTACGACCGGCTGGTGTGCGCGAACTGCGCCGCACCCGTGAGTGAGGGCCGTTGCCCCGTCTGCCGGGCGAACCGTGAGCGACTCCAGCAGGAGAACCTGTTCGCGGGCCTGAACCCGATGACCCTGATCGCCCTGCTGGCGGTGCTGATCGCCGCGGTGGCACTGCTGGCCCACCAGACCGCCTAGGGCGCCGCCCGCGCCGTAGAGGCGACCGTACGCGGACATGGCGAGGGGCCCGGAGCGAGCGCGCTCCGGGCCCCTCGGCCGTACGGCGTGAATCACACCGCGTAAGGATCGGCTACCGTCAGGCAGCCGCACCGCCACGGCCGCCGACGAGGCGCGGCAGGATGCGGAAGCCCACGCCACCGGCGATCATCGTGGCAGCGCCGACCAGCAGGAACGTGGTCTGAGCGGCACCGGTCTCGGCGAGCTCGCCGCCACCGCCCTGGGCGGAGGTGCTGGTGCCCGTGCCGGTGTTGGCGTCCGAGCCCGTGTCGGCGAGGCCGGAGGAGCCCTCCTGCTGCGGGGAGGTGCCACCGTCGGGGTCGGCGTTGTTGCCGCCGCCGTTGTTGCCGCCGCCGTTGTCGTTGCCGCCGCCGTTGTCGCCGTCGTCACCCGGGTCCGCCGGGTCGGTGGTCGGCTCGTCGGTGGGCTCCGTCGGCTCGGTCGGCTCGAGCGTCGGCTCGGTCGGGTCGACCGTGGGCTCGTCGGTCGGGACCGGGTCGGTCGGAATGTCGGTCGGGATGTCCGTCGGCGGGTCGGTGGGGACCGGAGGGTCGCTCGGGTCGTCGTCCCCGATGCAGATGCCGAGGATGCAGTCGTCGTCGTTCGGGGCGGCGGACGCCGCACCCGCGGCGGTCAGCGAGGCGCCGGCCGCGATCACGGCACCGGCCGCTATTCGCGCGATACGGACCCGCGTCTTCTTCGTCATGTGGTTGCTACCCCCAGTAGCTGAATCGTCAGTGAGGCGGCGCTCGGGGCCGTGATCGACGGGAGTAGCCGAATGTGAGCCCCCCGGTTCACATGCGCCCCAGAGATACGCATGCCGCGCTTTACCCTTCCCATTTTTCAAAGACACGTCAAGGGCGTTTGCGGGCGCCATGTCCAATTACGGGAGCTATGCCGGGGGTTGGAGGCTGTGAGTGTGATGTAAAACCCAGACATGCAGGCACAGACAAGACAACTGCCGCCGAGACGGCGGCAGTTGTCTTGTCGACAAATTTACTTCTCTTGCTGCTTGCGCCAGCGAATTCCGGCTTCGAGGAACCCGTCGAGTTCACCGTTGAACACGGCCTCGGGGTTGCCGACTTCGAACTCGGTGCGCAGGTCCTTGACCATCTGGTACGGATGCAGCACATAGGACCGCATCTGGTTGCCCCAGGAGTTGCCGCCGTCGCCCTTGAGGGCGTCCATCTTGGCCTGCTCCTCCTGCCGGCGCCGCTCGAGCAGCTTGGCCTGGAGGACGTTCATCGCGGTGGCCTTGTTCTGGATCTGCGACCGCTCGTTCTGGCAGGAGACGACGATGCCGGTGGGGATGTGGGTGAGCCGCACCGCGGAGTCGGTGGTGTTCACGCCCTGGCCGCCGGGGCCCGAGGACCGGTACACATCCACGCGCAGCTCGGACTCGTCGATCTCGATGTGGTCGGTCTGCTCGACGACGGGCAGCACCTCGACACCGGCGAAGGACGTCTGCCGGCGGCCCTGGTTGTCGAAGGGCGAGATGCGCACGAGCCGGTGCGTGCCCTGCTCGACGGAGAGCGTGCCGTAGGCGTAGGGCGCCTGGACCGCGAAGGTGGTCGACTTGATGCCGGCCTCTTCGGCGTACGACGTCTCGTAGATCTCGGTCTTGTAGCCGCGCTGCTCGGCCCAGCGCAGGTACATGCGCTGGAGCCGCTCGGCGAAGTCCGCGGCGTCGACGCCGCCGGCTTCGGCGCGGATGTTGACGAGCGCCTCACGGGCGTCGTACTCACCGCTGAGGAGGGTGCGCACCTCCATCTCGTCCAGTGCCTTGCGGACGGCGGCGAGCTCGGACTCGGCCTCGGCGCGGGTGTCCGGGTCGTCCTCCTCCTCGGCCATCTCGAAGAGCACGGCGAGATCGTCGATACGACCGCGCAGCGCCTCGGTCTTGCGCACCTCGGCCTGGAGGTGGGACAGCTTGCTGGTGATCTTCTGCGCTTCGTCCGGGTTGTCCCACAGGGACGGCGCTGCCGCCTGCTCCTCGAGCACGGCGATGTCTGCCCTCAGCTTGTCGAGGTCCAGAACGGCCTCGATCGACTCCATGGTCGAGGAGAGGGACTTGAGCTCTTCGGATACATCGACGACTGCCACGCCTCCAGCGTAACGGCTCCGCCGGGCGGCACGGCCCGGGCGCCCTCGGCCGACGGAGGGCGCGGGGAGCCAGGGGGCGGGGAGACGCCCCCTAGGGGGTCGCCGGGGCCGAGTTGTTCGTGTCCTGGGGGGTGGCGTCGGCGTCGTCGTCCGAGGTCGCCAGCCAGGTGCCCACCACGGCCGCCGCCACCAGGGCCACGGCCGCGGCGCCCAGGGCGATCCGCCTGCGCCGGGCCACCGCGCGGTGCCGGGCGGAACCCGGCCGGGGCGCACCCACCGGCCTCGGCACCCGCGCCGTGCCCCGCGCTCCGCCCGCCAGTTCATCGGGGGCCGGCACCCTCATCGACGTATGCGTGTCCCGGTTGGAGTCGGCCGGCTTGGCCCCCGGCACCAGCGGCACCGCCCCGCGCCGCCGCACCCGCTCCTCGCCGGCGCCCGGTCCCGCGGTCTCCTGGACGGCCGGCGGCTCCTCCTCGGCGGGCTCGGCGTCCGGCTCGTCCACGTCCAGCGGCGGCATCCCGGCCACCAGCGGCAGCAGCTCCCGCAGCCGGGCCCCGAGCTCCGACGCCCGCAGCCGGGAGGCCGGGGCCTTCGCCAGGCACTGCACGATCAGCTGCCACAGCTCGTCGGGGATGCCGGGCAGCGGCGCCACCGACTCCGTGACATGGCGGCGCAGTACGGCGCCGGGGTGCCCGCCGCCGAACGGGGTGAAGCCCGCCAGCAGTTCGTACAGCACCGTGGCGAGCGCGTAGATGTCGACCGCCGCGCGCGGCGGCAGGCCCTCGACGATCTCCGGGGCCAGATAGTCCGGGGTACCGATGATCTTCGTGGCGCGGGTGCGGCGCGGTGAGTCGATGAGTTTCGCCACGCCGAAGTCGGTCAGCAGGGCGGGGTGGGAGCCGCCCGGTCCGAGCGGGCCCTGCATGTCCAGCAGGACGTTCTCCGGCTTGACGTCCCGGTGCACGACCCCGGCCGCGTGCGCCGCCGCGAGTCCGTCCGCCACGTCGGCGACGATCGCCACCGCCGCTTCGGGCGCCAGCCGCCGGTCGCGGTCGAGGCGGGTGCGCACATCGGTGCCGCGGACGAGGTCCATGACCAGCGCGAGGTCGTTGCCGTCGACCACCAGGTCGCGCACGGAGACGACGTTCGGGTGCTCCAGGCCGAGCAGCGCCGTCCGCTCCTGCACGAAGCGCCCGACGAGCTCCTGGTCGGAGGCGAGATCCTCACGCAGCAGCTTGATGGCGACGGGCCCCTCGGGCCCCTCGCCCAGCCACACCGTGCCGGCGCTGCCCCGCCCCAGGATCTGGTTGGCGGTGTACCGGCTGCCGATCTTCCGTGCCAAGACTGCTCCTACCGACGCGTTGTGTCGCTGCTGCGTCATTCCGGGGGATGACCCCCGGACCCCCAGCCGACAATCCCGGGAACCCCGGTCGACAAAACTACGCGCTCGGCAGACCAACCTTCATCGCGGCGGCGGAAATCACCCGCCAGATGTCGACAAATTTCCAAACTGGCGGCAGCCGCGCCGTCCTGGGTCAGCCGGTGCCCGATCCTCCGCCCGAGCTGCCGCTCAGGTCGCCGATCCAGCCGGTGACGGTGCTGAACCAGTCGCTCAGCTGGTCCCAGTAGCCCTTGCCCGTGCCGATCCACTCCTGCAACGGGCTCAGCTCCCAGATCAGCCAGCCCGCGACGAACAGGATGACGAGCGTGAACAGGCACCCCTTCAGACAGCCGAGCCCGGGGATCCGCATCCGGTTCGCGCTGCGCTGCCGCGGCTCGCGCTGCGGGCGCTGCGGCTGCGGCGTGGGCGGCGGGGCGTACCGCTGCGGCTGCTGCTGGGGCTGGTGCGGCGGGGCGTACGGCTGCGGCTGGTGCTGCTGCGGGTGGCCGTACCCCTGCTGGCGGCCCTGCGGCGGGCCCTGCTGCCGGCGGGGCTGCTGCTGCGGGCGGGGCTGCTGCTGGGGGCGGGCGACCTGCCGCTGGGGGCGGCGGCGCAGCGGGTCCTGGTCGGGGTCGAGGTACTGGACCTGCGTCTGTTCGTTGCGGTCCCGGGCGGCGCGCAGCTGGTTCTGCCAGGGGTGCGGGTCCTCGGGGCCGGGCTGCCCCGGCTGCTGTCCGGGCGGACCCGGCGGCATCGAGGGCATGACGGCCGTCGGGTCGGCGGCGCCGCGGCCACCCGGGCCGCCCGTGTTCGGCAGTACGGCCGTGGGGTCCGCCGCGCCCGCCGGGCCGGGGGCGCCGGTGTGCGGCATCACGCTGGTCGCGGCGTTCGGGTCGAAGGCGCCCGCGCCGTGCTGGAGCACCTGCGTGGGGTCGGCCGAGCCGGGCACGGTCGTCGGCGCGGGGTCGGGCGCGAGCAGCGCGGCGACGCCCTCGGCCGCGGCGATCTGCGCGGAGTTCGCGTGCACGCCGATGCCCTCGGCGACGACGCGCAGGCCACGGGCGAGGTTCTCGGCGCTGGGCCGTTCCTCGGGGTTCTTGCGCAGGCAGCGTTCTATGACGGTCCAGAGCGGGTCGGGGACCGTGGACGGGCGACGCGGCTCGGCGCTCAGGTGCTGGTGCAGGACCTCCAGGGCGGAGCCGCCGCCGAACGGCGGGCGCCCGGTGACCAGCTCGTACAGGAGGATGCCGGCGCCGTAGATGTCGACGGCGGACGTCTGCGGGCGGCCTTCGGCGGACTCCGGCGCGATGTACGCGGGCGTGCCGACGAACTCGTGGGTGCGGGTCAGGCCCGGGGAGTCGGCGAGCCGGGCGATGCCGAAGTCGGTCAGCATCGGGTGCATCTGGCCGTCGTTCTGCTGGAGCAGGACGTTGGCGGGCTTGAGGTCTCGGTGGACGACGCCGTCGGCGTGGCTGGCGGCCAGCGCGTCGGCGATCTGCGCGGTGAGCAGGCTGGCGGCGACCGGGCTGAAGGGGCCGTTCTCGCGCAGGTAGCGGTGCAGGTCCGGGCCGTCGACGAGATCCATGACCAGGGCCAGCAGCTCGCCCTCGACGACCAGGTCACGGACCCGGACGATGTTCGGGTGGGTCAGCCGGAGCAGGACGGACCGCTCCCGCAGGAAGCGCATGACGATGTCGGCGTCACTGGCAAGCTCCTCCTTGAGGACCTTGATCGCGACGGTCTCGCCGGGCTGGCCCGGCACGGCCGCCTCGGCGCCCGCGGTCTCCCGCTGGCGGGCTCGCCAGACGGTCCCCGTGGCGCCGCGACCGAGCGGCTCCTCGAGGAAGTACTTGCTGCCTACCGGCCGCACGTCGCGCTCCCTGCTGCTTGCCTACGTTCCGACCCACTGTAGTGCCGTCCCCCGGGGCACCGGCCTGTCGTCATTCTGTGCGTCTTACGTACGGCTTCCCGTACATGTTCGAAGGAAAGACGCTCGCCTCTGTCTCCCGGTTGCCCGAAGCGGACGTGACCGATCTCAAGCGATCGCCGGTAAGGCAACTGTCAGGCACTTTTGCGGGCAGAGCCGACCAATCAAGATCACTTGCCTTCGGGCGGGGGGCGCGGTGTCAGTGGCAGGTGCGAGGATGCGTGCAGTACTGGCCGATGTGCTCGTGTGGCGTGGGGAGGGCCCGGCCGGGCCCCGGTCCGCGCCCGCGCAGAAGGGACCGCTGACGCCGATGCAGATCCGGCTGACCGTCGTAGACCCGTTGGCCCCACCTGCCCCGGCGCGGGGCCGCGCCGCGAGCTGCGACGTGCTGGTCACGGCGCCCGCCGGCACGGCCCTGGCCGCGGTGGCGTCGGCACTCGCCTCGGCGGTGTCCGGAGGCGACGGCCCGGTCGTGCTCTACGCCGGGGCCGAGCGCCTGGACGACCGCCGCAGCACGCTCGGCGAGCCCCCGCTCACGGACGGCGCCGTGCTCTCCCTGGGCGCCCCGCTCGCACCCGAACCACACCCCGAGCTGGACGACGCCCCGACCCAGCTGCATGTCGTGGCCGGCCCGGACGCGGGCGGCGTCCATCTGCTGCACGGCGGCGAGATCCGCATCGGCCGCTCCGCCGACGCCGACGTCCCACTCGACGACCCGGACGTCTCCCGCCTCCACTGCGCGGTCACGGTCGCCGCGGACGGCCGCGTCTCCGTCGCCGACCTCGGTTCCACCAACGGCACGACACTGGACGGCTCCGGTGTCACGACCCGCCCGGTGCGGTTCGCGCCGGGTGCGCTGCTGCGGATCGGCGAGTCCGCGCTGCGGCTGGCTCCGGCCGGCGGACCGGGGACGCGGGTGCCGACGGAGCCGGACGGGGAGGGGCACACACGCGTGCCCGCCGTGGGCGGGCGGGGCGTGGGCGACGCGGCCGTCGGTGCCGCCGGCCCTCGGGGCGACGGCGCGGTGGGGTCGGCCCGGGCCGGCGCGACGGTGCCTCACGCGCGCGTGGCGGACGGCGGTGGCTCGTCCGCCCAGGAACACGGACACGGTGGGGTCGAGCCGCCCGTCGTGCCGGTGCAGGGCGGGGCGCCGCGGATCGAATGGCAGGGCGGGTCCCAGAGGCCGCTGCCACCGGGGCCGCGGGGCGACGAGACGCATGGCGCGGGGGTCGGCGGGGGCGGGCGGGACGGACGGCGGTCCTCTCCGTCTGAGGCGTCCGATGGCGGCTATACGGCGCATGGGTACGGTGCGAGCGATGGGCTCGGTGCGGGCGGCGGGTCCGGTGGGTCCGGTGGGTCCGAGGCGAGCGGTGGGTCCGGTGGGTCCGGTGCATTCGATGCCTCCGACGGCTTCGGTGGGTCCGGTACGGCCGATGCTTCCGAGGGAGCCCGGCCCGCAGCCGGTGGGACGGGAGGCGGTCGCCGCAAGGGAACCCCCTTGCGGGGCACCGACGTACCGCCCGGAGTGCGCAAGCGGGGTGGGCTCGGTGCGTGGGCGCGGCGGCTGACCGGCGGACGCGGCGACCAGGGCACGGCCGCCCGGCGCGGCAGGCCCGACGACGACTCGCCGGCCGAGACGAGGGACCTCCCCTCCGTCACGCGCGGTCCTCGGCTGCCGGACACCTGGCCGGACCCCGCGTCCCTGCTGCTGACGGCCCTCGGCCCCGGGCCCCGGCTGTGGGAGCGCGCACCCGGGCACCCCGAGGCGCTCACGGTGCGGCTCGGCACGGCCGACCGGACGGCACCCGACGGCTCGGGGCTGCTGCCCGCGGTGCCGGTGACCGCCGATCTGCGGGAGGCCGGGGCGCTGGGGCTGGCCGGCCCCCGCGAGCGGCTCTCGGGGCTGGCCCGTGCGGTGATCGCCCAGCTCGCCGCGCTGCACTCGCCGGACGTGCTGGAGCTGGTCCTGATCAGCACGGACCGCTCCCGCACCGTGCAGGAGCGCACCGCCGAGTGGGCCTGGCTGGGCTGGCTCCCGCATGTCCGCCCCGGCCATGGCCAGGACTGCCGTCTGCTGCTGGCCTACGACCGCGAACAGGCCATGGCCCGCACCGAAGAGCTGCTGCGCCGCCTGGAGGACATGGCGACGGACACGCGCGGCGAGGCCGCAGGCAGTGCCGGTGACCCCGCGCGAGGCATGGGCGGCCCGGCACCGGCGCAGGGTGCCGTCCGGCGGCCCTCCTGGGCGTTGGCCGACGACCCGGCCGGCTCGGCGGGCGGATTCGCCGGGCCGTACACCGTGGTCGTCGTGGACGGCGATCCCGGGGGCGCCGATGTGCGGGAGGCGGTGGCACGGCTCGCGCTGGAGGGGCCGACCGCGGGGATCCATGTCGTGTGCCTGGCCGAGACGGCCTCGGCGTCGCCCGCGTCGCCGGTGACGGAGACCTACGAGGCGGCGTGCACGGTGTCGCCCACGTTCCGGGAGTGCGGGGCGGTCGCCCTGCTGAGCGGCGATGTGGCCACGGCACTGCGGCTGATGCGGGTCGCGCGGACCGGCGGGGCGGATGCCGCGCAGGGCGGGGCGGGGACGGCGCCGGGTGGAGCGGGGCCAGCCCCGCGGGGAGCCGGACCAGCCCCTGCCGGTGCCGCCGATCGCGGTGTCGGCGGACGCGACTTCGCGGACCAGCGCGGGGGTGGCCGGAGCGCGGCCGGACCCGCAACCGGCGACCACGGCCCCGTCGGGCACACGGCCGGCGATCACGAGCCCGTCGGCCACAGCGCCACCGGGCATGGCTCGGTCGACCAGGACACCGCCGGCCCCACCACGGCCGACCATGGCCCGGCGGAGAACAGCACCCCCGGACACGGCACCGTGGGCCACGGCCACGGCCACAGTCAGGGCCAGAGCCACAGGCCGGCCGAACACGACCCGCGCGGACACGACCCCCGCGGACACGGAGCCACGGGCCCAAGCGCCGTCGGCCACGGCCCCCAGACACGCGGCGCCGCCGACAGCCCTGCCCACCAAGGCACCGACGCCCGCACCGCGGTCGGTCCCGGCACCCCGCACGGCACCCCCCACACCACCCCGCACCACAACCCCGTCGGCCAGGATCCGACGCCTTCCCCCGTCACCCCCTCCGCCGACCACGGTCCGGTGGGCCCCGGCACCGTGGCCGTCGTGGACGCCGTCTCGCCGGCCTGGGCGGAGCGGTTCGCGCGGGCGTTGGCGCCGTTGCGGACGGAGGGTGCCGTCGGGGAGCGGCACGCGCGCGTGTCCGTGCCGTTGCCGCAGGCGGCGCGGCTGCTGGACGAGCTGGGGCTGGCCCGGGCCACCCCGGCGTCGCTGATGGCCCGCTGGGCCGACGCGGCCGATGACACCGAGGCCCTCGGCGGCCGGGCGTGTGCCGTGCTCGGCGCCGGACCGCGCGGTCCGGTCGGCGTGGATCTGCGTGCCGAAGGACCGCATCTGCTGATCGAGGGGCCGCCCGGCAGCGGCCGTACGGAGCTGTTGCGCGCCGTCGTGGCGTCGCTCGCCGCGGCGGAGCGGCCGGACCGGCTGGGCGTCGTGTTGATCGACGGCCGGGACGGCGTGGGCTCGGGCGGCGCCCACGGCGAGGGACTGCGGGTCTGTACGGACGTCCCGCATGTCACCACCCATCTCACCGCCAACGACCCCGTCCGCATGCGGGAGTTCGCCCAGTCGCTCAGCGCCGAGCTGAAGCGGCGCGCGGAGCTGCTCGGGCGCTCGGACTTCACCGAGTGGCACACGGGTCGTGAGCTGTCGGGCCGGATGATCGCCCAGCGCTCGGCAGGGACAGGGGCGGGCGGCGGCCGGAAGGGAGCCGGCACCAACACGGGGTCCAGCCCCGGCACGGACAGCGGCACCGGCTCCGGCGGCCGTCCCAGTGATCACACCGGCGATCTAGACACACCCCCCAGCTCCACGATCCGCCTGCGGCCAGGGGCCGCCCGACGGCAGGCGGAGGCCGAGGCCGTACCGCCGCTGCCCCGGCTCGTCGTGGTCGTGGACGACCTGGACGCGCTGATCTCTCCGGCGCTGGGGTCGACCGGCCGGCCCGCGGCGGGCTCGGTGATACGCGCACTGGAGGCGGTGGCCCGGGAGGGCGAGCGGCTCGGCGTGCACCTGGTGGCCGCCGCCGGACTGGACAGCCGTACGGCGGAATCCGAGCCGGCGCGACGCGCGACGCTACGGGTCACCCTGGACGCGGTGGCGGCGGGGCCGGACGAACCGGCACCCGGGCGTGGACGGCTGACCTGGGCGGACGGCAGAGCGGTGCCGTTCCAGGGCGGGCGGGTCACCGGCCGTATCCCGCGGACGGCGACGCTGCGGCCGACCGTCGTACCGCTGGAGTGGCACCGGATGGGCGACCCACCGGCCCGGCGTCCGGTCCGCGAGCTGGGCAACGGACCGACGGACCTGGCCCTGCTGGCCAGCGCCCTGGAGCGGGCGGCACGGGAAGTGTCGGCCACGGAGGTCCCGTCACTGCTGTGACGCGCTCCAGGTCGAGCCCTCACGCCACACCACCCCACGGCCGCTTCCCGCACCCACCCGATCGCGCCAGGCACCCGCACGAGCTGGGCAACCGGCCGACGGACCCGGCCCTGCCGGCCAGCGCCCCGGAGCGGGCGGCACGGGAAGTGTCGGCCACGGAGGTCCCGTCACTGCTGTGACGCGCTCCAGGTCGAGCCCTCACGCCACACCACCCCACGGCCGCTTCCCGCACCCACCCGATCGCGCCAGGCACCCGCACGAGCTGGGCAACCGGCCGACGGACCCGGCCCTGCCGGCCAGCGCCCCGGAGCGGGCGGCACGGGAAGTGTCGGCCACGGAGGTCCCGTCACTGCTGTGACGCCGCCCGGGTCGGCCGTGTCAAGGGCAGTCGGGGTCCCCGAGGTCGGGGCACCTCACGCGGTCACACCACCGCAAGGCGGTTTCGCGCGCCGCATCGCCGCGGCCGTGTCCGATCCCGGGCAGTCGGCGTGTCGCCCTGCGCGGAGGACTGCTCGTCTCGCCCTGCGCGGACGGCTCACCGCACCGCTCGATCCCGCCAGGGACCCCGATCCCGCCAGAGATCTCCGATGGGGGTTGAGGACCGCCCCGTCCGGGCCGATACCAGGGATCCGGGGGTCGCGTCCCCCGCGACGGCGTCGTCCCTGCGGGGTGCCTGGTCACGAGGGGGTCACGATCCCCGGGTTGACACATGACGCGGTCTTGCCGCCCTCAGAGCCAAGGCGTAGACCAGACCGCACGGGACAGCGCTCGAACGTTCGACGAGGCACGAAGAACGGGGCAGTGATGCGCAGCACGAGCAAGAACCGGACAAGCAGGGCCGCCAGGACCGCGGCAGCGGTGGCCGCGGGTGCTCTCGCACTCTCGCTGACCGCCTGCGGCGGCGATGACGACGGCGGCAACGAACAGGGCGGTAGCGGTCAGCAGACCGGCAGCACCGTCACCCTTCCCAAGCTGAACGGCGAATCCCTCGAGGTCGCGGCCGTCTGGACCGGAGCCGAGCAGGAGAACTTCAAGAAGGTCCTCGCGGAGTTCGAGAAGCGCACGGGCGCCAAGGTGACCTTCGTGCCCGCGCAGGACCCGATCATCAACTTCCTGGGCTCGAAGGTCGCGGGCGGTCAGCCGCCGGACATCGCGATGCTGCCGCAGCCCGGCGCGATCAAGCAGGCCGTCGACAAGAAGTGGGCCAAGCCGCTCGGCGCCGACACGATCAAGGAGCTCCAGGAGAACTACTCCCAGGGCTGGCAGGACATCGGAAAGGTCGACAACAAGCAGTACGGCGTCTACTACAAGGCCGCCAACAAGTCCCTGATCTGGTACAACAACCAGGTCTTCGAGAACGCGGGGGCCACCGAGCCCAAGACGTGGGACGAGCTGCTCACCACCGCGCAGACGGTGTACGACTCGGGCGTCACCCCGTTCTCCGTGGGCGGCGCGGAGGGCTGGACCCTCACGGACTGGTTCGAGAACGTCTACCTCTCCCAGGCCGGTCCCGAGAAGTACGACCAGCTGGCACGGCATGAGATCAAGTGGACCGACCCGTCCGTGAAGGACGCGCTCACCACGCTCGCCCAGGTGTGGGGCAAGAAGGACTACGTGGCGGGCGGCGCGAGCGGCGCGCTCCAGACGGACTTCCCGGCGTCGGTCACCCAGGTCTTCACCGGCGGCGACCAGCCGAAGGCCGCCATGGTCTACGAGGGTGACTTCGCGCAGGTCAACATCGTCCAGGCCAAGGCGGAGGTCGGCACGGACGCCAAGGTGTTCCCGTTCCCGGCCGTCGGTGACACCGCGCCCGTCGTCTCCGGCGGTGACGCCGCCGTGATCCTCCAGGACTCCAAGGCCGCGCAGGCCCTGGCCACCTGGCTCGCCTCCCCGGACGCGGCGACCATCCAGGCGAAGCTCGGCGGATACCTCTCGCCGAACAAGAACGTGGAGAACTCGGCGTACCCGAACGAGGTGCAGCGCAAGATCGCCAAGGCGCTCATCGACTCCGGTGACGACTTCCGCTTCGACATGTCCGACCAGGCGCCGCAGGCGTTCGGCGGCACGCCCGGCAAGGGCGAGTGGAAGGCGTTGCAGGACTTCCTGAAGAACCCGTCGGACGTCGCCGGGACGCAGGCGAAGCTGGAAGCCGACGCGGCCGCGGCGTACGGAAACTGACGCCATGGCGTCGCCGGAAGCGGCAGGGGTCTCCAAGACCCCTGCCGCACCCAAGTCGCGCAAGAGTGTGACCGGCACACGCAGGACGATGGCGGCGCTGTTCCTGCTGCCCGCGCTCGTGCTGCTCGGTGCGCTCGTGGTCTACCCGATCGGGTACTCGGTCGCCCGCAGCTTCTACGACCAGTCGGGCGACGGCTTCGCCGGATTCGACAACTACCAGGCGCTCTTCACCGACGACGGCATCCGTACCGCCCTGAAGAACAACATCATCTGGGTGGTGTTCGCCCCGACGATCGCCACCGCGCTGGGTCTGATCTTCGCGGTGCTCACCGAACGGGTGCGCTGGGGTACGGCGTTCAAGCTGGTCGTCTTCATGCCGATGGCGATCTCGATGCTGGCGGCCGGCATCATCTTCCGGCTCGTGTACGACCAGGACCCGGACAAGGGCGTGGCGAACGCGGTGTGGGTGGGTGTCCACGACACGTTCGCGCAGGCGTCCGCGTTCCCGAAGGCCCACCCGGGGCGGGACTCGCCCCTCGAGGCGGCGCCCGGCGGAGGTTTCATCACCAAGGCCACCGTCAGCGCCGGCACCCCGGTCGATCTGCCCCTGGTGGGCGTGGCCCCCGACCAGATGCCGGACGACGCCGCGAGGGCCGTCCAGGCGAAGCCGGAGCCGGACAAGGTCACCGGCACCACCTGGCAGGACTTCACGCGCGGCAAGGGCGTCGGCACCCTCGGCGGCGTCGACCCGGCCGAGCTGGGCTATCCCGGCATGCAGATCGAGGCCGTCAAGGACGGCAAGGTCGTGGCCTCCACCAAGGCCGCCGACGACGGCACGTTCACGCTGCCGGCCGCCGCCGACGGGGCACAGCTGCGGCTGCCGCCGGACAACTTCAAGGAGCCGTACAACGGCCTGGACTGGCTCGGTCCGTCCCTCGTCACACCGGCCATCATCGGGTCGTACATCTGGATGTGGGCCGGTTTCGCGATGGTGCTGATCGCGGCCGGGCTGGCGGGCATTCCCCGGGATCTGCTGGAGGCGGCCCGGGTCGACGGTGCCAACGAGTGGCAGGTGTTCCGCAGAGTCACGGTGCCGCTGCTGGCGCCGGTCCTCGCGGTCGTCACCGTGACCCTGATGATCAACGTCCTGAAGATCTTCGACCTGGTCTTCATCATCGCCCCGGGCTCCTCCCAGGACGACGCGAACGTCCTCGCGCTGGAGCTGTACCGCAAGGGCTTCTCCGAGGACCAGCCGGGCGTCGCGAGCGCCATCGCGGTGTTCCTGCTGCTGCTGGTGATCCCGGTGATGTGGTTCAACATCCGTAGGCTCAGGCGGGAGGTGCGGCGATGAGTGCGGACGCCGGTGTCGGCAAGGGGACGCCCGGGTCGCCGTCGAGCGCCGGGGCCGAACAGTCCCTCGGGGCCCGGCTCGTCTCGTTCGTCAGCGGCGGGCTGGTACGCGTGTTCCTGATCGTCGTGGGCCTGTTCTGGCTGGTCCCGACGATCGGGCTGCTGCTGTCCTCCCTCCGCCCGCCGGAGGAGATGACGGCGAGCGGCTGGTGGGAGGTCTTCAGCGAGCCCGCCCAACTCACCTTCGACAGCTACGACAAGCTGCTGAGCAACCCCGACATCACCGACTCGATCCTCAACACCGTGCTGATCACGGTCCCGGCGACGGTCCTCGTCGTCATGATCGGCTCGCTCGCGGGATACGCGTTCGCGTGGATGGAGTTCCCGGGCCGCGACTGGTGGTTCCTGGGCGTGGTCGGTCTGCTGGTGGTGCCGGTGCAGGTGGCGCTGATCCCGATCGCCGAACTGTTCGGCAACATCGGCATCTTCGGTTCCCTGATCGGCGTGATCCTCTTCCACGTCGGCTTCGGTCTGCCGTTCGCCGTGTTCCTGCTGCGGAACTTCTTCGCGGAGATCCCACGGGAGCTGCTGGAGGCGGCCCGGCTGGACGGCGCCGGTGAACTGCGGCTGTTCTTCCGCGTCGTGATGCCGCTGGGCGGGCCGGCGATCGCCGCGCTCGGCATCTTCCAGTTCCTGTGGGTGTGGAACGACATGCTGGTCGCGCTGATCTTCACGGATTCCGGGAGCCAGCCGATCACGGTGGCGTTGCAGACCCAGGTACGGCAGTTCGGCAACAACATCGACGTCCTGGCGCCCGGCGCGTTCATCTCCATGGTGATCCCGCTGGTCGTGTTCTTCGCCTTCCAGCGGCAGTTCGTGTCCGGCGTGATGGCGGGCGCGGTCAAGTAGCCGTGCGGGCAGTGCCTTTGAGGGGGCGGGCCGGCACCGCGGTCCGCCCCCGCGCCGTTCGCGGCCCGTCCCCCGTATGCCGTACGCAGGCGTAACCAAGTCACTCCATTGGCCGTTCCCGGCAGGGCGACAGCCCCCACCGCCCAGGTCGACCCAGTGGATGTCCCGTGCCCAGGTTCAGTGTCATTGTCCCCGCGTACAAGGTTCAGGCGTATCTTCACGAGTGCCTGGATTCGGTGCTCTCGCAGTCGTACTCCGATCTGGAACTGATCGCCGTCGACGACTGCTCGCCGGACGCCTGCGGCGCGATCATCGACGAAGTCGCGGCCCGTGACCCGCGGGTGCGCGCCGTGCACCTCGAGCAGAACCAGGGTCTGGGGCGCGCCCGCAACGCCGGTATGGCCGAGGCCACCGGTGACTACCTGATCTTCCTCGACAGCGACGACACCCTCACCCCCGACGCCCTGCAGGCGATCGCCGACCGGCTGAAGGAGACCGGCGACCCGGAAGTCCTGGTCTACGACTACGCGCGCACCTTCTGGAACGGCGAGACGGTCCGCAACCAGGCCGCCCCCCAGCTCAGCGAGCAGGGCCCGGTGCCGTTCCGGCTGGCGGACCGGCCGGGTCTGCTGCGGCTGCTGATGGTCGCCTGGAACAAGGCGTACCGGCGGGACTTCGTCGAGGAGGAAGGCTTCACGTTCCCGACCGGGTACTACGAGGACACGCCCTGGACGTACCCGATCCTGATGACGGCGCAGTCCATCGCGACCCTGGACCGGGTGTGCGTGCACTACCGCCAGCGCCGCCGGGGCGGCATCCTCGGCACGGTCAGCCCACGGCACTTCGACATCTTCGAGCAGTACGACCGAGTCTTCGCCTACGTCGACAAGAACCCCGAACTCGACCGGTGGCGCCCGCTGTTGTTCCGCCGGATGGTCGACCACTTCGTGGTGGTGTTCGCCCGCCCGGACCGGCTTCCACGCCGCAGCCGCGCCGAGTTCCTGCGCATGGCGCGCACGCGCTACCGCCGCCACCGCGCCCCCGGTGTCCCCGTCGCGCTGCGCAGCCGGCTGCATCACACCCTGGTCCGTCTGGGCCTGCACCGCACCTACCGGGTCCTGCGGCTGACGGCGTCCCTGATCCGCCGCACCGCCAAGGTCACCAACCGCCTGCTGAAGGGCGTGCGTTCCGGCGTCCTGCGGCTGCACTACCGCCTTCAGCGCTGTCTCCCGGTCCGTGCCGACCGCGCCGTCTTCGCCGCCCATGGCGTCCGCGGCCACGGCTGCAACCCGGGCGCCCTGGAGCAGGCGTTCCGCGCGCACGCCCCGCGTATCCGCACCGCCTGGGTCGCGGGTGCCGGGCAGGACGGCTCGGTCCCGCCCGGCACCCGTCGGCTGCGTCCGGGGACGGCGGCGTACTGGACGGCCCTGGCCCGCTCCAAGTACCTCGTGCACAACGCCGAGTTCGACCGCCGTCTGGTCAAGCGGCGCGGCCAGGTCCTCGTCCAGACCCGGCAGGGCACCCCGCTCAAGCACATGGGCGTCGACCTGCGCGAACGCCCGGCAGCCGCGGCGGACACGGACTTCGACGACCTCCTCGACGACGTCGACAAGTGGGACTACGTCCTGTCCGGCAACCGCCACTCCACCCTGACCTGGGAGCGTGTGCACCCCGGCGACTACACCACCCTGGAGTACGGCTCGCCACGCAACGACCCCTTCCAGCAGGCGACTTCGGCGGACGTCGCCCGCATCCGCGAGTCCCTCGGCATCCCCGAGGGCGCGGTGGCGATCCTCTACGCCCCCACCTACCGCGACTACCACCGCACCCAGCGCACCACTCTCGCCCTGCACCACGTGACGCGCACGCTCGGACCCGGCTTCGTCGTGCTGGCCCGCGCCCACCACCGCCATGGCGGTCCCCTCGCCGCCGGCGGCGGCCAGGTGATCGATGTCTCCGACCACCCGAGCGTGGAGTCGCTGTGCCTCGCCTCGGACGCGCTGGTCACCGACTATTCGTCGATCATGTTCGACTACGCCAACCTGGACCGGCCGATCGTGCTGCACACCGACGACCGGGAGGCGTACGAGGCGGCCCGCGGCACCTATGTCGACCTGCGCACCTTCCCGCCGGGCGCGGTGGCGCGCAGCGAGGACGAGCTGATCGACATCTTCGCCACCGGCCACTGGCGCGGCTCGCGCTCCGCCGAGCTGCGCGCGGCGTTCCGGGAGCGCTTCTGCCCGTACGACGACGGACGCGCCGCCGAGCGGGTCGTACGCCATGTGGTGCTGGGTGAGCGGGGTGTCCCGCCCGTCGTGCCGCTGGACATGCGTCACCCGGTGCCGTCGGCGGTCGCCGCGTCGCTCGCGCAGTCCCCGCGGGGCGGTGTGCCGCAACCGGCCCGTCCGGTGCCCGTCACCGAGAGTCTCTGAGCGCCGTTCTCACGGAAGAGGAGTCCACATGCCCTCCAGCCCGTCACGGCCCACGCCGAGCCGCCCGCCCACCTGGCGTCCTGCGGGGCGGCCCGGTCGCCGGCGCACCGGCTGAGGCCGGCCCGGCCGTCGACACGATCACGACAGAGAGAGCAGTATGCCCCGCTTCAGCATCATCGTTCCGTCCCATGGGGTCGCGGGCCGGCTGTCCCAGGCGCTGGACTCGGTCCTCGCCCAGTCCTTCGGCGACTTCGAGCTGATCCCGGTCTGCGACGCCGCCGACTGCCCGGCGGCGGCCGTCGCCGCCCGGTACGCCGAGCGGGACTGCCGGGTGGCGCCGGTGACCTCGCCGCCGACGGACGGCGCGGCCGGGGCGCGCAACGCCGGGCTGCGGGCGGCGCTCGGCGACTGGGTGCTGTTCCTGGACGGCGACGACGAGCTGGTGCCGGGGGCGCTCGCCGCGCTGGACGCCCGGCTGGACGAGACCGGTGACGTGGACGTCCTGTACTTCGAGCACGAGCGGACGCCGTGGTGGGTGGGCGAGCCGACCAACCCGGCGGCCCCGGTGCTGGCGCGGGCGCCGCGCGGGGCCTTCCCGCCCGCGCTCGCCCCCGGGCTGACGGGCGTCGAGCTCCCGGCGTGGAGCGCGGCCTACCGGCGGGCCTTCCTCACCGAGCGGCAGCTCTCCTTCCCCGCCGGCCACTTCACCGACATCGGGTTCGGCGGCCTGGTCGCGCTGGCGGCCGAGCGCATGGCGGTGCTGCGTCAGGTCGTCGTACGGCATCTGCTGCGGCGGCAGGGGAACCGGCTCAGCCTTCCCGGTGAGCATCACTTCGAGCTGCTCGACCAGGTCGAGGCGCTGCTCGCGCATGCCGCCGGGCAGGAGCTGCCCGGGGACCGGTTCGGGCGGCTGTTCGAGCAGCTCTTCGCGGCCGTGCTGAAGACCGCGGCCCGGCCACGGCGGCTGCCGCGCGGGCGGCGCGCTTTCTTCCGCCGGGCGGGCGGGCTGTACCGGCGGTACCGGCCGGCCGGGTTCCGGATGCCCGGCGGCAGTCTCGGGGTGCAGCACCGGCTGCTCGCGCGCGGCGCGTACGGGGCGTTCCGGGCGCTGCGCGGCGTCAACCAGCTCGCGGCGCGGGTCGCTTGTGCGGTGCCCCGGCCGCGCGGGCTGCGCACCCGGCTGCGCTACCGGTGGCAGCTGCGCCGCCCGCTGGATCCCAACCTCGCCGTGTACTGCGCCTACTGGGGCCGCGGCTACCTCTGCAACCCGGCCGCGATCCACGCCAAGGCGCGCGAACTCGCCCCGCATCGGCGCTCGGTGTTCCTGGTCGAGCCGGACGCCGTCGGCCGGGTGCCCGAGGACGTGGAGTACGCCGTCATCGGCAGCCGCAAGTACTGGGACGTACTGGCCCGCGCCACGTACCTGATCAACAACGCCAACTTCGCGGACGCCGTCGTCAAACGCCCGGGCAGCGTGCATCTGTCGACGCAGCACGGCACCCCGCTGAAGAAGATGGGCGCCGACCAGTCGACGTACCCCGTGGTGGCCGCGGCGACCGGCAGCTTCGCCAGGCTGCTGGCCCGAGTGGACCGCTGGGACTACAACCTGACCTCCAACCGGCACTCCACCGAGATGTGGGAGAGCGCCTTCCCCTCGGCGCACGAGCCCCTGGAGTACGGCTATCCGCGCAACGACGTCTACTGCACGGCGACCGCCGACGACGTCACCAGGGTGCGCCGTGAACTCGGCGTCCCCGAGGGCAAGAAGGCCCTGCTCTACGCGCCCACGCACCGCGACCACGCCACCGGCTTCGAGACCGGCCTCGACCTCGAGGCGCTGTGCGAGGAGATCGGCGACGAGTACGTCGTGCTGCTGCGCGCCCACTACTTCTACGACCGGGGTACCGCCCGCGGCACCGGCCGGATCATCGACGTCACCGGCCATCTCAGCACCGAGGACGTGTGCCTTGCCGCCGACGCGCTGATCACCGACTACTCGTCGATCATGTTCGACTACGCCAACCTGGACCGGCCGATCGTGGTGTACGCGGACGACTGGGACGTCTACCGGGAGCTGCGGGGCGTCTACTTCGACCTGATGAAGTCCCCGCCGGGCCGGGTGACCCGCACACCCGAGGAGCTGGCGGCCGTCTTCCGCGACGGCTCATGGGCGGACGAGGAGGCCGGGGCGCTGCGCGCCGCGTTCCGGGAGCGGTTCTGTCAGTTCGACGACGGACGCGCCGCCGAGCGTGTCGTACGCCGGGTGCTGCTGGGCGAGCCGCCCGAGGCGCTGCCGCCGGTGATCCCGCTCGCCGAGCGCAGCCCCGCCCCCGCCGCGACGACCCTCGTGAGGAACTGACATGCCCCGCTTCAGCATCATCGTCCCCGTCTTCAAGGTGCAGGGCTTTCTGCGGGAGTGCCTGGACTCGGTGCTCGGGCAGTCCTACGGCGACTTCGAGCTGATCGCCGTCGACGACCGCTCCCCCGACGGCTGCCCCGCCATCCTGGACGACTACGCCGAGCGCGACGCACGCGTGCGTGTGCTGCACCTGCCGGAGAACGTCGGCCTCGGCCGGGCCCGCAACGCCGGTCTGGAGCAGGCGAGCGGCGACTACGTCCTGTTCCTCGACAGTGACGACTCCTACACCCCGGGCCTGCTGGCCGCGGTGGCGGCCCGTCTGGAGGGCGCCGAAGACCCGGACATCCTGGTCTTCGACCACGTCCGCACGCACTGGTGGGGCCGCGGTGGCCGCAGCACGGCGGCGGACCTGCTGGCGGCGGCCGGCACGGACACCTTCCGCGTCCGCGAGCACCCCGAGTACCTGCATCTGTTCCTGGTCGCCTGGAACAAGGCGTACCGCCGTGAGTTCTTCCTCGAGCACGAGCTGCGCTACGCACCGGGCCTGTACGAGGACGCGCCCGTCACCTACCGCTCGATGGTGCTCGCCGACCGCATCGCCTGCCTGGAGCGGATCGGAGTCGAGTACCGGCAGCGCCGGCAGGGCGCGATCACCAAGACGCCGGGCCGGCGGCACTTCGACATCTTCCCGCAGTACGAGGGCCTGTTCGCGTTCCTTCAGGAGCGTCCGGACCTGGCGTGGGCGCGACCGCTGCTGTTCGAACGGGCGCTGGACCACATGCTGTTCGTGCTGGCCCGCGAGGACCGGGTGCGCCCCGCGGACCGCCCGGCCTTCTACCGCGAGATCCGTTCCTTCCACGCCCGCCGGCTCCCCGAGGGCTTCACCCCGCCGCCGGGGTGGCGCGGCACGGAGATGCGGCTGCTGGCGACGGCTCCGTACGCGTCGTACGCGGTGGCGCGCGGTCTGCGCGATCTGCGTGAGGTGGCCGGGAAGGGCAAGCGGCGGGTGACGCGAGCGGTGTCCCAGCGGGCCGGACGTGCCTGGTACACGGCCGGGTCGAAGCTGCCGCTCGATCCGCGGCTCGCGGTCTACTCGGCGTTCTCGCACCGCGGTGTGCTGGGCGATCCGGCGGCGATCCATGCCAAGGCCCGCGAGATCGCCCCGGACATCAGGGGCGTGTGGGTGGTCCGGGAGGACGCCGTGGACGAGCTGCCGGACGGCATCGAGTTCGTCACACCGGGCTCGCGGCGCTACCACGAGGTCATGGCTCGGGCCACGTACTGGGTGAACAACGTCAACTGGCCGGGCACCCTGACCAAGCGCCCCGGCAGCGTCCACATCCAGACCCACCAGGGCACCCCGCTGAAGTACATGGCGGCGGATCTGCTGACCAAGCCCGGCGCCCGGCACGGCTTCGACGTGCCGAAGATGCTGTGGCGCGCGGACCGCTGGGACTACAGCCTGGTCGCCAACCGGCACTCGGAGCTGGTGTGGGAGCGGGCCTATCCCTGCCACTTCACCTCGCTGCGGACCGGGAGCCCGCGCAACGACCGGCTGGTCACCGCGGGACCCGCGGCCACCGAGGCGGCCCGCGCCCGGCTCGGCGTCCCCGCCGGGCACACCGTGGTGCTGTACGCGCCGACCCGCCGCGACTACCGCCGGGGCGGCCACGTCGACCGGATCGACCTGGCCCGCCTCGCCGCGGATCTGGGTGCGGGCCACACCCTCGTCGTACGGCTGCATCCGTCGCTGGCGAAGGGCACGGCACGCGGGGCGGGGCTGGCCGATCTGCACCGGCGGGGCGTGCTGATCGACGCGACGGACGAGCCGCATGTGGAGGACGTGATGCTGGCCGCGGACGTCCTGGTCACCGACTACTCCGCCCTGATGTTCGACTACGCCAACCTGGACCGGCCGATCGTGGTCCACGCCGACGACTGGGGCGCGTACGCGGCGAGTCGGGGCGCCTATTTCGACATCACGGCCGAGGCGCCGGGTCATGTGGCGTGCTCCTACCGGGAGTTGGCTTGGTTGTTCGCGTCGGGGGCCTGGCGGGACGGGGAGTCGGAGCGGCTGCGGGCCGGGTTCCGGGAGCGGTTCTGCGAGTTCGACGACGGGTTGGCCGCGGAACGGGTCGTGCGGACGCTGATGCTGGGTGAGCGGATGCCGGAGCATCCGGACGGGGCGCGGCGGGTGCCGGCCCCGGCCACCGGGCGGGCTCACTCGATGAGGTGACGTGAGGCAAAGCCGTTGACCCGGTCGACCCGGCCGGGAACATACGGCAAATGCCTCAAACCCACACAACCTCCACGACCAGAGCCGCGGGCGCCGCTGTCGGTGTCCTCGTCCGGAGGACCGTGCGCGGAGCGAGTGCGCTGCGCGGCGGCGGCAGTTGGCGTCCGACGCCGTACCAGGCCGTCGGCCTGCTGTTCCTCCTGGTGATACTGCTGGCGTACTGGGCCGTTCCGCTGTGCTGCGACGCCGGTCAGCACGCGGCGGTGGTGGAGCGCCTGAAGGTCTCCCTGCTCCACCCTCGGCATCCGATGGCGGACCTGCCGGGCGCGGGCAGCCCGTACTACTCGCCGTACTCGGTGGCGCAGGGCGCGTTCGCCCGGCTGACGGGGCTGGGCGGCTGGGAGACGGTGCGGCTGGCCGGCCCGCTGAACCTGCTCGTCCTGCTGACCGGCGTCGGCCGCCTCGTGCGGGTGCTCACGCCGAGACCATGGGCGCCGGTGCTGGCACTGGGGGCGATGACGCTGCTGTGGGGGACCGAGCGGGCCTGGTGGAGCGGCTACCTGAGCCTGATGTCGATGACGGGGAATCTCGCCTACCCCTCGGCGTTCGCCATCGGGCTCACCTTCTGGGCCTGGGCGCTGACGGGGGCGCGGGCACGGGGGCAGGGGCAGAAGCGGGGGGCGGTGCGGTACATCGGTCCGAGCGGGCTGCCGGGTCTCGCCGGGTACGCGGGGATCGGCTCGCTGTACGGGCTGATCCTGCTCATCCATCCGATCACCGCGGTGGCGGCGGCGCTGGGGGCGGTGGCGTTCGTCGCCGGGTGGCAGCGGGGGTGGGGAGTCGCCGTCGTGGTGCGCTGGGGGGTGACGGCGGGTGCGGCGGTGCTGGTCGCCGCCTCCTGGCCCTACTTCGATGTGTTCGCGCTGGCCGGTGACAGCAGCGTGGACGGCATCCACCGGCAGCTGTACGAGCGGCTCCCCGGCCAGTTCTGGCTGGCGCTGCTGGGGTTGCCGGCGCTGTGGGCGCGATGGCGCCGCGGCACCTGGCGGGACCCGCTGGTGCTGCTGTTCGCCCTCGACTGTCTGGTCGTGGCGTACGGCTGGGTCAGCGGCCACTACACCTACGGCAGGATCCTCGGGCTCACCCTGGTGCCGTTGCAGTTCGCGCTCGCCGTCGAACTGGCGGCGCCCCGGCCGTGGGGCAGGGCACGCCGGGCGCTGGGCGGGGCGGCGGCCGTCGGGGCGTGCGTCGGGTTCCTCACCGTGCAGGGCGGGGCCGTGGTGCCGCGCGCGCTGGATCCCTTCGGGCTGGAACAGCCGTCGCAGTGGCCGTCGTACACGTGGGTGGCACGGCATGTGGGCAAGGGCGAGGTGGTGATCTCCGACGGCCACTTCGCCCCCCGCTCCATCCCCGGCTACGGCCCGAACCTCGCCGCTCCGATCTGGCCCGACCCCGCCCTCGACGACCACGAACGCGTTCGCCGCCTCGCCGACGTCCGCGCCTACCTCGCCCCTACCTCCACCCGAGCCGAGCGCACCGCGATCGCCCGGCGCCATGACGCCCGATGGCTGCTGCTGACGCGGTGGAAGCGGGTGCCGGAGGAGGCGGTGGTGGTGGCCTGGAGCGAGGAGACGGGGGAGGTGCTGGCGCGGATCGGGGGGTGAGGTGAGGCGGGGCGGTGGCTGTCCGGCGGCTTGTGCGGTGGGGCGCGGGACGGCGTGTGCGGTGGGGAGCGGGACGGCTGCGGCGCCGGGCTCCGCGGAGGCTCCGGCGCCGGGTTCGGCCGATGACCGCGTGCGGTCCTACTCGATGACGAGGTCGACCGGGATGTTGCCGCGGGTGGCGTTGGAGTAGGGGCAGACCTGGTGGGCCTGCTCGACCAGCTTGCGGCCGGTCGCCTCGTCCAGGGTGTCGGGGAGCTCGACCCGGAGGGTGACGGCGAGGCCGAAGCCCTCACCCTGCTTACCGATGCCGACCTCGGCGGTCACGGCGGCCTCGGACACGTCGACCTTGGCCTGCCGGCCGACGAGGCCGAGCGCGCTGCCGAAGCAGGCGGCGTACCCGGCGGCGAAGAGCTGCTCCGGGTTGGTGCCCTGCCCGTTGCCGCCCAGCTCCACCGGCATGCCCAGCGCGAGGTCGATCTTGCCGTCGTTGGAGACGGCGCGGCCCTCGCGGCCGTGGGTGGCGGTGGCGACAGCGGTGTAGAGCGCGTCCATGGAAAACCATTCCTCTCGGAAGTCGGGACGAGTCGGCAGGCGTGACCTGGCTACTCGCCGTCGTGGTGGTGCGGCCGGCCCCCGTTCGGTCCGGGGCCACCGCACGACCACAAGTAGAGCACACAACTCAATTGCGCACAACTAAATGACGAGCACGAGCTACCCTGGAGCCATGACGACCACGCCCGCGGCCGACTGGCTCCGCCTCGACCAGCAGATCTGCTTCTCCCTGAACGCCGCGTCGCGCGCCTTCGGCGGCGTCTACCGCGTGGTGCTCAAGGACCTCGGCCTGACCTATCCGCAGTACCTGGCGATGCTGGTGCTGTGGGAGCACGGCGACCTCCCCGTGAAGAAGCTCGGCGAGCACCTGCGCCTCGACTCCGGCACCCTCTCGCCGCTGCTCAAGCGGCTGGAGGCGGCGGGCCTGGTGCACCGGGAGCGCAGCGTCCGCGACGAGCGCTCCGTGGAGGTGCGGCTGACGGAGGAGGGGGCCGCACTGCGCGAGCGGGCCCTACAGGTGCCACGCCGGATCGCCGCGGCGACGGGCTTCGAGGTGGAGGAGATCCGCGCGCTGCGGGCACGGCTGGACCAGCTCACCGAGGCTCTGGACGCCGCGGCGCTGGAGGAGGCGCGGGCGCAGGGGGTGTGAGCCGGGTCGCCGATTCGCCGGGTCGCCGATTCGCCCGCATGAGCGGGTTCATGGGTGGATTTTCATCTGACAACATCGGCATGGCGGCGTATCACCCGAAATGAGGCTTTCATCCGGCTTACGCTCGCTGTGATGAACCTCCCCCGGACCACCGCCGTCCCCGCCCCCGCCCCCGCCGCCACCCCGGACATCGGGCCCGGCGGCGTCGGCGTCGGCATCGTCGTCATCGGCTACAACGACGCCGCGCACGTGACGACCGCCGTCCGCTCGGCGCTGGCCCAGGGCCCGGCCGTGCGGGAGGTCGTCGCCGTCGACGACTGCTCGACGGACGACAGCGCGGAGCTGCTCACCCGGCTCGCCGCATCCGAGCCACGCCTGACGGTAGTCCGGCGCCGGACCAACAGCGGCGGCTGCGGCAGCCCCCGCAACACCGGGCTCGACCGGGTGACATCGCCGTACGTGATGTTCCTGGACAGCGACGACGTCCTGCCACCCGGCGCGGTGGACGCGCTGCTCGCGGCGGTCATGCGGGCGGGCGCGGAGGTGGCGAGCGGGCTGTGTGTGCGGCGGGAACTGCCCGGGGGGCGCGAAGTGCCGTGGCAGGGATCGCTCTACGCCGAGCACGCCGTCGTCGAGCGCCCCGCGCAGCGCCCGCGCCTGGTCCACGACACCCTCTGCGTCAACAAGCTCTACCGCACCGGCTTCCTGCGCGAGAACGGCATCCGCTTCCCCGAAGGCCGCTTCCCCTACGAGGACTTCGTGTTCACCGCGCGCCTGCTCGCCGCCGGCCCCCGCATCGCCCTCGTCCCGGACCGGGTGTACGTCTGGCATGTGCGCCGCTCCGCCGGCCGGCTGTCTATCTCCCTGGACCGAGCGGACATCTCCAACTGGCGGGCGCGCACGGAGGCGAGCCGGCAGGCGTACGGGATCCTGCTGGGCGCCGGCCGCAAGGAGCTGGCCAGGGAGGCGCGCGCCAAGTTCCTCGACCACGAACTGCGCATGTACGCACGCGAGCTGAGCCTGCACGACCGGGACTACCAACGCGCCTGGTGGGCCCACACCCGCACACACCTCGCCGAGTACGACGCCTCCGACTGGGCCCGCAACCCCACCGCACCCGGCCGCCTCATCGGCCGTGTCGTCCTGGCCTCCCCCGAGCCCCGCGACCTGCCCCGCCTCAGGGACCTCGCCTCCCGCCCCGCCCGCCTCCTCCCGCCCTACGCCCGCACCGCCGACGGCACCCCCGTCTGGTCGGCCGACCTCCCCCAGGTCACCCTGGAGCCGCTGCTGACCCGCCCGCTCCGGCTCCTCCCCCTCGCGGTCGACGCGGAACTGCGCCCACGCGCGCGTACCGCACAGCTCAGGCTGGGCCTGCACGAGCTGTACGGGCGGGTGGCGCAGGCCGGCCCCGAGGCCCTGGAGGTGGAGTGGCGGTGCCGGGAGACGGGGCGGGTGGCGGGTCCGCGTACGCGGGTGGGGCTCGTGCGTGCGGCCAGGGGGGTGTGGTCGGCGCAGACCACGGTGCACTGGTCGGTGTTCGGCAGGTCCGGGCCCGGCGCGTGGGACCTTCGCCTACGGGTGGTCTTCGCGGACGGCGCGCAGCGCGAGGTGACGGCACACGCGGTCACGGGCGCCGGCCTGCTGCGCCGCCGCGCCGTGCTCGGCGCACACCACACGGTCGTACTCGCCCATCCCCACGCCACACACTCCGGCGCCCTGGCACTGCGCGTGGCACCCGGTCTACGCGGAGTCATGTCAGTGAGCCGTGCCAGACTCCACCGCCTGCTTCACTGACACTGGAGCCACCACGGGCGACACAGGGCCACTGACGAGGGGACGGCCGCACATGACCTGGCTGATCACCGGCGGCGCCGGTTACATCGGAGCGCACGTCGTACGCGCGATGACCGAGGCGGGCGAGCAGGCCGTGGTCTACGACGACCTGTCCACCGGTGTCGCCGAGCGCGTGCCGGACGGCGTCCCGCTCGTCGTCGGCTCGATCCTGGACGGCGAGCGCGTCGCCCGCGCCCTCACGGAGCACCGCGTCACCGGGGTCGTCCACCTCGCGGCGAAGAAGCAGGTCGGCGAGTCGGTCGACCTCCCACTGCACTACTACCGCGAGAACATCGAGGGCCTGCGCGTCCTGCTGGAAGCGGTGACGGCGGCGGACGTCCTGTCCTTCGTCTTCTCCTCCTCCGCGGCGGTCTACGGCATGCCGGACGTGGACCTGGTGACCGAGGAGACGCCGTGCGTGCCAATGTCGCCGTACGGCGAGACGAAGCTGGCCGGCGAGTGGCTGGTCCGGGCGACCGGCCGCGCCACGGGTCTGTCCACGGCGTCGCTGCGCTACTTCAACGTGGCGGGCGCGGCCACCGCGGACCTCGCCGACGTCGGCGTCTTCAACCTCATCCCCATGGTGTTCGAGAAGCTGACCCAGAACGCGCCGCCGCGCATCTTCGGCGACGACTACCCGACCCCCGACGGCACCTGCATTCGCGACTACATCCACGTGGTCGACCTCGCCGACGCCCATGTGGCCGTGGCCCGCGCCCTGCAGTCCTCCCCCGGCCACGACCTCACCCTCAACATCGGCCGGGGCGAAGGCGTTTCGGTCCGCGAGATGATCGACCTCGTCAACGCCGTCACCGGCTACGACCGCCCCCCGACGGTCACCCCGCGCCGCCCCGGCGACCCGGCCCGCGTCGTCGCCGCCGCCGACCGCATCGCCACCGAGCTGGACTGGAAGGCCAAGCACGACGTGCAGGACATGATCGCGTCGGCCTGGGAGGGCTGGCTGCGCCTGCACCCGGAGGCGGCCCGCAGCTGACGTAGCCTCGCGGGCATGACCGAGCCCCACCGCGTCACCGAGCCCCGTCGTTTCGAGCGCGCCCTCGGCGCTGTCATCGGGTCCGCTGTCGGTGACGCTCTGGGCGCGCCCTTCGAGTTCGGCCCGGAAGGCGCCTTCTCGGGGCGTTTTCCCGAGCCGGGCAGGGGCGGGGAGATGTGCGGGGGCGGCGGCTGGGAGCCGGGCGAGGCGACCGACGACACGCAGATGGCCGTACTCGTCGGCGAGTCGCTGCTGGAGTGCGGCGGGCTCGACCCTGCCGACGCCTTCCGTCGGTTCCAGCGCTGGGCAGCCGCCGGGCCGAAGGACATCGGTCTTCAGACGGAGGCCGTGCTGAGCAGCGGCGACCCCTGGGACCTGGCCGCCGCACTGCACTTCCAGACGAATCAACGGGCGGCGGGCAACGGCGCGTTGATGCGAGCCGCCACCTCAGCCGTGTATTTCGCGAGCCAGGGCCGCGACGCCACCATGGACGCCGCCCGGCGCCTCGCGGCTCTCACCCACGGGGACCGTGCGGCGTGGGAAGGCACCGCCGTCTTCCACGAGGCGGTGCGGATCGCGCTTGCCGGCGCCGACCCACTGGCCGCGCTCCCCGACATCCTCGACGCGGTTCACCCGGACCACCGCGAGCGCTACGCCGTCGTCCTCGCCCCCGGCTGGCACCCCGACGACGCCACGGAGTTCAACGGCGCTGCATGGCCCTGCCTCGGCTCCGCCGTCTGGGCGCTGCGCACCACTTCCTCGTACGAGGACGCCGTACGCGCCGCCATCGACCTCGGCGGCGACACGGACACGGTGGCCGCCGTGACCGGCGGCCTGGCCGGAGCCGTGTACGGCATCGCCGCCGTACCGGAGCGATGGACCGCGGTCCTGCACGTCCCGCTGCCGGGTTCCGGTGAACGGGTGTTGCGGGTGGCGGACTTGACGGAGCTCGCGGGGCGGCTCAGCGAGCGGGACGAGCGGCTCAGGGGCTGACGGCTGAGCAGGTGAGGTGGGCGGCTGAACAAGCAGGGTGAGCGGCTGAGCAGGTGGGGTGAGCGGCTGAGCAAGTGGGGTGGGCGGCTGAGCGGGCTCACAGCGCCTTGAGGGCCTGCGTCGTCGACCTGGCCAGGGCGTCCAGATAGCCCTTGGGGAGCCTCGGGCTGCGGGCCACCACCAGCCGCCAGTACAGAGGGCCCGAGATCAGGTCGAGCGCCAGCTCGTCGTCGAGGCCCATGCGCACCTCGCCGCGCTGCTCCGCCCCGACCAGGATCTTGCTGGCGACCCCCTCCTGGCCCTGCTCCAACGCCTTCTGCAGCGCCTCCGCGATCTCGGGATTGCGGGCCGCCTCGGCCTGGAGGTCGGGGATGATCTGCGAGACCACGGGGTGACGCAGGGCGCGCGAGGTCACCTCGTACAGCATCCGCAGGTCGCCCTCCAGGGAGCCCGTGTTCGGCGTGGGCAGGCCCATGACGGCGACCGCCGACACCACGTCGAGCACCAGGTGCAGCTTGGAGCGCCAGCGCCGGTACACCGCGGTCTTGCCGACGCCCGCGCGGCGCGCGATGCCCTCGATCGACATCCGCGCGTAGCCGACCGCCGCCAACTCCTCGAAGACTGCCGCCCGGATGGCTTCGGTCACGTCCTCGCGGAGCACGGCGGCTCCGGCGGGGGGTCGGCGGCGCGGGGGCGTCTGGGGTTGGCCGGCGTTGGTCGTCATGCGGCCAGCATAGGGCGTAGCGACGATACGGGTCCGTCCTTACGACAATCCGGGTCCGTCCTCACGACGATACGCGCACGCCCTCACCGGCCCGTAACGACGAAACGGTTGCGTTCCGACGCCAACTCGGCCTACGCTCGCGTTGCGACGATACGGGTCCGTCCCGACGTAAGAGAACGCCGTGAAGAGGTACCGACGAAAACGTTCGACGAACGGCGACCAGTCCCCTCCCCCGAACGAAAGCAGCGGCTGTGACCCAGGCCCTCCACACACCGCCCCCACCACCCCCCACCCCCGTTGAGGCGCCCACCCCTCCCGAGCCCGGCGCCGGTCTCGCGGCCCTCGCAGCGCGCCATGGCCTCTCGGTCAGCGGCGCCCGCCCTTCGCCGCCCGAGTACATCCGCCTGCTGTGGGCCCGCCGCCACTTCATCGCCGCGTTCTCCACCGCCAAACTCACCGCCCAGTACAGCCAGGCCAAGCTCGGCCAGGTGTGGCAGGTGCTGACGCCGTTGCTGAACGCGGCGGTGTACTACTTCATCTTCGGCGAGCTGATGGACACCAGCCGGGGCGTGCCGGACTACATCCCGTTCCTGGTGACCGGCGTGTTCGTCTGGACCTTCACGCAGAGCTCGATCATGGCGGGCACCCGCGCGATCTCCGGAAACCTGGGCCTGGTGCGAGCCCTGCACTTCCCGCGGGCCGCGCTGCCGATCTCCTTCTGCCTCCAGCAGCTCCAGCAGCTGCTGTTCTCGATGGCGGCGCTGGTCGTGATCCTGCTCTGCTTCGGCGTCCCGGTCGCCGCCTCCTGGATGCTGGCGGTCCCGGCGCTGGTGCTCCAGTTCACCTTCAACACGGGCCTGGCGATGATCGTGGCCAGGATGGGCGCCAGGACGCCGGACATCGCCCAGCTGATGCCGTTCCTGCTGCGCACCTGGATGTACGCGTCGGGCGGGATGTTCAGCATCACCCACATGATGAGCAAGCACACGGACTGGCCGTCCTGGGCGACCTCGGCCCTCCAGGCCAACCCGGCCGCCGTCTACATCGACCTGATGCGCTTCGCCCTCATCGACAGCTTCGACGGGAGCCGGCTGCCCCCGCACGTGTGGGCGCTCGCGACCGGCTGGGCCCTGCTCGCCGGCGTCGGTGGCTTCATCTACTTCTGGAAGGCTGAGGAGACGTACGGCCGTGGCTGAGAACCCGAATCCGCAGCACCCCGCCGACAGGGTCCCGACCGTCATCGCGGACGGCGTCGACATCGTCTACCGCGTCAACGGCACGGGCGCCGGCCGCGGCTCCGCGACCGGCGCCCTCAACCGCATCCTGCGCCGCAGGCAGACCGAGAAGGCGGCCGGCGTGCGCAAGGTGCACGCGGTCAGGAACGTGTCCTTCACCGCGTACCGCGGCGAGGCCATCGGCCTCATCGGCACCAACGGCTCCGGCAAGTCGACCCTGCTCAAGGCGGTCGCGGGCCTCCTCCCCGTCGAGAACGGCCACATCTACACCGACGGCCAGCCCTCCCTCCTCGGCGTGAACGCGGCCCTGATGAACGACCTCACCGGCGAGCGCAACGTCCACCTCGGCGGCCTGGCCATGGGCATGTCCCGCGAGCAGATCCGTGAGCGCTACCAGGAGATCGTCGAGTTCTCCGGCATCAACGAGAAGGGCGACTTCATCACCCTGCCGATGCGCACCTACTCCTCCGGCATGGCAGCCCGGCTGCGGTTCTCGATCGCCGCGGCCAAGGACCACGACGTGCTGCTGATCGACGAGGCGCTGGCCACCGGTGACCGTTCGTTCCAGAAGCGCTCCGAGGCCCGGATCCGCGAACTGCGCAAGCACGCGGGCACGGTGTTCCTGGTCAGCCACAACAACAAGTCGATCCGCGACACCTGTGACCGCGTGCTGTGGCTGGAGCGCGGCGAACTGCGCATGGACGGGCCGACGGACGAGGTCCTGAAGGAGTACGAGGCGTTCACCGGGGACAAGGTGACCAAGCCGAAACCGAAGCCGAAGCCCAAGTCCCAGCCCGAACCGCAGGCGGCGCCCGCTCCCGTTCCCTCGTGAGGCGCAACCCAGGGTCACCCTTTCGCCCTATTAGTGCCACTATGGCCGAGCAGGGTGCCCCGCAGCGATGACGAAGGTGAAGGAGTCCCCGCGATGCCCGAGCTCAGCGTCGTCGTCCACGGGCCGAACACTCAGGACCGGCTGACCGGACTCCTCGCCTCCCTGGCCGCCCATCCGCACCCCGACGTCGAGGTGATCGTGGCCGCGGTCGGCGCCTGGGCGCACGAGGCGGCGCGGACGTACGCGCCGGAGATTCTTGTGCTGCCCCTGCCGGACGGCACGGACGACGCCGCGGCCCGGTCGGCGGGGGCGGCCCGGGCCACCGGCCGCTGGCTGCACTTCGTGCACGCGAAGGACGGCCTGCCCGTCGGCGGCCCGCGCCTGGTAGCCGACCGCGTCGCGGACCTGCCCGACGAGGTCGACGTACTCCTCTTCGACCACGTGAGTTCCACCTGGGAGACCTCGCTCCTCCCCTCCGACGACGGCCCCCGTCTGGCCCGCTCGGGGCGCGCCGCCCACCCCCTCGACGCGGTCGCCCGCACCGCGCTGCGCGTCACCCCGCTCCTGGGCAACCGCGCGCTGCGCACCGCGTTCTGGCAGGCGCACGAAGCGGAACTCACCACCCCCGACGAGCCGTTCGCGGCCTACGCCACGCTCCTCCTCGCCGACCACATCGCCGCCCTGAACCAAGTGGCGTACGAAAGCCGCGAGCTGCGCCCGGAGAGCCTCCCCCCGGTCACCCCCGAGCAGCACTTCGCCCTCGTCGACCGCTACGAGGCGCTCCTCACGATCGCCCAGCACCGCACCACCACCACCGCAACCACCACCGCCACCACCACCGCTCCGGTCGCCCCGGCCGCTCCCCCCACCACCCCGGGCGCCGCCCCCGATCCCGTCCAGGCCGTCCTGTACGACGTCATGGTCCGCGACTGCCTGCGCACCTTCGCCCGCACCCGCATGCCGGACGCCACGGCCCGGGAGTTCTTCCGCAGGGCGTCCGAGGCCGCCGTACGGCACCGCCCGCCCGGGCATCGTCGCCCCGCGGGCCCCGAGGGCATCCGCCGAGCGCTCCTGGAGGAGAACGCGTACACCAGGTACCGCGCCTTCCAGGCCGCCAACCGGGCCCGCCGCGCCACGAAGGCGGCCGTACGGACCCGGGGACGCCAGGCCGCCGCCGCCTTCGGTGACCGGCACTACCGCAAATCGCTGTCCCGTCCGGTCGATCCCAACCTCGCCGTCTTCTCGGCGTACTGGAACCGCGGGGTCGCCTGCAACCCGGCGGCGATCGCCGCCAAGCTCACCGAACTCGCCCCGCAGATCCACCCGGTGTGGGTGGTGACCGCGGAGAACGCGTGTCTGCTGCCGCCCCACACGGACCATGTGATCCCCGGCACCCGTCGCTACCGCGAGGTGCTGGCGACGGCGAAGTACCTGGTCAACAACGTCAACTACCCGAACGCGATCGTGAAACGCCCGGACGCGGTCCACCTGCAGACCCATCACGGCACCCCGCTCAAGCGCATGGGCGTGGACCAGATGGAGTTCCCGGCCGCCGCCAAGGGCCTCGACTTCCAGGCCCTCCTCGCCCGGATCGACAAGTGGGACTACAGCGTCTCCGCGAACAGCCACTCGACGCGGATGTGGGAGCGGGCGTACCCGTCCCGCTTCACCTCGCTCGACTACGGCTATCCGCGCAACGACGTCTTCTACTCGGCCACCGCCGCCGACATCCGCGCCGTCCGCGACCGCCTCGGCATCCCCCCGACGCACCGCGCGATCCTCTACGCCCCCACCCACCGCGACTACGAGGCCGGCTGGACCCCCCGGCTGGACCTCGCCACCCTTGCCGACAGCCTCGGCGAGGACACGGTCCTGCTGATCCGCGGCCACTACTTCTACGACGGCACCCCGTCCCCGCTGACCGCCCTGCGCCGCACAGGGCGGATCATCGACGTCTCCGCCTACGACCCGGTCGAGGAGCTGTCCCTGGCCGCGGACGCGCTGGTCACGGACTACTCGTCCATCATGTTCGACTACGCCAACCTGGACCGCCCGATCGTCGTGTACGCCGACGACTGGGAGACCTACCGTTCCACCCGTGGCGTCTACTTCGACCTGATGGCCGAGCCTCCCGGCCAGGTGGCCCGCACCCAGCAGGAGCTGACCGAGATCCTCACCACCGAGGCCTGGCGCGACGAGGGCGCGAGCAAGGCGCGGGCCGCCTTCCGGCGCCGATTCTGCGAGTACGACGACGGACAGGCCGCCGAGCGCGTCGTACGCCGCGTCTTTCTGGGCGAGAGCGAGGACGCCCTGCCGCCGGTGATCCCGCTGGAGCGACGCACTCCGGCGCCGAGCCCGAGGGAGGCCGTATGACCCCGGACGTCACGGTGACCGTCATCGTCTACAACGACGCCGAACGCCTCCCCCGGGCCGTGGAGTCGGTGCGCCGGCAGACGCATGCCGACATCGAGATCATCATTAGCGACGACCACTCGACGGACGAGACACCGCAAGTGGCACGTGAGTTGGCGTCCCGGGATCCCCGCATCCGTTACCTGCGGCTGCCGGAGAACAGCGGTGGTTGCAGCGCCCCGCGCAACCGTGCAGTGGAGATCGCCAGGGCGCCGTACGTGATGTTCCTGGACAGCGACGACGAGCTCATGGACGACGCCGTGGAGCTGCTCCTGGCCGCCCACCGCGAACGGGAGATCGACTTCGCCATGGGCGCGGTGATACGGGTCCGCGAGGACAGCGGGCGCCGTACGAAGTGGATGCCGCACCTGGTCGCCGGGCGGCGCACGGTCCTGGGCATCGAGTCCGAACCCCGGCTGCTGTTCGAGCACCTGTCGACGAGCAAGATGTACGCCCGCGCCTTCCTGGACCGCCACGACCTGCGGTTCCCGGAGGGCATCCACTACGAGGACCAACTGTTCACGGCGCAGGCGTACTGCCTGGCCAAGGAGTTCACGATCATCCCGGAGCCGGTCTACCGCTGGCACATCGCGCCCTTCGCCGACACGGAGGCGGCGTCGATCTCCAACCAGCGCCACAAGCTTCACAACGTCCGCGACCGTGTCCATGTGCAGCGCCTCATCGACGACTTCCTGGTGGAGAGCGGGCACGGCGCGCTGCGCGAGGACAAGGACTACAAGTTCCTCAAGCACGACTTCCGGATGTACGCCGGGGACCTGCCGTACCGGGACGACGCCTGGCTGACGTCCTTCGCGGACATCACGACCCCGTACCTGGAGACCCTCAGCCCCAACGCCTACGCCCGGCTCCCCCGTACCGAACGCGTGGTCCTGCAACTGATCCGCGAACGCCGCTTCGCCGAGGCCCGGCTGGCCGCCCGGGGCCTCGGCCGCGCCGTGGCACCGAGGCAGGTGACCGCGGACACGGAGGGCCACACCTACTGGGGCGACGGCATCCCGGCCACCGACTGGGCCCGCCGCGAACTGGAGCTGTCCGACCTGGAGCTGGACACCCGCCCGTTCCGCAGCGCCCAGTTCCGGCACGAGATCACGGAACTCACCCGAGGCCCCGGCGCCTCGATCGACCTCACGATCCGCACGTACGACCCCGGTCTGCGGCTCCCCGTCGGCCCCCAGCGGGCCGGCCTGATCCTCACCCCCGGCCGGCGCCGCCTCACCGTGCCGTTCCGCCTCTCCCCCGTCAGCCCCGGCGTCTTCGAGGGCCAGGTGCACCTCGACCTGACTGCGGCCCCCGTCCCCCGCCATGGCTTCGCCGGCGTACGACACCCGCTGCTCCGCCTCGAACACCAGGGCCTGCGCCACACGGCCGTCCTCCTGGCCCCACTCTCCTTCCCCTCCCTGAGCGCCCGCATCGACTACCACGCCGGCGCGGCCCCGCACCGCGTCACCCTCGAACCGGAGGGCCGAGGCCCGGGCCGCCTCCAGATCCGCTGGCAGCCGCTGGGCCTCAGTGCGAAACTGCTCCACCCCCTGGCCCGCCGCCTGGCCCGCCCCCGCGTGAAAAGAGCGGCCCGCCTCCTCAGAAGCGCCCTGCGCTAGAACACCGGGCAGGCAGCCCCGTCACCGCACCACCTCGTACAGCACCTGCCCGTCCGGCCCCCAAGTCACCATCCGCAACCCCGGATCGCGCACCCCGCCCCGGTCCACCACCCACCGCACCCGGTACTCCTCCACGATCCCCCGCCGCACGGCTTCCGGCGTCCCCGCCTCGAAGTACCGCCGCACCGCGGCCTGCCGCGCCCCCTCGTCCGGCAGGAAGAAGTCGGGGTAGCCGGGCGCCACCGTGTACGCCCCGTACGCCGGGAGCTGCCGCGCCGGAAACGTCCGCGCCATGACCACGTCCCCGTACCTCACCCACGGCGTGACCCAGTGGTACCCCCGCCAGGGCTCCCGGTACTTCGCCGCGACGGCCTCCGGCAACGACCCTCGTGGCACCACGTACCCGACCGTCCCGACCTGCGTCCACGCCCCCACCACCAGCGCCCCGGCCAGCACTGCGGCCCATGTCCCGCGCCGGGCGCGCCGCCCCTCCAGCACCTCCAGCGCCGCGGCGATCTGCGCCGGGATCACCACCGCGGGCAGCGCCCTTCCCCACGAGTAGTGCCCGCTCGCCCACCCCAGCGCCACGACCGCCATGCCCAGCCCGAAGAACAGCACCAACGGGTCCAGCCGGTCCCGCCACCACCGCAGCCCCAGCGCCACGACCCCGAGCAGCACCAGCCAGTACCGGCCCGCCAAGTCCCGGTACAGCGACCGATGCACCGCCTCCAGATCGGCCCCCGCCCCGGCCAGCGCGAAGAAGTCGTAGTACGGCCACGCCCACAGGAGCACCACGCCCGCCGCCGACGCCACCGCCAGCCCACCTGCGAGCCTCGGCCACTCCGCGCGCCCGGGCCGCGCCGCGACCACCGTGGCCAGCGCGCCCAACGTGGCCACCACCCCGGAGAACTGATGGCACAGCAGGATCACCGCCCACAGCACCCCGAGCCCGGCCCAGACACCCCACCCAGCCATCGCACGCACCGCACCCGCCAGCCAGGCCCAGAAGTGAAAGGCCAGCCCCAACGCGAACACACTCGGATACGACACCGTCAGCGCCAGCGAGTTCAGCCCGAGGAACCCGCTCCAGGCGAACAGCGAGGTCCCCCACAGGAACACCAGGCACAGCGCGGCGACCGCGGGCGCGCCCCGATGCGCGCTCAGCGTCCGCACGTACCGCCATACGCCGCTGACGAGCAGCCCGAGCCCGACCATCGCGCCGATCCGCAGCACGACGAAGACGGACAGTCCCGTCACCCGGGCGAGACACCCGAGGACCAGCATCCACGGCGAGTAGTAGGGGCTGGGTGTATCGGCGTCGACCAGCGGATTGCCGGGGTCGACGAGGTCGTGTCGCAGGCGCTCGACGGTCGCCGCGTGCATACCGAGGTCCCCGGCCCACGGCAGCCGGACGATCACCACAAGCAGCAGCAGGACGACCAGCGCGGAGGCGACCTGCGGAACGACCGTGGTCCTGTGCGGCGTGGCCCGCATCGTGCTCACCCGAGCACTTTAAGTCCCGTTTTGCCCCGAACGCACGAGCGCCCCGGACTGTCACCAGCCCGGGGCGCCCGGACGCTCGTACGGCCTACGACGAGCCACGCGGCCTACCGCGGCTTACGCCGCTGCCGCGGCCTGCGCTTCGCCGGCTCGGCTCACGAGTGCTGCCGCAGCAGCGTACGCATCGTCCGCATCGCCACCGACAGATTGGCCAGGTCGAAGGCCTCGGAGCCCTGGATCTCCTCGAGCGTCGTGCGTGCCCGCCCGAGGATCGCCGCGTTCTTCTGCTCCCACGTCTTGAAGCGCTGCTCGGGAGTCGCGGTGCCGTTGCCGGCCGCCAGGACGTCCGAGGTCAGCGCCGCGTGGGCGGCGTAGAGGTCCTCACGGATGGAGGCACGGGCCATGGACTGCCAGCGGTCCGCGCGGGGCAGCTCGATGATGCGGTCCATGAGCTGGGTGATGCGCAGCCGGTCGGCGAGGTCGTAGTAGACCTCGGCGACGTCCATGGGGTCCTTGCCCATCCGGTCGGCCACCGAGACGATGTCCAGCGTCGGGAAGGCCGAGGAGAACCCGGCGACCCGGGTGGCCAGTTCGATCGGAACGCCGGCGCCGGTCAGCTCGTCGTGGATCTGCTGGTACCACTCCAGGTCCGCGCCCTTGAGCAGCTTCGGCAGCTGCGCCCAGACCTCCTCGACCCGGTCGGCGAAGAAGTCGACCGTGTCGGCGAGCGCCAGCGGCTGCGGCCGGTTGTTGAGCAGCCAGCGGGTGCCGCGCTCGACGAGGCGGCGCGAGTGCAGCCTGATCCGGGTCTGGACCTCGGCCTCGACCTTGTTGTCCAGGGCCTCGACCGCGTCCCACACGGCCGCCGAGCGGAAGATCGCGCGGGCCACGGTCTGCGCCCGGACGATCTCCTCCAGCGAGGCACCGGTCTCCTCGCGCAGCCGGTGCAGATACGTCGTACCGCCGGTGTTGACCGTGTCGTTGACCAGCACGGTCGTGGTGATCTCACGGCGCAGCGGGTGGCTGACGAGATGCTCCGGGAACTGCTCGCGCAGCTCGGTCGGGAAGTACGCGTGCAGCAGCGTGCTCAGGTACGGGTCGTCGGGCAGCGAGGTGTCCAGCAGCTCCTCGGCGACCGTGATCTTCGTGTACGCCAGCAGGACGGCCGTCTCCGGGCCGGTCAGGCCGTGCCCGGCGGCCAGGCGTTCGCGGATCTGGCGGTCGGTGGGCAGGAACTCCAGCGCCCGGTCCAGGTGGCCCTCCCTGACCAGGTGCCTCATGAAGCGCTGCTGGGCGTGGAGCATGGAACCGGACTGCGCGAGGGCGTTGCCGATCGCCGTGTTCTGCGCGTAGTTGTTGCGCAGCACCAGCCGGCCGACCTCGTCGGTCATCTCGGCGAGCAGCCTGTTGCGCTGCTTGACGGTCATGTCGCCCTCGGCGACCAGGCCGTTGAGCAGGATCTTGATGTTCACCTCGTGGTCGGAGGTGTCCACGCCCGCGCTGTTGTCGATGGCGTCGGTGTTGATCCGGCCGCCGTGCAGCGCGAACTCGATCCGGCCGAGCTGGGTCAGCCCGAGGTTGCCGCCCTCGCCGACGACGCTGACGCGCAGGTCGGCGCCGTCGACGCGGATACCGTCGTTGGCCTTGTCGCCGACGTCGGCGTTCGACTCGGTGCTCGCCTTGACGTAAGTGCCGATGCCGCCGTTCCACAGCAGGTCCACCGGCGACTGGAGGATGGCCTTCATCAGGTCGGCCGGGGTCATCTTGGAGACCTTGCCCTCGATGCCCAGCGCCTCGCGGATGTGCGCGTTGACCGGGATGGCCTTGGCGCTGCGCGGGAAGACCCCGCCACCGGCCGACAGCAGCTCGGTGTTGTAGTCCTCCCAGCTGGAGCGGGGCAGCTCGAACAGGCGGCGGCGCTCGGCGTAGGAGGTGGCGGCGTCCGGGTTCGGGTCGATGAAGATGTGCCGGTGGTCGAAGGCGGCGACCAGGCGGATGTGCTCGCTGAGCAGCATGCCGTTGCCGAAGACGTCACCGGACATGTCGCCGATGCCGACGACCGTGAAGTCCTCGCTCTGCGTGTCCACGCCCATGTCGCGGAAGTGCCGCTTGACGGACTCCCAGGCACCCCGGGCGGTGATGCCCATGCCCTTGTGGTCGTAGCCGGCCGAGCCGCCGGAGGCGAAGGCGTCACCGAGCCAGAAGTTGTACTGCTCGGCGACCCCGTTGGCGATGTCGGAGAAGGTCGCGGTGCCCTTGTCGGCGGCGACGACGAGGTAGGTGTCGTCCTCGTCGTGCCGGACCACCTCGGCCGGGGGCACGACCTCGCCGGCGACCATGTTGTCGGTGATGTCGAGCAGCGCCGAGATGAACGTCTTGTAGCTCGCGATGCCCTCGGCCATCCAGGCGTCCCGGTCCACGCTCGGATCGGGCAGCTGCTTGGCGACGAAGCCGCCCTTGGCGCCGACGGGCACGATGACGGTGTTCTTCACCATCTGTGCCTTGACCAGGCCGAGGATCTCGGTGCGGAAGTCCTCACGCCGGTCGGACCAGCGCAGACCACCGCGCGCGACCTTGCCGAAGCGCAGGTGCACGCCCTCGACGCGCGGCGAGTAGACCCAGATCTCGTACGCCGGGCGGGGCGCCGGCAGGTCGGGGATGGCCTGCGGGTCGAACTTCATGGAGACGTAGTCGTGCGGCGCGCCGCCCGTCGCCTCCTGGAAGAAGTTCGTCCGCAGGGTCGCCTTGATGACGGTGAGGAAGGACCGCAGGATCCGGTCCTCGTCGAGGCTCGCCACCTGGTCGAGCGCCGCGTCGACCTCTTCGAGCAGGGCGTCCACGATCTCGTGGCCGGCCCGCTGCCGGTCGGGCGACATCCGCGCCTCGAACAGGGAGACGAGCAGCCGGGTGGTGTGGACGTTGTTGCGGAGGGTGTCCTCCATGTAGTCCTGGCTGAAGGTGGAGCCGGCCTGACGCAGGTACTTCGCGTACGCGCGCAGGACCATGGCCTGCCGCCAGGTCAGCCCGGCGCCCAGCACGAGGGCGTTGAAGCCGTCGTTCTCCGCCTTGCCGGTCCAGGTGGCGGCGAAGGCCTCCGAGAACCGTTCGCGCGCGTCGTCGCCGAGGTAGTCACCGGCGCCGCCCGCGGACTTGGGGATGCGCAGGCCGAAGTCGTAGATCCAGGCGACGCTGCGGTCGGAGCAGCGCAGTTCGTACGGCCGCTCGTCGACGACCTCGACGCCGAGCCGGCTGAGGACCGGCAGGACGGCGGAGAGGGAGACGGCCGCGCCCTTGCGGTAGATCTTGAAACGCCGCTCCTCGGGGGAGGCGCCGACCGGCTCGTACAGGCTCAGCGAGAAGTTGTCCTCGTCGGTGAGCTGTTCGATGTGGACGAGGTCGGAGACCGCGGAGCGCGGGCCGTGGTCGGCCTTGTAGCCCTCGGGGAAGGCGCCCGAGTAGCGGCGCAGCAGTTCCGCGGCGCGCTCCTCGCCGAGTTCGGCGTTCAGCGCGTCGGCGAAGCCGTCGGCCCAGGAGCGGGCGGCCTCGACGAGGCGTGCCTCGATGCGCTCCTTGTCCAGCTCGTTGAGGTGCGGCAGCTCGGTGCCCTGCGGGACGCGGACGACGAAGTGCAGCCGGGAGAGGATCGACTCGGTGTTCCAGGCGGTGAAGTCGACGCTGGTGCCGCCGAGCTCCTCCTTGAGGATGTCGATGATCCGCAGCCGTACGCCGGTGGTGTAGCGGTCGCGCGGGAGGTAGACGAGCGCGGAGTAGTAGCGGCCGTATTCGTCCTGGCGCAGGTAGAGCCGCAGCCGGCGGCGTTCCTGGAGGTAGAGGACGGAGGTGGCGATGCGCTGGAGCTCGGGGACCGGGGTCTGGAAGAGCTCGTCGCGCGGGTACGTCTCCAGGATCTGGAGCAGGTCGCGCCCGTCGTGGCTGTTCGGCGAGAACCCGGCGACCTCCAGCACCTCGTCGACCTTGCGCCGGATGACCGGGACACGGCGGACGGACTCGGTGTAGGCGGCGGAGGAGAACAGCCCCAGGAAGCGCCGCTCACCGACGACCTCGCCGTTCTCGTCGAACTTCTTCACACCGACGTAGTCGAGATACGACGGCCGGTGCACGGTCGCCCGGCTGTTGGCCTTGGTGAGAATGAGGAGCTTGTGCTCGCGCGCCTTGGCCCGGGCGTCGGCGGGCAGCCGCTCGAAGGAGGGGCTGACGGGGTGGCTGTCGGTCTCGGTGTGGTGCGGGTCGGAGCGCAGGATGCCGAGGCCGGTGCCGGGCACGGCGGCCAGCGAGTCGTCCGCGCGCAGCTCGTACTCGCGGTAGCCGAGGAACGTGAAGTGGTCGTCGGCCAGCCAGCGCAGCAGATTGCGGGCCTCTTCGATCTCCTGCTCGCGCAGGTCGGAGTGGGGCTCCGCGGGCAGTTCGTCGGCCATGCGCAGGGCCGCGTCCCGCATCTTGCTCCAGTCCTCGACGGCCTCGCGGACGTCGGACAGGACGCGCAGCAGGTCGGCGGTGATCTGCTTCAGGTCGGCGCGGTCGGTCTCACGGTCGATCTCGACGTGGATCCAGGACTCGGTGTGCGCGTCGTGCGGCAGCCCGCCGGCGGGCGGTGCCGGAAGGACCTCGATCAGCTTGCCGGTGACGTCGCGGCGGACGAGGACCTGCGGGTGGATGACCACATGGATCCCGCGCCCCTGCCGCGTCAGCTCGTTGGTGACGGAGTCGACCAGGAAGGGCATGTCGTCGGTGACGACCTCGACCACGGAGTGGCTGCAGGTCCACCCGTTCTCTTCCACGGTGGGCGTGTGCACCCGCACGTTGGCCGTGCCCTGGGGGCGGTTCTCGGCCAGACGGTAGTGCGAGAAAGCGGCTCCGAAGATGTCGACCGGGTCGCGGTCGGTGAGGTCCTCCGGTGCGGTGTGCAGGTAGTAGCGCTGGAGGAACGCGAGCACGGCGTCGTGGTCCGGGGTGCCGGGCGTGCTCTCGTCCGTCTTCCCGGTCGGTAGGTACCCCCCGACCGGGCTGTTCTCAGCTACCCGGGCGGCCCTCTCGAGCAGCTCGGCCTTGGCTTCGTCCAGCTTGGTCTGCATTGTCCTCTGGCTCCTGTCGCGCGCCGTTGCGTGACGTTGAAGGATGTACGGTCTCTTCCCCTCGGACGTAACGCCGTGACGCGGGGTGTCCGGTCTGCTTCGACGCTATGCCGCGAGGTGAGACGAGCGGGGCCATATGAGCCATTCTTGAGCTGCCCACGGGGTGTGACGCCGCTCTCTGCGGCGATCGGGCCCGGGATGCGCATGGCGCCCCGGGAGCCCTTCGACCCCTGTCCCGCCCGCGAAGACCAGCGATCGCCGCCCGGTCACGGATGTCGTCCGTGCTCTCCGGGCGCAGGGCGGGGGCAACGGTGCCCCCGCGAGCTATCGCGCTGATCACGCCACTAAGGCTATCGCTCCTTACAGGGGGCCCGTCATGAGCCGTATGTGTACAAAACCTGGGGTCGAACTTTGACGTTCTGCACAGGGGCAAACGGGGCGGTCAAGGCGTAACTGGCGGGGTCCGGGCACCGGGGGAGAGCCTGGATGGAGAGCCAGGCGGGCTGTCGAGCAGCCGTCGGCGCCGAAAGCAGGCCATTCGGAGCGAGGCCGTGTCCGAAAACAGCCGTGAGCCACTGGAACCGGCCACCGCCGTGGTCGGCCTTTCCCAGCCACTCGCCCCCTTGGCAGGCTGCCGTCCCCGAGGCACGTTGCCCAAGAGGCCCGACGCCGGCGCGGACCCCCGGCAGAAGAGCAGCCCCCGCCAGAAGAGGAGCGCAGGACATGACAGCGAAGATCCTCATCGTCACCGGTGACGCCGCGGAGTCACTGGAGGTCCTCTACCCCTACCAGCGCCTCCGCGAAGAGGGCTACGACGTCCACATCGCCGCCCCCACCCGCAAGCAGCTCCAGTTCGTGGTCCACGACTTCGAACCCGGCTTCGACACCTACACCGAGAAACCCGGCTACACCTGGCCCGCCGACCTGGCCTTCGCCGAGGTCGACCCCGGCGACTACGCGGCCGTCGTCATCCCCGGCGGACGAGCCCCCGAGTACCTCCGCAACGACCCCGAACTCCGCAAGATCCTCAAGTCCTTCTTCGACGCCGACAAACCCGTCGCCCAGATCTGCCACGGCCCTCTGCTCACCGCCGCGATCGACAGCCTCCACGGCCGCCGCGTCACGGCGTACCCCGCCCTGGAGCTGGACATGCAGGCAGCGGGTGCCACCTTCCAGGACGCCGAGGCCGTGGTCGACGGCACCCTGGTCTCCGCCCGCGCCTGGCCGGACCACCCCGGCTGGATGCGAGAGTTCCTGACAGTGCTGCGGGCGAAGGCACCGGTGACCTGACGTCCACGGCCCCACGCACGATGCACCACCGGGCGCTGCCTGCGCGCCCGGCCCCGCGCTGCCCAGCCGGCCCGGCTACGCCGCCAGCCGCTCCGCCTCCGCGACCGCTTCCCCCAAGGTGTCCACCACCGGCACGCCCACCTGCTCCAGGCTCGCCCGGCTGTGCGACCCCCCGGTGTAGAGCACGGCCCGCGCACCCACATGCAGCGCCGCCACCGCATCGTCGGCAGCGTCCCCGATCACCACCGTACGCGTGGGATCCACGCTCACCAGCGCCTCGATGTGCCGCACCATGTGCTCGGCCTTGCTGCCCCCGGACGGCCCGGTCCGCCCGTCGACGCGTATGAAGTGCTCTTCGATACCGAAGCCCCGCACCAGCGGCACGAGATCCTCGTGCCCGTACATGCTGAGGATCGACTGGCTGCGACCCGCCGACCGCCAAGTCATCAACAGCTCCGCGACACCCTCGGTGAGCCCGCACCTCACCCGGTGCTCGGTGTAGTACCGGTGGAAGGTCTCGTCCATGACCAGCCACTCGGCATCGGTCGGCAGCCGCCCCAGCAACCGCTCGTAGAACTTCGGCACCGGCACGCAGTACATGGACCGGTACTGCTCCAGCGTGATCGGTTCGAGCCCCAGCTCGGCGAACGCCGCGTTCGTCGCCCCGATGATCGCGTCATTGTCGTGGAACAGCGTCCCGTTCCAGTCCCAGACGATGTGCGCCCCTACGTGCTTCCCCATGCCAAAAACCGTACCCGGCCCCACTGACAATCATGAGAACAGCAGGTCAACGGGTTACGGGGCCACAGGGCCGGCGCCTCAGTCCCCCAGCCCCACCAGGTTCGGGATCTCCTGGGTCGCGAACCACAGCAGCTCGTGATCCTCGGCCCCGTCCACGACGAACTGCGCGTCGTCGTCCCCGTCGTCCGCCGCCTCCAGCGCCCCGGCGGCCGACGCCACATCCGCCTCCGCGTCGCCCGAGTCGACATGCACGGAAGCCACCTTGCCCAGCGCCACGCCCCCGGCGATCCGCACCTCACCCAACGCCGACGGATCCAGCCCCCGGTCCGGATCGGCGACCGCCGCCCCGTCGGGCACGTCGACCGCGAGCACGACCCGGCGCCGCACGGCCTCCGCGTCCTTCGCCAACAGCCGCAGCGACGCCAGCGCGGCCCGGTTCAGCGCCGCGTACTCCAACTCCTCGATGTCGTCGGAGAGATACCACTCACGCAAGCCGGGCGTGACGGCGTACGCGACAAGCGGCCCGGTCCCCAGCCCGCCCGTCTTGTACGCCTCGGCGAGGCCGGGGAGGGTCAGGGGGACGTAGACGCGCATGGCCGACCGCTTTCGTTGTTCGTAGGTCTCCGCAAGGACCCGGAGAGGGCGGGCCCCGCACCTCCCGGACGGCCTTCAGGATACGTGCGCGTGTCCCCTTTCGAGTCCCCACAGCCCCCTCCCCGGGCGTCCACTCCGCTCCACGAAGTCACCCGGAACACCCCCGTCAGCATGGCCTCACGACCCCCTCCATCACCCGGATAAGTGAAGTTTCCTAGGGCCCGGCCCGGCCCTCGGCTTCCTTGCTGCCGGGCCCCTGAAGCCCGTACAAGATCACCGGACCACGAAGTTACCGCCCGGTATCAATCGGGCTCACGGAACGGGGACTCCATGAACAAGGTCATGACCAGGGCCGCCCAGCACCGCCCCGGCACCCGCCCGCCGGGCCGCCGAGACACCCGCCGCCCCGGCGGCACCCCACCGCGCACCCCGAACAGCACCACGTCCCGTACGGCACCGCCCACCGCTCCACGGCCGACGGCACCCACGCGGCAGGCGAGCACCTACGCCACCACCCTTGTCGCCGTCGATGTCGTCGATGCGGGCACATCGCAAGCGCCGAGTTCAGCCCCCCACGCCCGCCCAGCCGCCACGCGGCGCACCACGAGCCCCTCCGCACACGAAGCCCACTCCGCCCCCTCCAGGACGCCCCTCAGGCCCCTTCCGCCGCCTCGCCCCACCGACGTCTTCGCCGACCGTCTGCTCCTCGTCCTGAGCGGCCAGCGCCCCGTCCACTCGATGCTCCGCCACACCGCCGGCCGCGCCTACGACGAGCTCGCCTGGCTCGCGGAGCGCGGCCCCCTGCGCACCCGCGGCACCCGCCCGGTGGTCCGCGACATCGGCTACTTCGAGCCCCGCCCGGGCGCCATCGAGGCCTTCGCCCGCATCGGCGCCGGCGACCAGCTGCGCGCCATGGCGTTCCGCCTGGAACAGGGCGGGGACCTGCGCTGGCGCTGCACGGCAGTGGAACTGGGCGGCCGACGCCACCCCGCCACGAACGCCACCTGACCACCACCAGGGAGGCCGCACCCGCCCACTTGACGCACTCGGACACGAGACGCACTCGATGTACTCGCACGCCGAGCCGCACACGGACACCGAGACGCACTCACGCACCGCGCAAAAGCGAAGGGCCGAGCCCCCCGGAGGAGGCCCGGCCCTTCCAGCCACCAGAACGCCGCAGGCACCGGCGCTGTCCGTCCGTCTCCACGGCGAACGACGCTACGCCCCTGTCGCGGCGTCACCGCCCGGCGTCACCGCCCGGCGTCACTTCTTGCGGCGCCGCCCGCCACGCGACTGCTTGCGCCGCTCCGCGCGCGTGAGGCCGTCGGCCTCGGAACGCACCGGCTCGTCGCCGTTGTCGAAGTCGCCCTCGACGATGTCGCCCTCGCCGTCCACCTTGGGAGCGGTGAAGTGCAGCCGGTCGGGCCGGCGCGGGGCCTCGAGCCCCTTGGCGCGGATCTCGGGACGCGCACCCGCCTGCGCCGGCACCGCGTCCTTCTTCTCCAGGTCGGCCACGGGCTTGGTGTCCTCGACCGGGACCTCCTCGACCTGCTGCTCGACCTGGACCTCCAGGTTGAACAGGTAGCCGACGGACTCTTCCTTGATGCCCTCCATCATGGCGGTGAACATGTCGAAGCCCTCGCGCTGGTACTCGACCAGCGGGTCCTTCTGCGCCATCGCGCGCAGGCCGATGCCCTCCTGGAGGTAGTCCATCTCGTAGAGGTGCTCGCGCCACTTGCGGTCCAGCACCGACAGGACGACCCGACGCTCCAGCTCGCGCATGATCTCGGAGCCGAGCTGCGATTCACGCTGCTGGTACTGCTCGTGAATGTCGTCCTTGATGGACTCACCGATGAACTCGGCGGTCAGTCCGGCCCGGTCGCCGGCCGCCTCCTCCAGCTCCTCGACGGTGATCTTCACCGGGTAGAGCTGCTTGAAGGCACCCCACAGCCGGTCCAGGTCCCACTCCTCGGCGAAGCCTTCGGCGGTCTCGGCACCGACGTAGGCGTCGATCGTGTCGTCCATGAAGTGCTGGACCTGCTCGTGCAGGTCCTCGCCCTCCAGTACGCGGCGCCGCTCGCCGTAGATGACCTCGCGCTGGCGGTTGAGGACCTCGTCGTACTTCAGAACGTTCTTACGGGTCTCGAAGTTCTGCTGCTCGACCTGTGACTGGGCGGACGCGATCGCGCGCGTGACCATCTTGTTCTCGATCGGCACGTCGTCCGGGACGTTGGCCATGGACATCACGCGCTCGACCATCTGGGCCTTGAACAGGCGCATCAGGTCGTCGCCGAGGGAGAGGTAGAAGCGGGACTCGCCGGGGTCGCCCTGGCGGCCGGAACGACCGCGCAGCTGGTTGTCGATCCGCCGCGACTCGTGCCGCTCGGTGCCGAGCACGTACAGGCCGCCGAGCTCCTCGACCTCTTCCTTCTCGGCCTTGACCGCCTGCTCGGCCCGCTCGAGGGCGGCGGGGAGGGCGTGGGCCCACTCCTCGATGTGCTCCTCGGGGTCGAGGCCGCGCTGGCGCAGCTCGGCCTCGGCGAGGTCCTCGGGGTTGCCGCCGAGCTTGATGTCGGTACCGCGGCCGGCCATGTTGGTGGCCACGGTCACGGCGCCCTTGCGGCCGGCCTGGGCGACGATCGTCGCCTCACGGTCGTGCTGCTTGGCGTTGAGCACCTCGTGCTGGATGCCGCGCTTGCTCAGCTGCTGCGACAGGTACTCGGACTTCTCGACGGACGTCGTGCCGACGAGGATCGGCTGGCCCTTCTCGTGCTTCTCGGCGATGTCGTCGACGACCGCGTCGAACTTGGCGACCTCGGTGCGGTAGATCAGGTCCGACTGGTCCTTGCGGATCATCGGCTTGTTGGTCGGGATCGGGACGACGCCGAGCTTGTAGATCTGGTGGAACTCGGCGGCCTCGGTCATCGCCGTACCGGTCATGCCGGAGAGCTTGCCGTAGAGGCGGAAGAAGTTCTGGAGGGTGATCGTGGCGAGCGTCTGGTTCTCGTCCTTGATGTCCACCCCTTCCTTCGCCTCGATCGCCTGGTGCATGCCCTCGTTGTAGCGGCGGCCGGCGAGGATACGGCCGGTGTGCTCGTCGACGATCATGACCTCGCCGTCGATGACGACGTAGTCCTTGTCCTTCTTGAACAGTTCCTTCGCCTTGATGGCGTTGTTCAGGTAGCCGACGAGCGGCGTGTTCACCGACTCGTAGAGGTTGTCGATGCCCAGCCAGTCCTCGACCTTGCCGACACCGGCCTCGTGGATGGCGACGGTGCGCTTCTTCTCGTCGACGTCGTAGTCGCCGGTCTCTTCCAGGCCCTTGAGCGGGTTGCCGGCCTCGCCGCGCTTGAGGCGCGTGACCAGCTTGGCGAAGTCGCCGTACCACTTGGTGGCCTGGTCGGCCGGGCCGGAGATGATCAGCGGCGTACGGGCCTCGTCGACGAGGATGGAGTCGACCTCGTCGACGATGGCGAAGTTGTGGCCCCGCTGGACGAGCTCGTCCTTGGACCAGGCCATGTTGTCGCGCAGGTAGTCGAAGCCGAACTCGTTGTTCGTGCCGTAAGTGATGTCGCAGTTGTACTGCTCACGGCGCTGGGCTGGCGTCATGTTCGCGAGGATGCAGCCGACGTTCAGGCCGAGGAACTTGTGGACGCGGCCCATCATCTCGGAGTCGCGCTCGGCCAGGTAATCGTTGACCGTGATGAGGTGGACGCCTTCGCCGGAAAGGGCGTTCAGATACGCGGGCAGCGTGCCGACCAGGGTCTTGCCCTCACCGGTCTTCATCTCGGCGACGTAACCGAGGTGGAGGGCGGCGCCGCCCATCAGCTGGACGTCGTAGTGCCGCTGTCCGAGCACGCGCTTGGCGGCCTCGCGGACCGTGGCGAAGGCCTCGGGCAGCAGGTCGTCCAGGCTCTCGCCGTCCGCGTAGCGCTGCTTGTACTCATCGGTCAGGGCTCGCAGCTCGGCGTCGGAGAGGTCGATGAAGTCCTCTTCGATGGAGTTGACCTGGTCCGCGATGCGGTGCAGCTTGCGCAGGATCTTGCCTTCGCCTGCACGCATGATCTTCGAGAGGACGGACACGGGGGTTGGTCTCCTTGCCGGTCGGGCCTGGGACGGTCGGTTTCCATTTGACTTGACTGAGCAACGGCCATCGTATGCGAGGACCCTGCCACGCCGGGAGCCTGCCGGGGACGCCGACCGTCCGCTGCTTCAAATCTCCGTCAAAGGGACAACGGCCGGGGGTCGCGGATGGTGCCGCGTTCCGCGAGCGAATTGTGCGAACCGCGATCACTCGCTCACCCAGCGCACAGCTCGCCGGCTCGTAAATGCTGGCGCTCGCAGTTGGCTGCCCAGCAGAATCGCCCGATGGAACCAGTCTCGTTCACCACCGACCGCCTCCTGATGCGCGCCGTCGGCCCGCAGGACACCGACGCCGTGTACGAGGCCGCCCAGGACGGCGACATCCAGCGCTGGACCACGATCCCCTCGCCCTACTTGTACGAGCACGCCCACAGCTTCACTCACCAGCTGGTCCCCGAGGGCTGGAGCGACGGTTCGATGTTCACCTGGGGCCTCTTCCTCCCCGATAAGGAGGACCTGGTGGGCATGCTCGGTCTCACGATGCGTTCCATGAGCGACGCGGAGATCGGCTACTGGGGCACGAAGGAGCACCGCGGCAACGGCTACGTCACCGAGGCCGTCCTCACCGCGTCCCGCTGGGCCTTCGTCGATCTCGCCATCGACCGCGTGGAATGGCGTGCGGAGGTCGGCAACCTCCCCTCCCGCGCGGTGGCGACCCGCAGTGGCTTCACCGTCGAGGGCACCCTGCGCGCCGCCCTCGTCCACCGTGGCGTACGCCGTGACTGCTGGGTGGGCTCCCTGCTCCCGTCGGACCTCGGCCTGCCGTCGACAGCGCCCTACCTGCCCGCCCGCCCCTGAGGCCCCTGCCGACCGCAAAACCTCAGGTCACTCCCCATTGTCAGTGCCACCCCCTATCGTCCGAACCATGACGACCCCGCGCCCCACGACCGACCTCACCGCAGACGAAGCCCGCCGCATCGCCCTGCGCGCCCAGGGCTTCCTCGGCACCCCGGACCGCAAGGCCGGCGTCCGCGGCGTCCTCCGTCACCTCGGCGCGGTCCAGCTGGACACCATCTCGGTGCTGGCCCGCTCCCATGAGCTCATCCCGTACGCCCGCCTCGGCGCCGTGGGCCGCAGGACGGTCGAGGACGCCTACTGGACGCCCGAGTCCACCGGCACGCCGTCGAAGGCGCAGCCCCACGCCTTCGAGTACTGGTCCCACGCCGCCTGCATCCTGCCCGTGGAGGAGTGGCCCCACTTCGCCTTCCGCCGCCGCGCCTACCGCAACCGGCCCCACTGGAACCACGAACTCCCCGACGGCGCCTACGACCAGGTCATCAAGCAGCTCCGCGCCGAGGGCCCCCTCACCGCGACGGAGCTGGGCGGAGCGAAGCGGACCAGCGAGTGGTGGGACTGGTCGGGTGCGAAGGTCGCCGTCGAACGCGCCTTGATGTACGGCGAGGTGGTCTGCGTCGAGCGCCGCGGCTGGAAGCGCGTCTATGACCTCGCCGAGCGCGCCATCCCCGAGGCACTGCTGCACGACGAGTTGGACGACACCGAGTGTCTGCGTCGCCTGGTCCGCCTGGCAGGCCAGTCCCTCGGCGTCGGCACCCGCGCGGACATCGCCGATTACCACCGCCTCAAGGGTGAGCAGGTGGACGCGGTGATCGCCGATTCCGGGCTGGTCCCGGTCACGGTGCAGGGCTGGGGCAAGCTCGCCTGGGCCGACCCCGCGGCGCTGGAGACACCCCCGCGCGGCCGTCACCGTACGACGCTGCTGTCTCCGTTCGACTCCCTGATCTGGGAACGGGCGCGCACGGAGCGGATCTTCGGCTTCACCCACCGCCTGGAGGCGTACGTCCCGAAGCAGAAGCGGATCCACGGCTATTTCGCGATGCCGGTACTGGCCGGCGGTCGCCTCGTCGGCCGTGTCGACCCGGCCCGTGAGGGACGCACCCTGGTCGCCAAGCAGGTGACGCTGGACGGCCCGAAGGCGGTCCCGGCGGTGGCCCAGGCCCTGACCGAGGCGGCGAGTTGGGTGGAGTGCACGGATGTGCGCGTGGAACGCGTCGACGCACCCGACCTGCGTGCAGCCCTCACCGAGGAGCTCACCCGCACCCTGGCCTGACCCGATGGCCCTCGGCGGCCCTCAGCGGATCTCGAGGATCTTCTCCCGCATCGCATACACCACGGCCTCCATCCTGGAGTGCAGCTGAAGCTTCTCCAGGATGTTGCGCACGTGGTTCTTCACGGTGTTCTCGGAGATGAACAACTCCTTGGCGATGTCGCGGTTGTTCATCCCCGTGGCGACGAGCTTGAGGACTTCCAGCTCCCGGTCCGTCAGCCGCGGCGCGGGCACGAGCCTGCGCTCGTCCGTCCGCTGGATCATCGACTTGAACTCGGTGAGCAGCTTCGACGCCATGGAGGGACTGATCTGCGACTGCCCGTCCGCCACCGCGCGGATGGCTGTGGCCACCTCGTCCGTGGAGATCTCCTTGAGCAGATAGCCGGTCGCGCCCGCCTTGATCGCGTCGTAGAGGTCGGCCTCCTCGTCGCTGATCGTCAACATGATGATCTTCGCGCTGGGGGCCACCTCCTTGATGGAGGTGCAGGCCTCGATCCCACCGCGCTTGGGCATGCGGACATCCATCAGGACGATGTCCGGCAGCAGGTCGGCGGCCTTGTCGACGGCCTCCGCGCCGTCGCCCGCCTCTCCCACGACCTGGATGTCCTCCTCGGCCGCGAGCACGATCTCCAGTCCCCGGCGGAAGAGGGCGTGGTCGTCCACGACGAGGACTCTGATCGGCTCCTTGCGTGGAGAGCCCGTGTCCGGGCCCATGCCGACGACATCACTGTCGGCATCGTCGTCCCGCATCGGTCCGAAGCTGTCCGTCATCGTTCCTCCCCCTGAAGGCTGTGGCTGGTCCTGTGCCATCGCCAACCCAAGGCAACGACCCAACGGTTGGGCCGGTGCGGCCATGATTCCATGCCCGGCCGACCCTACGGTGACGAGCGGGGCGCGAAGGGGTCGCACACCGGTGCCCCTGGGGGCGCACACGCGCGCTCCAGGGGCACCGGCTCAGCTGTCAGCCGGGTGGGTCAGCCGCCCAGCGTGCCACCGGCCGCGGTGGCCTGCGCCTGGGTGACCATCGGATCCGTGCTGAGGTGGATGACGCCGTAGTCGTAGGCGTGCCGCCGGTAGACGACACTCGGTTCCTTGGTCTCGGAGTCGACGAACAGGTAGAAGTCGTGCCCAACCAGCTCCATCTCGTAGAGGGCCTGGTCCAGGGTCATCGGGGAGGCGACGTGCGTCTTCTCGCGTACGACGAGGGGGCCTTCACCCTTGACTTCCAGCGAGCCGATCTTCTTGGTCGGAATCCCGTCCGGCTCTTCCTCCTGCACGGTGCGGCCGTTGCCGTTGAGCGTCGCCGCGCCCGGAACGTGGTCGGGGACCTCGGCCGCCGTGAGCCGACGTGCACCTCGGCGCGAGAAACGCTTGTCGTGCTGCTTGCGCAGCCGGGCATCCAGCTTTTCCGCCGCGAGGTCGAGCGCCGCGTACGGATCGCTGGCCGCTGCCTCCGCCCGGATCACCGGACCGCGGGAGCGGAGCGTGATCTCCACTCGGTCACTGCGGTCGGCCTGTCGGGGGTTGGGCTCCTTGGACACCTCGACGTCGAGGCTGATCACCTTGGCATCGAGCCTCTGGATCTTCTCCAGCTTCAGCTTCTCGGCCACGTGCTTGCGGAACCGCTCGGGCACCTCGGTCTTGCGGCCCTTGACGACGATGTCCACGCAGAACTCCGTTCCCGGATCGCTCCGCTCCATCGGCGGAGCATCTCCCTCTTGCACCAGGCTCCGGCGAACCCCGGAACCTCGGACTTGGTGACGTCCACCTCCTCCTCCCCCATGGGCAAGATCTCCACCCCATGGCCGTGAGTGTTTGCGCAAAACCCACGGCACGGCATTCGGATATGACGGGGATGGCCTGCGCCTTTCCCTCACAACCGAACATATCTCGCCTGGACGGATGTCGTCACCCTCTACTGCGGCGTACCTCCGTTCAGGTGAATAGGCCCTCTCGTTACCTGCAACGATGCAAGTTCTCAGTCAGTTCCGGTTTATTTCGAAAGAATCCGGAGGCGCGGCGACCACAGCCGCGCGGATCAGGTCACCCACCCGTCCGGCACCCGTGATTCCCGGCATCTCAAGCGTCCGCCGTACCACGCCCTCCGTCGATCCAACTCTCTGTTCCCCTCTGCATTCCCGAGTTCCCGCCGGGTACACAGCGGTTGTTCCGCCGGCCCCCGCATCGAGCTCCGCGACCACCCGTCCGTACGCGCTCATCTCCTCCGCCGCTGCGCCGTACCCGTTCGCCTCCTCCGCCACCGCCCTGCCGCGACCCCTCGCCGCCGCACCACCGCGCGCGTCCCGTCGCCCCTGCCGGAAGGGACCGGCCCCCTCCGCCAGGGCCGCCCGCACGGCACGCGCCGCCTCCGCCAGGGACGCACCCGTGGTCATCAGGTCGTCCACGAGCACGACCGGACCTTCGACGAGCAGCCGAGCTCCCCCGGGGGCCACGGTCAACGCGCCCGCGAGATTGTCCAGCCGCTGGCAAGAGTTGAGACCCGACTGATCCGCCACCTCGCGCCGCTGGCGCAGCACGGCGAGCACACGCGCCGATGTCCCGGCCCGCCGCAGCTCACCCGCTGCCGCGAACGCGATCCGCCGCGCCGGATCATGCCCCCGCGCCCGCACCGCCGCACGCGCGGATGGAACGGGTACGAGCAGAACGGGCAGACCGGCACCCGCATACCGCCCGTTTCCTTCGGCACCCGCCCACGCCGGCGAACTCCGCGCCCGGGACCTCCGCACCGGCCCAACCGGCCCAGACGGCCCGCTCCCGGCAGGCACAGACGGCCCGCTCCCGGCCGCGCAGGTCTCCCGGAGCCCCGCACGCACGGCTCCCGCCAGAGCCGCCCCGAGGGGTGCCGCGAGCGCCAGCGCACCGCGCTCCTTGTGGGCCAGCAGCGCCGCGCGCACCTCGTCCGTGTACCGGGCCGCCGCGTGCACGACCGGCAGCCCGGTGGGCTCCGGCACTGGTCGCACCCGGCTCGGTGCGGTCCCACTCAGGACGGCACGGCACTCAGGGCAGAGCACCGTGCGAGGCGTTCCACAGCCTCCGCACTCGGCCGGCAGCACCAGGTCGGTGAGGTCCTGCCACCACCCCCGCATGGCCACCACTGTGCCAACGCCCGAGCCGGGCGACCACCCCTGTGGATAACCCCCTGTGGATAACTCCGGCCGCTGCTGGAGCGCATTCCTCACCCGCGAGCCCGATACCGGTCGCTCGGCTTGATTCCGGTCGTTCGCGCCTTCCCGTAGGTGGGCTCTTTCCCATTGCTGGGCTTGCTCCCGTACCTGGGCTCGTTCCCGTCGCTCGGCTCCGCGACCGAGCCGCAGTGCGACCCCGACCCAAGCGGATGCCTGCCGCCCAGTCGGATTCCCACCCCGCGAATACACGCGCCCGACCCGCCCCCACCGGCTCCCGAAATCCCCCTGATCCCCTGGAACCCCCCGATCCCCTGAAACCCCGGATCCCCACCACACAAAGGCGGCCGCCCCCAGCCGGAGTCCCACCCCGACCGGAAGCAGCCGCCACACTCACCGACCCCGACCCCGACCTCACCTAGGGCTCGTGCGCGAACTCGGGATCGGGCCCGATCCCGGGCCCGATCCCGCATCGGACATCACCCCGGGTAGACCGGCGCCGTCCCGTCCGTTACCACCTTCTGCCACTGCGTTCCGGCCGGCAGCCGCACGATGCCGTCCTCCGAGTAGCCGACGAGCGGCAGCCGTGCGTCCTCGGAGGCGGTGATCTCCTTCACCCCGCTGAGCGCCGCCGGCGCCGGCCCCTCGGGTGTGGAGCCGTCGACCTGGACGTACCGCATCGTCTGCACGCCGCCCTTCTCACGCCCGGCCACCACGAGCCGGCTGTCACCGGCCCACGACATCGCGGTGACCTCCTCCAACTCCGGCGTCGCGGAGCGCAGTTCGTGCACCGAGACGGCGGAGCCCGCTGCCGACTTGTCGTCCTCGCCACGTTCGATCCGCCCGATGAGCAGCGACGACTTCTCGCCCTGCTTCACCACGAGCGCGATCCGCACGCCGTCGGCGGCCACCCGTACGGACTCGATGCTCCCCTCCAACCCCGGCGGCGTCTTCACCACCAGCGGATCGCCGACGCCCTCCTTCAGCAGCAGCAGCCGGCGATTGCCGGGATCGCGGTCGGCCACCCACAGATCGCCCTGCGCGTCCCAACTGGGCGCGGACAGCCTCTCCTCGGCCGTCTTGCCCGCGCTGGTCAGCTCGGGTTCGCCGAGCTGACCGCCCGACACCAGCGCGCCGACGTACAGGTTCTTTCCGTCGAGACCGACCCCGGCCGCCATGTCCTCGTCACGAGACACCGCGACCGACCGCAGGTTCCGCTCACCCTCACCGAGGGCACCCGGCACCGGATCGGCGCTCGTGTCGTTGGTGGCCGCCGCCAACCGTACGAGCCGGTGCTCGTCGTCGAGGAAGTACAGGTATTCGGCCCGCTCCATCGACCCGCGCATGGCGACGGCTTCGGCCTGGTCCTCGGTGAGCGCGCACAGCTGCCTGTCGTCCGCCTCCAGCACGATCTCGTCCACCGTGGGCGTGAGGTTCTGGAGGGTGAACAGCAGCTGCGCCGCCATCTCGTTGCACTTGGTCAGCCCGACCCTGCCCGCCTTGTCGTTCAACGGCACGGTCAGCCGGTTCTGGTCGTCCGGCGTCAGCGAGCCGACGCCCTTCTGCAGCGCCGTTCCGGTCGGGAAACTCGACCGCACCACCGGGTTGAGCCAGCTGGTGGGCCCCTTGAGCAGGGCGCGGACCGTCTGCGTCATGGGATCCACGTTCCTGCGCACATAGACGGGATCGGCGACGGCCGCCGTGTGCGGAGAGGTCCCGAGCGTGGTGTTCGAGGCGAAGTAGTACTTGTCGACCGACATGTAGTTGCGCTGGAAGTCCGATTTGCCCATGACGACGCCGCGCGGCGGCACGTCGATGCGCCATTGCTTGGACTTCTTCTCCCGGACGAGGCGCATCGCCTCGCTGTAGCCACCGCTGGCGGGCGCGTACGACTGCTGCGCGTCGACCGTGGCGACCCGGGTGCCGATCAGCGTGTACGACAGGCTGTCGGTCTCCTCCCGGCCGCCCACGTGCTCGGCCTCGGCGCCCGGCCCGTCGGCGAGCACCGTGGTCGACCGCTGCGGCTGCCACCTCGCGGCGGCTTCCTGGGTCAGATACTTGCGGGCCGTCTCATAGTCCGGGTCGTCGCTGGTCAGCGCCTCGAGGAAGCCCGACACGATCTCCGAGGACGAAGCATCCTCACGGGGCGGCATGGCAAAGACCCGCACCTGGGTGTCCTGGCGCGGCGTGGATTCGACACCCTGCAGGTCACCGCTGTCCGGCATCGAGGCGCACCCGGCCAGCAGTACGGCGCCACAGGCGGCGTACGCCACCGCGCGCACCGGCCGGCGCCGAGCGCCCCCCTCACGGTCAGCGCCCACGAAATGCCTCCCCATGCTTGTCCGGCTTCTCGGCCGCCCCGGTCTCGTCGCCCGGTGCGCCTTCGGCCCCGGTGGTGTCGTTCTGTGGTCGCGCGCCCGATGTGGGCCTGGGCACCACCCGCGCGCCGTTGCCGGGCAGCGCCGTGGGATCGGCTTTGGGGGTCGCGCCGGTACCGAAACGCGGCGCGATCGGGTCCCTCGACGACTTCGAGGACCCCTGATCGCCCGTGGTCTGGGTCGGCACAGTCGCGGCCTTCTCGCCACCCCCGGACGGCAGACCGGCGTCATCGAGCCCACGATTGCGGCGCGAGTCCTTGGGCTCGAGCGGTATGGGCGAGCCCCGCAGCGGCTCGTCCGCGGTCCGCGGCAGCGTCAGCCGGAACTGCGAACCGCCACCCGGCTCACCCCACGCCTGCAGCCAGCCGCCGTGCAGCCGCGCGTCCTCCAGCGCGATGGACAGCCCCAGCCCCGTACCGCCCGTGGTACGCGCGCGTGCCGGGTCGGCGCGCCAGAAGCGGCTGAAGACCCGGGTCGCCTCGCCGGGCTTGAGCCCGACACCGTAGTCGCGCACCGCGACGGCTACGGCCCCGCCCGCCGAGGCGAGCTTGACGACGACATCCTTGCCCTCGCCGTGCTCGACGGCGTTGACGACGAGGTTGCGCAGCACGCGCTCGACCCGCCGGGCGTCGGCCTCGGCGACGACGGGCTGCTGGTCACCGACGACGCGTATCTGTGTGCCCTTGCGCTCCGCCAGCGGCTCGGCCCCGCTGACCACGCGCCGCACGACCTCCCTGAGGTCGATCGGCTCCGCCTCCAGCGCCGCGGCGCCGGCGTCGAAGCGGCTGATCTCCAGCAGGTCGGCGAGCAGCGACTCGAACCGGTCCAGCTGATCGGCCAGCAGCTCCGCCGACCGCGCGGTCACCGGATCGAAGTCCTCCCGGGCTTCATGGATGACGTCCGCGGCCATCCGCACGGTCGTCAGCGGCGTCCGCAGCTCGTGCGACACGTCCGACACGAACCGCCGCTGCATCCGCGACAGGTCCTCCAGCTGCTGGATCTTCAGCTGAAGGTTCTGCGCCATCTTGTTGAAGGCCTCGCCGAGCCGCGCGATGTCGTCCTCGCCGGTGACCTTCATCCGCTCCTGGAGCCGCCCGGCGGACAGCCGCTCGGCGATCCCGGCCGCCATCCGCACCGGCGTGACCACCTGACGCACCACCAGCCAGGCGATGGCCCCGAGCAGCACGACGACGAAGAGCCCGGCGGTCGCGAGCGTGCCCTTGACCAGGCTCAGCGACTTCTCCTCCTGGGTGAGCGGGAAGAGGTAGTAGAGCTGGTACGGGTCGCCGTTGGGGTCGTTGACCTGCTTGCCGATGACCAGGGCCGGCTGCGGCTCCTTGGCGGTGTTCGCGTGGTAGACGATGCGCGTGTAGCTCTGGAAGGCGCTGGTGTTGCTGTCGATCCGCTCGCGCAGGTTCTCGGGCACGCTGCTCGTCGGGTTCACGCCACCGGAAGCGCGCGGTCCGCGCCCGCCGGTGTCGCCGCCCGCGGACGCCGGAAGCGTCACCACGTCGAAGGCGCCCTGGCCGCCGCTGGAGAGCGAGGAGACGAGATCACTCATCCACTGGATGACGTTCTGGTCGGAACGCTCGCCCGCCGTCGCGCCGTCGTCGGCCGTCCCGGCCGCCGCCTCGTCGGCCCGCTGCTTGGCCACCGCGAACCCGCCGGTGGCCTGGCTCTGCGAGGCCTTCACCTTGGCGTCCAGCAGGCCGTTGCGCACCTGCCCGATGACGACGAAGCCCAGCAGCAGCACCACACCGAGCGACATCAGCAGGGTCGTGGCGACGACCTTGAGCTGGATGTTGCGCCGCCACAGCCGCATGACGGGCAGCAACGGCCGACGCACCCAGCGCAGCAGGAGCCGAAGGACCGGGCTGCCCTGAACTCCTCCTTGCAGCAGCCCGCCCTCGAAGAACCGGCTCCAGCGGGAGCCCGCCTTCTTCCGGCCGACAGGCCGCTCCGGACGGGCCCCGGTCCGACCGGGGGCCGCAGCGGCACTGTCCCGGGACATGTCAGCTCGGCCCTGCCTTGTAGCCCACGCCACGAACGGTCACCACGATCTCCGGCCGCTCCGGGTCCTTCTCGACCTTGGACCGCAGCCGCTGCACATGCACATTGACCAGACGCGTATCGGCGGCGTGCCGGTAGCCCCACACCTGCTCCAGGAGCACCTCACGCGTGAACACCTGCCACGGCTTACGGGCCAGCGCGACCAGCAGGTCGAACTCCAGCGGCGTCAGCGCGATCGACTGCCCGTCCCGCTTCACGGAATGTCCGGCCACATCGATGACTAGGTCACCGATGGCGAGCTGCTCGGGCGCCGGCTCCTCCGACCTCCGCAGCCGCGCCCTGATACGGGCGACGAGCTCCTTCGGCTTGAACGGCTTCACGATGTAGTCGTCGGCGCCGGACTCCAGGCCCACGACGACATCCACGGTGTCGCTCTTGGCCGTGAGCATCACGATCGGCACGCCGGACTCCGCCCGGATCAGACGGCACACCTCGATACCGTCCCGGCCCGGCAGCATCAGGTCCAGCAGCACCAGATCAGGCTTGGTCTCCCGGAATGCAGCCAGCGCCTTGTCGCCGTCGGCCACGAAAGACGGCTCAAAACCTTCACCACGCAGCACGATGCCGAGCATCTCGGCCAGTGCGGTGTCGTCGTCGACGACAAGGACTCGTCCCTTCATAAACGACATCATCCCATTCTCATAACAGTGGCGAAGGCTCAGGTGAGGTAGGTCACCGGCCAGTGACCTTAGTCGTACGCGGCCGTCACTGTCTGCCCTCGTCCCCAGACGCTGATGTCAGCAACGGAGGCCAGACGGTGCCAGGCGGTGTCCGCCCCGCCATCCAGGCGACGCAGCGCGGCGGCCAGCAACCCAGGGCACCCCATCGGCCCCCAGTGCGGGCCGACGGGGTGCCAGAGCGCGATCCACACTGCGACGGCCGCCGCGGCTGGAAGGGCGAAGGGGATAACCCGACCAAGTGCCCCAGGCCGACCGTCCTCCCCCTCACAACGTCGGCGACACCTGCCGCGACCGGGCGCACAGCTCGGCCAGCGCCTCAGCAGTCACAGGCGACGCAGTGCCCTCCTCGGTGACGATCGCCGTCACCAGCTCGGGCGGTGTCACATCGAACGCCGGGTTGTACGCCTGGGTGCCCAGCGGCGCCACCGGAATCCCGCCTCCGGCTTCCGCCCCCGCCAACGGCACCTGCGGCGCCAGAACCTCGGTCACCTCGAATCCCGGCCGCTGCTCCACCTCGATCGACGCCCCGTCCGGCGTCTTCGGATCCACCGTGGTCAGCGGTGCCACCACGATGAACGGCACATGGTGGTACCGGGCCAGCACTGCGAGCGGGTAGCTCCCCACCTTGTTCGCCACCGAACCGTCGGCCGCGATGCGGTCCGCCCCTATCAGCACGGCGTCCACCTCACCGGCCGCGAACAGGGAGCCCGCCGCGTTGTCCGTGAGCAGGGTGTACGCCATGCCGTTGCGCGCCGCCTCGTACGCCGTCAGACGCGCCCCCTGCAACAACGGCCGCGTCTCATCCACCCACAGCCGCCGCAGCCGCCCCGCCCGATGCGCGGCGAGCGCCACCGCGAACGCCGTGCCCTCCCCACCCGACACCAGCGCCCCGCTGTTGCAGTGGGTGAGGACGCGGTGCCCACCACCCGGGAGCAGCTCGTCCAGGAGCGCCAGCCCCCGCTCGGCCATCCGGGTACTGGCCTCGGCGTCCTCCTCGTGCAACGCCCGCGCCGCGGCCAGCGCCGCAGCCGCGGCCCGCTCGACGTCTCCGCCGTTCGCAAGCTCGGCCCGGTAGGCCGACTGGGCCCTGTCCACACCGAGGGCGAGATTCACGGCCGTGGGCCGGGCACCCGCCAGCGCCTGCGCGGCGGCGTCCACGTCGAAGCCGCGCGCGGCGGCGAGCGCGACGCCGTACGCCCCGGCGATCCCGAGCAGCGGCGCCCCGCGCACGGCGAGCGAACGGATCGCCTCCACCAGCGCCGGCGCGTCCGTGCAGACCCGCTCGACCTCCTCGGCCGGCAGTCTCGTCTGGTCGAGAAGCACCACGACGGGCCCCTCGGGCGGTTCGTCCCAGCGGATCGCCGGGATCTCGGTCGGCCTGCTGTCCTCGCCGGATTGCGCGTACTGATCAGCCATGCGGTCAGTCTGCCCCGTGTGCGGCGGACAATTGAAGGTGTGCAGCCCGTACCGCGGCCAGTACCTCGCCGACCACCCCATGGCACGATGGCTGCCAACCTGCCGCCGCGACCGCGGACGGGCACCGTGAAGGAGCGACGATGAAAGACACTCCGGGCTGGGCCTCGCCCGGATCCGCCCCGTCCGACGGACAGGAGCCCGGCACGTCCGGCTCTGCCGAGCCCGCCGACCGTCCCGACTCCGCCCAGCAGCCGGGACCGGATCCGCAGGGCGGCGACTCGAAGTGGTCCAAGGAACAGCCGCCACCCGCCCAGTGGTCCGCGCCGACGGGGCAGCAGCCCCCCGGCCAGTCGCCACCGCCCCCACCGCCCGGCCAGGGCTGGGGCGCCCCGCCTCCCCCGGGCCCGGGCGGCTACGGCGGCGGCCATCAGGGGTACGGCCCTCCGGGGGGCCACGGCGCGTGGGGCAGCGGCTGGGGCGGCCCGCCCCCCGCCGCCAAGCCCGGCGTGATCCCGCTGCGCCCGCTCGGCGTCGGCGAGATCCTCGACGGCGCGGTCTCCACCATGCGCACCCACTGGCGCACGGTCCTGGGCATCTCCCTGACCGTCGCCGTCGTCACGGAGATCCTGGTCATCCTCCTCCAGGGCTTCGTCCTGAACGACCGCACCAGCACCGAAGCCCTCAACGACCCGAGCGCCACCATCAGCGAGCTGGCCCGCGCCACCCGTGACGCCCTGCTCAGCTCCAGCCTGATCTTCCTGATCTCGGTGGTCGGCGCGATCGCCGCGACCGCCCTGCTGACGACGGTCACCAGCCGTGCCGTACTGGGCAAGTCGGTGACGACCGGCGAAGCCTGGCGGGACGCCCGGCCTCAGGTGCTGAGGCTCTTCGGCCTGCTCTTCCTGCTGCTGCTCATGACCTTCGGCGTGGTGATCCTGGGCGCCCTGCCCGGCATCCTCGTGGCCGCCTCGGGCTCCGGCGACGGCGGCGCGGCGCTCGCCGTGCTGGGCACCCTCGGCGCCGGCATCGTCGCGCTGTGGCTGTGGTTCCGCTTCTCCCTCGCCTCGCCTGCGCTGATGCTGGAGAAGCAGGGCATCATGAAGTCGCTGAGCCGCTCCGCGAAGCTGGTCCGCGGCTCGTGGTGGCGGGTCTTCGGCATCCAGTTGCTCGCCATGGTCATCGCGAACATCGTCGCCGCGATCGTCGTCATCCCCTTCACGTTCCTCGGCGGCGCCGTCAGCGGCGAAGGTGCCACCAGCTTCCTCGACGGCACCACCGACTTCGGCTGGACGTTCCTCATCATCAGCGGCATCGGCTCGGTGATCGGCTCCATGATCACCTTCCCGATCTCGGCCGGCGTCACCGTCCTGCTCTACATCGACCAGCGCATCCGCCGCGAGGCCCTCGACCTCGAACTGGCCCGAGCAGCCGGCCTCCCGGCCCAAGGCACCGACACTCGGGGGAGCTGAACGGGTGGTCCTGGCGGGGGGAGTTCTCATCACGGCGTCAGCGCTGCCGGACGCGTCCGGCAGCGCCGTGCTGCGCGCCGGCGGCACCGCCGTGCGGTCGCTGTCACCCGGCGGCGACATGTCCGTACTGTCCCTGGCAGCCCGCTCCGACGACGAGCCGCCACTGACGATCCCGCGTGATCCAGCGCGGGAAGCGGCCAGGCGCGAGCTGTCGAAGAACATGTACCACCAGAACGAACCCAGCTGGTTCGAGCGCGCCTTGGACGCGTTCTGGGAGTGGGTCGAGGACCTGTTCAGCAGCGCCTCCACCGTGGCACCCGGCGGACCGCTCGGCCTGGTCGTCGTCATCCTCGTCGTCCTGGCGGTCCTGGGCGCCCTGTGGTGGCGCCTCGGCACCCCGCGCCGCAGGCCCACCTCCTCCACCGCCCTGTTCGACGACCGCCCCCGCAGCGCCGCCGAACACCGGGCCGCCGCCGAAGCGCACGCCTCCCAGGGCCACTGGAACCAGGCCGTCCAGGAGCGCATGCGCGCCATCGTCCGCTCCCTGGAGGAACGCGCGCTCCTCGACTTCCGCCCCGGCCGCACCGCCGACGAAGCCGCCGCCGAAGCGGGCCGGTCCCTGCCCTCCCACACCGACCGACTGCGCACCGCAGCCCGGGACTTCGACGACGTGACGTACGGCGGGCGGACGGCCACCCAGCAGGCGTACCAGCGCATCGCGGACCTCGACCACGACCTGGAGAGCACCAAGCCGCAGCTCACGAGCAGCGCGAACAGCACGGCCTCCGACGCCCACCAGGGGGCCGCCCGATGACCACCGAGGCCACGCTCGCGTCCACCTCGGCCTCGCCCACCGCCCGCCGGCTGTGGACCCGCTCGCGAGGCGTCGCCCTCGCCGTCGTCCTGCTGCTGGCCGCGGCCGTCGCGATCGCCACGATCCGCTCCGAAACCAGGCACGGCACCCTCGACCCACGCTCCGCCGACCCCAACGGCAGCCGAGCGGTCGCAGAACTCCTCGCCGACCGGGGCGTGGACACACACGTCGTCACCACACTGGACGAGGCACGCGCGGCAGCCTCCCCGGACACCACTCTCCTGGTCGCAGCCCCCGACCTGCTGACGCACCGTCAACAGACCTGGCTGCGCTCGGCGACCGCCGGCACCGACGGCCGTACCGTCCTCGTCGCCCCCGGCAGCTGGTCCGTCGAAAGGCTCGCCCCCGGCGTCACGGCGGATCCCGCCACCAGCCTCGACTCCGAGCTCGCCCCCGACTGCTCCCTGCCCGCCGCCCGCCGCGCGGGCAACGCCGACCTGGGCGGCATCCGATACACCACGACCCATCTCGACGCCGACGAGTGCTACCCCAGCGAACGCCTGGCCACTCTGCTGCGCGTCCCGGAGACCGACGCGGACGGCGACACCGTCGTCCTCGGCGCCCCCGACATCCTCTTCAACGACCGCCTCGACGAGCAGGGCAACGCCTCGCTCGCCCTCCAACTCCTCGGCTCCCGCCCCCATCTGGTCTGGTACCTCCCCTCGCTCTCCGACACGTCGGCCGCCGACGAGGACGACGAACGCAGCTTCTTCGACCTGCTCCCCTCGGGCTGGCTCTGGGGCACCCTCCAGCTCTTCATCGCCGCAGCCCTGGCCGCCCTCTGGCGAGCACGCCGACTCGGCCCCCTGGTGCCCGAAAAACTCCCCGTGGCGATCCGCGCCTCCGAAACCGTCGAAGGCCGCGCCCGCCTCTACCGCAAGGCCAACGCCCGCGACCGCGCGGCAACAGCTCTTCGCTCCACCACCCGCACGCGCCTCGCCCCCCTCGTAGGTGTCTCCGTCTCCCAGGCGCACGCGCCCGAGGCCCTGCTCCCCGCCCTGTCCGCCCACCTCCGCGACCACGGGGACGGACAGGCCCTGCACACACTCCTCTTCGGCCCGCCGCCCAGCGACGACGCGGCACTCATCTCCCTCGCCGACCAACTCGACGCCCTCGAAAGAGAGGTACGCCGTCCATGATGGACCCGACCACTGACAACGCCGGGAACACCGGGGACCCGGGCGCCGCCCGCGCCTCCCTGGAGGCCCTGCGCGCCGAGATCGCCAAAGCCGTGGTCGGCCAGGACCCCGCCGTGACCGGCCTCGTCGTCGCCCTCCTCTGCCGTGGACACGTCCTCCTCGAGGGAGTCCCCGGCGTCGCCAAGACGCTCCTCGTCCGCGCCCTCGCATCCGCCCTCGAACTCGACACCAAGCGCGTCCAGTTCACCCCGGACCTCATGCCGAGCGACGTGACGGGCTCCCTCGTCTACGACACCCGCACCGCCGAGTTCTCCTTCCAGCCCGGCCCGGTCTTCACCAACCTCCTCCTCGCCGACGAGATCAACCGCACCCCGCCGAAGACGCAGTCGTCCCTCCTGGAAGCCATGGAGGAACGCCAGGTCACCGTCGACGGCACCCCGCGCCCGCTCCCGGAGCCCTTCCTCGTCGCGGCCACGCAGAACCCCGTCGAGTACGAGGGCACCTACCCCCTCCCCGAAGCCCAGCTGGACCGTTTCCTCCTCAAGCTCACGATCCCGCTCCCCTCCCGCCAGGACGAGATCGACGTCCTCACCCGCCATGCCGAGGGCTTCAACCCGCGCGACCTGCGCGCCGCCGGCGTGCGCCCCGCAGCAGGCCCCGCGGACCTCGAAGCGGCCCGCGCGGCGGTGGCCAAAACCACCATCTCCCCGGAGATCACGGCCTATGTGGTGGACATCTGCCGAGCCACCCGCGAGTCTCCCTCCCTCACCCTGGGCGTCTCCCCGCGCGGGGCCACAGCCCTCCTCGCCACCGCCCGCGCCTGGGCCTGGCTCACCGGCCGCGACTACGTCATCCCCGACGACGTGAAGGCCCTCGCCCTCCCCACCCTCCGCCACCGCGTGCAACTGCGCCCGGAGGCCGAGATGGAAGGCGTCACCGCCGACTCCGTCATCAACGCGATCCTCGCCCACGTCCCCGTCCCCCGCTGATGGCACTCACCGGACGCGCCGCACTCCTCGCGGCCCTAGGCACCCTCCCGGTCGGCATCTGGGACCCCAGCTGGACCGGCATCCTCGCGGTCAACGCCCCCCTGGCCGCCGCCTGCGCCTGCGACTTCGCCCTGGCAGCACCCGTACGACGCCTCGGCCTGACCCGCTCCGGAGACACCTCCGTGCGCCTGGGCGAAGCGGCCGACGTCACCCTGACGATCACCAACCCATCCCGCCGCCCCCTGCGCGCTCACCTCCGCGACGCCTGGCCCCCCAGCAGCTGGCAGCCCGGCACGGAAACAGCAGCCTCCCGCCACCGCGTGAAGGTCCCCGCCGGCGAACGCCGCCGTATCACGACCCGCCTACGCCCCACCCGCCGAGGCGACCGCCAGACCGACCGCATCACCATCCGCTCATACGGCCCCCTGGGCCTCTTCGCCCGCCAGGGCACCCACAAAGCCCCCTGGACCGTACGCGTCCTCCCGCCCTTCACCAGCCGCAAGCACCTACCCGCCAAGCTGGCCCGCCTACGCGAACTGGACGGCCGCACCAGCGTCCTCACCCGCGGCGAGGGCACAGAATTCGACAGCCTGCGCGAGTACGTCCCCGGCGACGACACCCGCTCCATCGACTGGCGCGCTACGGCCCGACAATCCGCGGTAGCCGTACGCACCTGGCGCCCCGAACGCGACCGCCACATCCTCCTCGTCCTGGACACCGGACGCACCTCGGCAGGACGCGTCGGCGACGCTCCACGCCTCGACGCCTCCATGGACGCCGCACTCCTCCTGGCCGCCCTCGCCTCCCGAGCCGGCGACCGCGTGGACCTCCTCGCATACGACCGCCGAGTACGCGCCCTGGTCCAGGGCCGCGCGGCCGGCGACGTCCTGCCCGCCCTCGTCAACGCGATGGCCACGCTCGAACCAGAACTGATCGAAACGGATGCCCGTGGCCTCACCGCCACAGCCCTGCGTACGGCCCCCCGCCACACCCTGATCGTGCTCCTGACGACGCTGGACGCAGCCCCGATCGAAGAAGGTCTACTCCCCGTCCTGTCCCAGCTCACCCAGCGCCACACAGTCCTGCTGGCATCCGTTGCAGACCCGCACATCGCCCGCATGGCAGCGGCACGCGGAAACACGGAGTCCGTGTACGAGGCCGCCGCAGCGGCCCAGGCGCAGAGCGAACGCCACCGCACAGCGGAACAACTCCGCCGTCACGGAGTCACAGTCGTCGACGCGACCCCAGAGGAACTCCCCCCGGCACTGGCAGACGCGTACCTGGCCCTCAAGACCACAGGCCGCCTATGACCCGAGTGGCCGGAGGGCTCTGAGAAATCCGCCCCGTTCCTCAGAGCCGAACTCTATTCCTCCACAAATACAGAAAGCCCCCGTGCCGGTATCCCCGGCCGGGGGCTTTCTCAAAATTTGTTCGGCGGCGTCCTACTCTCCCACAGGGTCCCCCCTGCAGTACCATCGGCGCTGTAAGGCTTA